>CAMBFO010000001.1 GCA_945865675.1 Comamonas sp. lk
AGGGCGGCCTTCACTGCGGCGATAGTCTCGTATTCAGCCTGGCCGCGATAGCCTTGCTCGCGCGTACGGCCATGCACCGTGACCATAGCGACACCTGCGCTTTGCGCAGCCAGCGCAATCGACAAGGCATTTTTTTCGCTTTGGCACCAGCCGGTACGCATTTTGAGCGTAACCGGCACGCTGTGCGCAGCGCTGGCTCGCACCACGGCCTCGATGATCTCCAGCGCCAAAGCCTCGTCTTGCATCAGCGCGGAACCGGCCCATTTGTTACACACTTTTTTGGCCGGGCAACCCATGTTGATGTCGATGATTTGCGCGCCACGGTCGATGTTGTAGCGCGCCGCGTCGCCCATCATGGCCGCATCGGTGCCTGCGATTTGCACTGCGATCGGTCCAGGTTCGCCCTCGTGGTTGGCGCGGCGCGAAGTCTTAAGTGAATCCCATAAGTCGCGCCGCGAAGTGACCATTTCACTGACCGCATAGCCCGCGCCCAGGCGCTTGCACAACTGCCTAAAGGGGCGGTCCGTCACGCCGGCCATAGGCGCGACGAACACCGGATTTTCCAATGCGTAAGGACCGATTTGCATGTTGAAAATGAGGGGTGGGGACTGCTTCAAGGCCGCGCACACTAGGGGTTTAGCGAGGGCGGGGGACCATTCTATATGCCTAAAATTTCAGCACACTGTCAGGCCGGATGCGCCCCTTACCTATACTGACCGCACAATGGAAATATGGATGCAATCGCTCTTGGACCTGCTGGCCCTGCCGGCCTATGGTCTGTCCACGGTTTTTGTAGTGTCCTTTATTTCGGCCACCCTGCTGCCCATGGGTTCGGAGCCGGTAGTGCTCGGTGTGATTCACCTCAACCCCGCGCAATTTTGGCCCGTGATTGCCGTGGCTACCGCGGGCAACACCCTGGGTGGCGCCCTGGATTACGCCATGGGGCGCGGCGCCAGTCATCTTGCACCGCAGGCTAGCAATGCCTCTGTCCAAACACGCGTCCTGCGCTGGCTGCACCGCCTGGGCCCCAAAGCCTGTTTGCTTGGCTGGCTGCCCCTGGTGGGCGACCCTCTATGCACTTTGGCCGGTTGGCTCAAGTTGCCCTTCTGGCCTTGCCTGGCCTACATTCTGATCGGAAAATTTCTGCGCTATGTGGTGCTGACTGCCGCTTTTTTTGAAGGTGTTAAGTTAATGCTGTGACCGCAAGTCGCAGGGCCTACGCGCACTGAAGTCACCTCTAGCGAGGTCAGGTGCACCAGAAAATCCACCCTGCGAGGCCTCAATCAAATGCGCAAAAGTCTGCATTTTGGCGATACCGGTGCCAACCAAAGGGCAGGCACTAGGACGTAAGAGTACGAGACCAAGGTCAAGTCGCAGCCTTGCGTTGCTTGAAATTGCGGCACCAACCGTCCACAGGAACCACGCGCTTAAAGAACGAGCAATTACCCGTCGGATCGCCGGCTTTGCTACTGTAGAGTTGGCATTCGCCGCAGCGTTGGGCAAGCGTGTGTCGCGGATACTTGGTTTGGTCCACATTAGCCGTATTTAAACGAAAGCCCATCGATTTCGGATAGGCATCGGTCTCCTTCACGGCATCCGTGTCGGTCGCTGCGTGGGCCTGGGGCACAGTAGCTGCGACGCAAGCGCCGGCAAGGGTGTGCAGTATGAATACACGTCGGTTGTGGTTGTGAATATCGAATTTCATTTCAGACTCCATGGTTATCAAAAGGTGCAAGGGTTTAGGTAATCAAAGCTTCATCGACACGTGCCTCGCCCTGGTTATCCGTCCAGGCCACGCGAAGTCGCTCCCCGGCGAGCGCGCCGGAGAATCGAAAATTCAATAGCGGATCTTGTGCCACCGCAAAACTCATGCGGGCAGAGAACACGGTGCGCTCAGCGACCGTGACCTTCATGCGCGTGATGAAGTGCGCGGGTTTGGTGGTCCCCGATTCGTCCTGCCGCAAACCCGTCTCCATCGGGTGCGGCATCAGAATCATCACATCCGTGATGCCGTTGCGGACACGTGCGCGGATGCGGATGGGCTTGGGCATGGGCATGGCGACAATAGCAATAGGGTGTGTTAGCCGCAACCGCCAACGCTGACCTCGATTGCACGCCAGGTGGCAAACAGGCCTTCCTCCGTGCGCACAGCGACATACACAGCGCCGCTATGTGCCATACGGATACGGGTCGCTGCATAGGCTTCGGTGCCATCGGGGAAGCTGAAACAAGCCGCCAATGGCTGAGGGTTGACATCGACCAAGATCAGGATGTCCCGGGTGCCTCTCAACTGACTTCGAACGGTAATCGGCACGAGCGCTCCGTTTTCTGCAAGTTGGGGCAAGTCCAAGCTTATCTGTGCGCTTGCCTCAGGCATGCCACCGAGCGCACCGATCGCCTCGGTAAAAGTGCGTGCTGCAAACGCCAGTTCCAGGTCTGGCAGTGCCTTCACACTGGCGACCTGCGCAGCACCTGTTGCGCTTGCTGCCGTCCAAGCACCTGCTGTGAGAAGCAACTGTCGGCGTCCTAAACTGAATTCAGCAAGCACTTGGCGCGCCCCTTACATCGCATTGCGAACGAGCCGCAGGTAGAAGCGCTCATCCTTTCGCGCCGCCAGAACACCCTCCACACCGAAGCTCAATGCAAAGGCAAGATCCTCGGACTTCCCGCCAGGTCGGGCAGTGGACGACCAAAATGCGCTTGGCGGTGTTCCAGGAAATACCACCAGGTTGGTACGCGGGTTCTTGCAGCCCCGGTCCGTGATCGTTGCCAAATCGCGCAAAGCCGGAACTCGCCAATCATTAAAGAAGGCCTCGCCATTGCTACTGATCTGATCAGCCTGGCGGACTGCAGCGGCCCAGTTGTAGCTTGTCGCTTGGCCGGTACACCGTGCGTCGATCCATCGTTGTCCACTTGGACACCGCATCCACATCAATTTTGAATTGACGTCCGTGACGGTGCCATCTCCGTTATCCTGAAAGCGGGTCAACGGCAGGTTTGAGTTGGCGGCGACACACGTTTGCTGGAGCGTGGCCCCCTGCGCCGATACCGCGCCCGCCAGCGTTAGCTGGGCCATCAGACAAAGAGTCCAATGCGCCCAGCCCCCTAAACTTGGACGCTCACTTATCAAAGCCAATTCCGGTGCCTTTGACATTCAGGCCGCGAGCGCTCTTAGGCTCGGGACCCGCTGTCTGGCGGGTTTGCAAGCCCGTCTGGATGGCTACGCCGCGGTGCAAATAGTATGAATAGGATTCCAGTGCAACCATGTCGACGCTGCTGACATCCAATGCCTTGCCGGCCTGTGGGTTCTCGATGCACCAATTCACCATCTCCCGATAGGCCATAACCCTGTCGGCTTGGGGCATGTACTTCGGGAAGGTCTGCGGATTGGTGGCCGCCGCGTCAGGGTGGCAATTGGCGCAGGCCAGACCGTTGCTCGACATGTCGGCTCGGGCGCCGTACCACATGTCGTAGCCACGCTTGGCGGACTGCGTCAACTTGTCATCCATGGCCTTGAGCTCATCCTTGGTAAATGGTTCACGCGCAGTTACCAGCGTGGCGGTGGCTACCACCGCTAGGGCGAACAGCGGCGCCACATAGCGCCGCAGTGATATGGATTGAATCTTCATAGTCGTATCTCCTTTTAAGCTTTGAAGCCATTCTTGATCTTGGGCGGAAGTGAGTCGGCAAAGGGCTGGTAATTGACAAAGGAAGCACCCTTTTGGTCGAGGTCAATGGCCGCGCTTCCCATGCCGTCGGAGGTGTTGGACGGGTCGGCTCGGTTTTGCTGGAATTCGGGGTAGGGCAACTTAACCGGCGGGTAGGGCCACGGCCACGAAGTGCTCATGGTGCCGATGGAGGTCAAGTTGCCAATTTTGTTGTAGACGGTGTGGTGCACATGTCCGTGGAAGGCCGTTACGGCAGCGAACTTGCCCAAGATCTGACGGATCTCCTTGGAATCGGAGACCTGGAAGTTCCAGCGCGGGTAGTAATCCCACAAGGGTGAATGGGTAAAGATTACGACGGGCGTTGCGGGGTCGACGTTGGCCACATCCTTTTTCAACCACTCGCGCTGCTGCTCGCCACAACCCCAAACGCCAGGTACCGGGCTGTTCAATGGCATGAACCAGTCGCGCCGCTGCTCGGCGCTCAGCTTCGCAGAGGTCCAGAAATCGGGGACCAGAATCGAATTAAGACCGATGAAATGCACGCCCTTGTGATTGAATGACCAAGTCTCTTTACCGAAGTTCTCGCGCCAAGAAGCGCCCATATCGAGGTACCAGTCGTGTTCGCCCGGAATGGATCGCAATGGAGCCTTGAGCGCGGAGAGGATGCGCTTGCCCTTTTCCATTTGATCCCTCTCGCCATGATGCGCTACATCCCCCGTCACGAGAACAAAGTCAGGCTGCTTTTTCAGTCCGTTCACTTGCGCAACAGCATCTTCCAATTGCCTGTCAAAGACATGGTCCGTGCCGCTGTAAAGATGGGGGTCGCTAATGATGGCAAAGCGGAAAGGTTCGACCTTAGCTTGTGCAGCGCCGGCGACGCCAACCAGGCCCAGATTGACGCCAATGGCCTGCGCCGTCAATGTGGTGAGTCCTGCCTTGCCGGTGAGGGCCAACATGGATCTTCTGTTCATGTTTTGTCTTTCAGTCATCGGGATGTCTCCGTTAGTTTGGTTAAGGGTAATCTTTAAAAGGGGATTGCCGTGGCTGGTTCGCCAAAGCGGGGAACAAGGCTCCCACCGGTTGGCTCAAAGCCATAAAGGATCGCATGCGGCGAATGCCAAATATTGAAGGGGACGCCCCTAGACGGGAGCGTGAGACGCGTCGCGTACGCGGAGAAGAAAGTGTCAGACCAGCTCCAACCAAGCGCCACAGCACAGCGTCCGCAAAAGCGCAATTTGCCAAGTCTTGGCAGGAGCCGTATTCGACCGTCCTAATCAGCTTGTTGCCCATCGGATTAACGACTCCCGCGTCTGTGTGGATTGGTGAGGGAAAGTCTTGCTTTCGCCTTTCTTGCGATCTAACTTGAGCAGAAGTGTAAGGAGGCAAGTGGATATTGAGTAGTTAAAAATTTTGACAATGGCATTTGTTAAAGCTAATATCATTCCATGCTTTCTAGGATCGCAACGCTCAAGCAGCTCTACGCCTTTCACACCGTTGCAAGGCTGGGCAGTATTTCGCAGGCGGCCCAAGTGCTGCACCTGACACAGTCGGCGATTTCGATCCAGATCGGTTCTATAGAAGAAACGCTGGGCACCCCACTTGTAATGCGCACCGGTCGGGGCGTACGCCTTACCGAAGCAGGCGTGATGCTGCAGGATTACGCCGAGCGCGTCATTGCGCTGTGGAACGAGATGGGCGAGAACATGGATACGTATGCGGGCGCCTTTTTGGGAACCTTGCGCGTGGGTGCAGTTGCCACCACTGAATACTGGTTGCCCAGCCTGCTGGTGGCCTACGCCAACGAAAATCCCAAGGCCAAGGTCAAGTTGCATGTGGGCAATCGCGATGAAATTGTGCGAAGCCTGGAGTCGCAGGAAATCGACGTCGCTGTGATGGGTGACCCGCCGGAAAGCCTCAAGCCGACATCGACGCGATTTGCAAAAAATTTGATGGGTTTTCTGGCTGCACCTGGTCATCCGCTGATTGCAGAAAGTAAGCTGACCATGGCCAGGCTTGCCAAAGAGCCCATGCTGGTGCGCGAACGCGGCTCCGGCTCGCGCGCCACATTGACGCGGCTGTTCCGGGAAGCTGGTCATACCCCGCGCATCGGCTCTGAGTTCGCCAGCAATGAAGCCATCAAGCAGATGTGCATGGCCGGATTTGGTCCGGCCTATCTGCCACTGCACACCTGCGTTCTGGAAATGAAAGCTGGCTTGCTCACCTTGTTGCCCATGGAGGGCAACGTCATCGCGCGGGATTGGTTCGTCGTGTACTCGCCGGCGATTAAACCCCTGCCTCAGATGGCGGTCGCGTTTGAGCGTTTTCTCAAGCTGAACGGACAGAGCAAGATCGATCAGATGCTCGCGCTGCGCGAGGCATTGCCGGGCATGGCGCTGAAGCGAAAGAAGTGAGGCCTGGCCGTACGGCCCATAGCGCAGACCCAACGCGCGAGGTGTGCACTTAGCCAAGGGTGTCCGCCCAGATATTTTCTGCCTACGCGAGCGCATAGCGGGCCGCCAGCGGGTTCGCAGCGGCCGACACACCACCAGCGCCAGGAACGGTTTTGTAAGTCCGCTCGGCGGCATCGTATTGATGGACTGATGCGACATGGATGGCCTCCTGCGGCGTGACAAAGCTGTAGCAAGTGTTCGTCACTGCGGGGCTTGCATTCACTGGCTCACGCTTTAGCAGTTGCAGGACGGCCGCTGCGGCGGCGGCAACCCTGACATGCCACTTATGCATCGGATGAACGGCTTCAATAGAGGCCATTGACCAAGCTAGCAGGAGGTACTACCGGATTTTTCACATCGACCAGGGGCGGGGACACATAGCCGGTATCGATTTGCGGCCCACCGGGTCGCCAAAGCTCTTCGTAGTCCTCTTTCATGCTTTTCCCTAAGAGTGGCTTGAAGGTTCCTTTGTGGCAGGTAGCACAACCGACCTTGGGCCCATCGCCATGCTCTCCGAGGCGGTAATCAGGCAAAAGGCCTGCAAGGGGCTGAAGGTAGGCGGTATTCAAATCACGCACCATTCGCACGCCGTACCATGCGGTAGCCCTCTCTGGCCTGCTATCGGGCCAGCTGCCAAATGCGCGCGTCGAATGACAGTAGGTGCAATTTACCCCCAAGGATTTGGAAAAGTACATCATCATGGCGTAGGTCGTTTCTGCCTTTTTGACCCCATTGTGCGGATACGGGTTCGCGCCAGCCATCGCTACGATGCCCTGCACCCGGATATCGTTATCGTCAATAAGGTATCGGGTCAGTGGATCGTAGGGCAGCGAAGAGTTCGCGATATTGGCCACCCCAGGCCTGCCTTGGTAGTCTTTATTGCCAAGGATAGGAGGTGGTAGATCCGATTTGGCGGTGGTGTACCAATCTCCCGAGGGCACGGGCTGACCACGATGACAAGTCCAGCAGGTGACCCCCGTTTCAGCGACATGGGATTTCCATTCGGTGTTGATACGACGGGTCATTTTGAGCATCGTCCGCGCCACTCTCTTGGTGTACTTTTCATCGGAGGCCATATTTTCCGTGTTATGGCAATACTCACATCCCTGCTCGGGGGCAACCCAGGTTGATAGTGCCCCCATCAGCCTTGAAAATTCCAGCACGGTCAGGTCGTTCAGGACCTGCACGTTTTCGTACTCCTCGCTTACCTTTGGTAGATCCGGGTCAGGCGGGTCAATGGGTTCGGCCTCGGGTATGGAGTTCAACTGAACGCTGGCTGGTAGCGCTTTAGGTTGGTAGAGCACAAACTGGCCCGTTCCCCGGTAGCCCGTTTGCACACTGATGGTGTGATTTTGGTAGGCAAAGAACAGTATCAGGACCGTTGCCATGGCAACTAAAAATGTAACGACCATCCGAATCATGACATTACCTCCTATTACGCTCGATATTTCAGAAAACCTACCCCATAAGACCTACCAAAAAAATGCGGTGACCAGCACACCCTTTGCACCCCTTTCGGGCTCTAAAAAGCACTCAGCGCCAGGGTTCGCTGTCGGAATACGATAACCTTATCTTGTATAGGTGCATCGTTACATTGACATAGATTAATGTCAATTAAAATTTACAACAGATATCAATTTCTAGGGTAAACCCTGATATTTGCGGCCGATCAGAATCGACGTTTGCAGGGGACATGGGACTTGGAACGATCCCTTTTGGACTTGCCTGGCCAAATAGGCTGACTGCAAATTCCTACGCGATGTGCCTAGGACGGCCGCGTTTTACGAGGGCATCAAGCGGATGGGTGATTTAGGGTTTCACCATCTCGCGGATATCAATCCGCAGATCTTTAGTGCCCAGCGCCACGGGAACTGACTGGCCTTGCAGATCGCCAGGCTGGGCGATGGCATTGCCGCTTTTGCTGATACGCGCGCTAATGACCACTTGCGTGGCGCCAGACAAGCGCGCTTGCGGCGACATGGATTTACTGTCATCCAAGGTGAATTTATAGGGCAGGTCTTTGACCTGCTTGCGCTCGGCGGCCAAAGGCATGCGGCCATTGGGAGCCTCTTTGGCAAAAATAAACACAAAGTCTTCGGGCTTGGCCTGGGCGCGCAGCTCGGGCGACAAACTGACGGTGCCGCTCACCGAGGGCCCACCCGCAGCGGCAGCACCCCCATCGGCTGTGGCCGACGGTTTGAATGGCGCAGCTGCGGGCGTCGTCTGTGCGGGCAGACCCGCCAGTTTGCGTGCCTCTTGCAAGCTGGCGGCCACACGCTGCACCAGCGCATTGTCTGGCGAGCCGACCACTTCGATACGGCTCCAGTATTTCACCGCCAGCGCAAAATCTTTGCGCTCAAAGGCGTCGGCGCCTGCCAGCGCGAGGCCTTTGATATGGTCCGGCTCCAGCTTGAGCGCACGCGTGATCAAGGCCATGGGTTCACCTTGCAAACTGTGCTGGTTTTTCACCGCCAAGGTGTCGGCGTAATCGACCAGCAAACCAGCATCGTCTTTTCCCAGGCCAATTGCTTTTTGGTAGGCCGCCAGCGCGTCCTCGTTGCGCTGCATCACGCTGTAAGAGCGCGCCAGCATGGCCCAGCCGTCGGCATCGTTCGGGTTTTGCTGCATGCGCTCGGCCAGTTGCTCCACCATGGCCACGACCTGGGCCTGGCTGGCACCGCCGTCGGCGCTCCCTTCATCCCCTTGGGGCGGATTAGCCGAACGGTTATAGGCATAGCCGCCGATAGCAACAACCAGTACCAGGCCCGCCAGGCCCGCTAGCAAGGGCCAGGAGGGCTTGGCCGGTGCGGGCGCATCCACCGCGCTGTCGTGCAAGAGCATGTCCAACAAACGCCGCTCCAAGCTGGCGCGCTCGGTATCACGCTGCGCCTGGCTGAGCGTACCGGCCGCATGCGCTAACTCCAGGTCAGCCAATTGGCGTTTAAAAGGGGCCAGCAAGGTGTTCAGCGCGTCGGTCATGGCGTCTCTCAGGAAAGATGGGGGTCTTGCGACGCGTCCTTGTCGTCGGCCTCAAAGGCCTCGTCAGCCAGCCGACTGCGCCGGCGCAAGACCACAAACAAGGTGCCAAGGCCCAGGACAACCATGGCCCCAGGTCCGATCCAAAGCAAAGCAGTCAGCGCCTTGAAGGGCGGGCGGTAGAGCACAAAGTCGCCGTAGCGCGCAGTCATATAGTCAATCACCTGTTGCTCGGTCTGGCCGCTTTGCAGCATTTCGCGCACCTGGCGGCGCAAATCCACGGCCAGCTCGGCGTGCGACGCAGCAATCGTTTCGTTTTGGCACACCAAACAGCGCAGCTCATTGGAAATTTTCATCACCCGCGCCTCCAAGGCCGGATCATCGCTAGCGGGCAATGCCTCTGCGGCGAAGGCGCCGACACAGGCCAGCATGCAGACCAGACTGATCCCCAAACGGAATATTATTTGGCGCATATCAGCTATTGAGTTGCTTGATTAAGGGCACAATCGTGTCACGCAGCACCTCGGGCGTGAGCGGGCCGATTTGCTTGTAGCGGATCACGCCTTCGCGGTCGATGACAAAAGTTTCCGGCACGCCATAAACGCCAAAGTCAATGCCCACGCGCCCGTCCCGGTCGGAAATAGAGACGGTATAGGGGTTACCAAAATCAGCCAACCATTTCATACCCGCTGCACGCTCGTCTTTGTAATTGAGGCCATAAATAGGCACCTTGGCTTGCTTTGCATATTGCACCAGCAGTGGATGCTCCTGACGGCAGGCCACGCACCAAGAGGCCCAGACATTCAGCAGCCACACCTGGCCGCGCATATCATCGCGGCTGATGCGCAGCTCAGGCTGGTCTAGGCGCGGCAAGGAAAACGCAGGCGCCGGTTTACCGATCAGCGGCGAAGGCACTTCTTTGGGATTGAGCGTAAGGCCTGCCCGCAAAAAATACAACAAGACCAACAAGATGCCCATGGGCACCAGATAGCGCACATGCTTCATCACTGCGCCTCCACCGGGCGGCGATAGCGCCTGTCGGTAACAGCCAGCAAACCGCCCAGCGCCATGAAAAGGCAACCGAACCAAATCCAGTCGATAAACGGCTTGACATAGACCCGCACAATCCAGGCACCGCCTGCAACTTGTTCACCCAGGGAGACATACAAATCCCGTGTCAGGCCGGAATCAATCGCCGCCTCGGTCATGGGGTTTTGCTGCACCCGGTAGATGCGCTTTTCCGGACGCAAGTCCGCGATCGGGTGGCCATCGCGCGAAACGCGCATCTGGCCTTGGGCCGCCACATAATTTGGGCCTTGAAGTTCCTTGATACCGTCAAATGTAAAGGTATAGCCGCGCACCGTGGTGCTGTCGCCCACCAACATCTTGACATCGCTCTCGACCTCGTAGGTTTTAACCATCACCACGCCGATGCAAAACACCGCGATACCTAAATGCGCCACCATCATGCCCGCCAGGGCACGCGGAATCTGGCGCATACGCGCAGGCGCCTGCGCCCAATCGAGGCCGTGCGGATGTACGCGGCCCCACAAGTCGGTGGCTACCGAGCCCACGATCCAATAAGCCATAACCAGACCCAATGTGGCGACCAGGCGCACTTCACCGGCCAGCGCGCCGGTCAGCACCGCACCAACGATGGCCACGGCTGCAGCCCATCGCAAGCGCATCGCCAGCGCTGGCAACTCAGCGTTTTTCCAGCGCGCCAGGGGGCCGATGCCCATAAGAAACACGGTAGGCGCCATCAGCGGCATAAACACTGCATCAAAGTAGGGTGGTCCGACCGAAATCTTGCCCATGCCCAGGGCGTCGATCACCAAGGGGTATAGCGTGCCTAGCATCACCGCCAGAGCGGCCACCACCAACAAGACGTTGTTACCCAGCAAGGCCGATTCTTTGGACCACAAGCCAAAGCGTTTACCAATGCCGACCTCGGGCGCGCGCCAGGCATACAGTGAAAAAGAACCGCCCACCACCACCGCCAAAAAGGCCAAGATAAACTGGCCGCGGGCCGGATCGGTAGCAAAAGCATGCACCGAAGACAGCACCCCCGAGCGCACCAGAAAAGTCCCCAAGAGCGAAAATGAAAACGCCAAAATAGCCAACAACACCGTCCAGGACTTGAAACTATTGCGCTTTTCAGTAACGGCCAGCGAATGGATTAAGGCGGTGCCCAACAGCCAGGGCATCAGTGAGGCGTTTTCCACCGGGTCCCAAAACCACCAACCACCCCAGCCCAGCTCGTAATACGCCCATGCGCTGCCCAGCGCAATGCCGATGGTCAAAAACATCCAGGCCACTGTGGTCCAAGGCCGGGTCCAGCGGGCCCAGGTAGCGTCCAGCGTACCGCCAATCAAGGCGGCAATGGCAAAAGCAAAGGCCACCGAAAAGCCGACATAGCCCATATAAAGCATCGGCGGATGGAACACCATGCCTGGATCTTGTAACAAGGGGTTGAGGTCGCGGCCCTCGAGCGGCGCCGGGAACAAGCGGTCAAAGGGGTTGGAGGTGAGCAGCATGAAGAGCAAAAAGCCCACTGCTACCAGCCCCATGATCGCCAATATGCGTGCAAGCACCTCTTTCGGTAAATGGCGGCTAAACAGGGCGACGGCCACGGTCCAAAGCACCAGCATCTGCACCCACAAAAGCAAAGAGCCTTCGTGCCCGCCCCAGACACCGGCGATGCGGTACTCCAAGGGCAAGGCGGTATTGGATAGCGCAGCCACGTAGCGCACCGAAAAATCATGCCCCACAAAAGAGACTGTCAGGCAGGCATAAGCCAAGGCCACAAAGAAAAATAACAGATATGACAGCGGGCGCGCCAGCGCCATCAAGTCCGCACGCCCGGTCTGCGCTCCAAGCAAGGGGACGGAACCCAGCACGAGCGCCATGCCCAATGCGAGCCAGATAGAAAAGTGTCCGATTTCAGGAATCATATTCAGGGGCTCGTGACCACCGAGGTGGCAGTTTTGGCATTGATTTTGGCGGCGTTTTTCAAAGCCTCGGCGGCTTCGGGCGGCATATAGTTTTCATCGTGCTTGGCCAGCACCTCTTTGGCTTGGAAGACACCGTTTTCCAGCTTGCCTTGGGCCACCACGCCTTTGCCTTCTTTGAACAAATCGGGCAGGATGCCCGAGAACTGCACCGGCACGGTGGTGGCGGTATCCGTCACTTCAAAGCGTACCAGCACGCCTTCGCGCTGCACACTGCCTTCAAGCACCAAGCCACCGAGGCGAAAGGTGCGGCCCACCGGCGCTTCCTTGGCCACGATTTGCGAAGGCGAATAGAAAAAAACCAGATTGCTCTGAAAGGCGTTGAGCACCAAAGCGGTGGCACCACCGACCACAGCAAGAATGCCCAAGGCGATAGCAAAGCGTTTACGGCGTGGCGTCATGCGCAGTTTCCTGTTCCCTGAATTCACGTGCGGTTTGCACACTTGCGCGCTGCCCAGCACGTGCGAGTGCGATTTCGAGCAACAAGCATATCAGCACTACGGCATACGAGCCCCAGACATACAGGCCATAGCCGCCCATGGCCCAAAACGCATCCCAACTCTCCCAGATCATGCGACCACCTCCTGCACCCAGCGGGCGTGGCGCTCGCGTTGCAAAATAATTCCGCGCACCCGGTACAAAGCCATGGCGATGCTGTAGGCCCAAAAGGCCAAGGCCATCAGCAGCATGGCCCACAGCATGGTCTGGGCCATGCTCGAACCCTTGGTGACGGATACCGAGGCACCTTGGTGCAAAGTGTTCCACCACTTCACCGAGAAATAAATAATCGGCACGTTGACCGCGCCTACCAAAGCCAGCAGGCCACCGGCGCGGTCGGCACGGCGCGGATCGTCGATGGCACTGGTCAGGGCGATGTAGCCCATGTACAAAAAGAACAAAATCAATTCGGAGGTCAGGCGCGCATCCCACACCCACCAGGTGCCCCACATCGGCTTACCCCAGAGCGCGCCGGTCCATAAAGACAAAAAGGTGAACATGGCCCCAGTTGGTGCCAGCGCCTGGGTCATCATGCCCGAGATACGTGTATTGAAAGTAAAGCCCAGAAAAGCCCAAAACGCCATGGCCAGGTAAATGATCATGGACATCCAGGATGCGGGTACGTGGACAAAAATGATGCGGTAACCCTCGCCCTGCTGAAAATCGGTGGGTGCAATAAAGAAGCCCATATAAAGGCCCACCAGCGCCAATGCACCTGCCAAGCCGGCAAACCAGGGCCAGAGCCTGCCGGCCAGAGGATAGAAGGACTGCGGTGCAGCCCATTGAAACCAGCGAATTCTTAAATATTCCATTTACTCAAGCGCTATGCGCAAAGCCAGGGCACAGGCCCACGGCCCGAAAAAACCGGCCAGCAGCAGCATGGCCATCAATATCGACATCTGCGCACCATACTCCAGTCCGCTGAGCTGGGCCTCCACGGCACCTGAGCCAAACACCAGTGCCGGAATATACAGAGGCAGCACCAGCAGGGATAACAACACCTCGCCACCGCGCACCCCGAGCGTTAAAGCCGCCCCCACGGCCCCGATAAACGAGAGCAAAGGCGTGCCCACCAGCAGGGACAGCAGCAAGACCCCCATGGTCGGCGCATCCAAGCCAAACTGCAGCGCCAAGAGCGGCGAGAGCAGCGTCAGCGGCAGGCCCGAGAGCAGCCAATGCGCAGTGACCTTGGCCGCCACCAGCACCGGCAGCGGAGCTTTGGACAAACTCATTTGCTCCAGCGAGCCGTCCTGATAGTCCGGTGCGAACAAACGACCTAGCGACAATAAACTGGCCAGCATTGCCCCTACCCACAATATGCCCGGTGCGATCTTGCGCAAGGTCTCCGGTTCGGGTCCGATCGCCAGCGGGAACAAAGTCGCCACCACTACAAAAAAGAACACCGCCGTCAGCACCTCGCTTTTGCGACGCAGCGCCAACTGCAGGTCACGCTGCAAGATGGCCATAAATGCGCTCATGCGCCCAGGCGGTAGCTGCGGCTCCGCCCCCCGATGTCCACCGGCTGGTGACTGGTAAACAAGGCCATGCCACCGCGCGCTAGGTGTTCCTCCATAAAACTTGCGACCAGTTGCTGTGCCGGACCATCCAGCGCCACAAAAGGCTCGTCCAGCAACCACAGCGGCTGGGCCTGTATCAAAAGCCGGGCAAGCGCCACGCGCCGCTTTTGCCCCTGCGACAGCACCCGCACCGGTAGTGCCGCTCGACTACTAAGCCCCACGCCCTGTAAGGCCGCTAAAGCGGCGTCCAGGCTGACCGGCGTGCCGGCAATGGCGGCGCCCGCTTGCAGGTTTTCTAGGGCATTGAGTTCTTCTTTAAGGGCCAGCTGGTGGCCCAGGTAGAGCAAATCTTGGCTCAGGCGGCACGCGCTGTTTCCCAGCAGCTCACCCTGCCAACGCACCTGGCCCTGGGCCGCTGGCGAGAAGCCGGCCAAGATGCGCAGCAAACTCGTCTTACCCACGCCATTGCCGCCCTCCAGGTGCAGACACTCGCCAGGCGCCAAGTCAAAACCCACCCCGCGAAACAGGGTGTGGTCTGCGCGAACACAGGAAAGATTGGAAACAGACAGCATGCAAAAACAACCGGGCAGGTAGGCCATTAGTCAGAAAAGCCCTAAGGTGCCCCCACAAATCTAGGCGGGTGACCTAATGTAGCAGAGCGTTTTCCATTCGTAAGGTGCAAAACTCTAGGGCCGCCCCACCGCCCGCGCTGTGACCACCGCCTGCATGAGCCCGCGCTCGTCCACCGCATTGGGGTAGTAGCTTTTGTGTTCGGACACTTCCACTTCGGGCTGCGCGGCACCCATGCCCTTGACCGCCGCCAATGCCGCTTGTTCCGCGGCGCTATGGGCCGCTTGCAAAGCCGCTTGCGCATCGCCAAAGCTCTGCGTGTCGGCAAGCCCGGTAAGGCGGAACAAGCCGCTGCCGTCGCCATGCACTTCCACCACGGCGGTGTAGGCCACCACACCAGTGGCCGCACCAACCGCATTGGCCACATCGCAGTTGGGCGGGAACACCACTTCGCAGCCCAGGCGGCGCGCCAACTCGCCGTAAAACACTTTCACAGGCCCACCCACCGCCACCACCGGCACCGAGGGTTTGATGCTGACCTGCGCCAGCCCCACCAGCGAATCGCCATTGCAAATGGCCTGGCTGATGCGGTCATCGGGCAGGCTGAAACCTAAGGCGGTGTCCAGAATCACGCGGGCACTGAGACGCACGGTTTCACTCCACACCCCGTGCGCATAAGCGCGGGTGCGCTCTTCGGTAGGCATCTTCATCTCACGTAAGCGGCAGCCCAGTTGCGCCGCCAAGTAGGCGCCCTCGCGCGACCAGTTGGCTTGCATGTCCAGCACATGGGCAGCGTCCGAAGGGGTAAATCCGGCCACTTGAATAAGCCCTTTGCGTTGCAAGGATGCAATGGCTCGCTGCGCGTTCATGGACGTAGCCAGCACACGCATAGGCGTGGGGCCTGGGCGCACCTGCGCCAGCAATTCACTCTCGCGCGCCGAGAGTTCGTCCGACAGGCGCGGCCCTTTGGCGCCAAAAGGTAGCAACACGAAACGGCCTTGCAGGGAATTACCACCATCCACATCGGCCAGGTCCGCTTGCAGCATCGCGGTAGTTTGCGGGTAGCGCGCTGCCAGCAGCGATATAGGCACGATGCGCTGAGGCCGCACTTCCAAGCGGCCGTTACCCGCCAGCGCCACTTCGCTGTCGCCACCCAGGCCAATGGTGCGCACATCAATCGCGCGCACCATGGTGCGCCAACCGCCCACTTCGGCACCGTCCAGATTGACGCGCGGCAGGCCGTCGATCAGCGCACCCACATCGGTGGTGGTGCCGCCCATATCCGACAAAATGAAATTGTCCAGGCCGCTGAGCCAGCGCGCCCCGACCAGACTGGCCGCCGGGCCGGAGAGCACCGTTTCTATCGGCCGCTTAGCCACGCTATGGGCCAGCGCGAGCGTGCCGTCGCCTTTGACAATCATCAGCGGACACTGAATCTGCAACTGCGCCATGGCGCACTGCACTGCCTCGATCAAATGGGTGACCCGCGAAATCAGGCGGGCATTGAGCGTGGCGGTGAGCGCGCGGCGCGGCGCGTCCAGGCTGGAAGACAGCTCGGTAGACAAGGTAACGGGCTTGCCGGTTTTTTCCACAATGCGCGTGCGCACCAGTTGCTCATGCGCCGGGTTGCGCACCGCAAAAGCAGCGGCTACTGCAAACGCGTCCACCTGCGGCGCCATACGCTCTATGGCTTCGTCCAGGGCGTCCAGGTCCAGGGGCGCGGCCTGCTCACCGTTGTGGTCATGCCCCCCTCTGATGCGTTCAATGGCCATGCCGGGAAAGGCTTTGCTAATGCCGGTGCGCTCGGCCATGCTGGCGTCAAAACCCACCAGCAACACACCTACTGCGCTGCCATGGCCTTCCACCACGGCATTGGTGGCCAGGGTGGTGGACACCGAGACCAGCGCAATATCTTGCGCCCGCAGGCCCTGGGGCAAGGCGGCAATGGCCTGGGTAATGGCATCGGCCACGCCCAGAGACAAATCACCTTTGGTGGTAATGGACTTGGCCGTGGCTATAACGCGCTGGCCTGCGGCTTCGATAATGGCCGCGTCGGTATAGGTGCCGCCGGTGTCAACGCCTATCAGGTACTGGGGGGAAACTGGATTCATGAATGCTTCACGCAAATAGGGGAAGATCAGCCTGCAGGCAGCCCGCTCGGCAAAACCCCGTATTGTGACCACGCCACCCCCCATAAACGTATGGCCAGCCAATTACCTCAAATGCCCGCAGGGGCAAAGCCCGCGCTGCAAGACTACATCGTGCGCAGCGAGCTGGGCGGCCACAGCCCGCAGGGCAGCGGTCACACCCTGCTCAGCCTGGTGCACATCAGCGACGCGCATGTGATGGACAGTGCCTCGCCGGCGCGCTGCGAATGGGTGGAGCTGCGCGGGCAAGAGCCGCTGTGGCCGCCGCTCTTGCACATGCACCGCCCTTATGAAGCGCTCACGCACTTTGCCCTGGCGGCGCATATAGACAGGCTGGGCGCAAACCCCCTGGCCCCGGCCAGCGGCCGTCCGTATGACCTGGCGCTGTTCACCGGCGACAACATTGATAACGCGCAGGCCAATGAATTGCAGGTCTTTATCGCCTTGGTGCGCGGCGGACAGGCGTCTTTGTCCGCCTATGGCGGCGTGCATGACGTCGCAGGCGCGCAGGACTGGCTGGCCACGCAGCCCGATGGCCTGTGGCCATATTGGTGCCCGCAAAGCGAAGTCCCCTGCGCTGGCAAGGCCCTGGGTTTGCCGGTCATAGAAGACTTTTTGGCGCGCGCCAGCGCAGTGATCAGCAGCCGCGGCCTGGGCTTTGCTTGGACCAGCGTCGCTGGCAACCACGATGTTCTGCGCCAAGGCACGGCCCTGAGCAACGCAGCCCTGGAGACCATCGCCACCGGCGCGCTAAAAACCCTGGCGCAACCGGCGGACTTTGCGCCGGCCGATCCGCTGCACGCTTTTTTGGACCAGCCCGAAGCGTTTTCGCAAACCGCGGCAGGCCCTGGCACCCGGGCGATTACGCCCGATGCCGGGCGGCGCATCATCAGCGCCCAAGAATTCGTCGATGGACATGCGTTAGCGGGCGCGCAGGGTTACGCACAGCTCGCACCGGGGCAGCGTGACACCTACATTGACACCGAACATGTGCGCATCATCCTGCTGGACACCAACCACCCCTTGGGCGATTACCAGGGCAGCGTGGGCAAGCAGCAACTGGCCTGGCTGGACGATTGCTTGCACGAGGTGGGTCGCACGCCGGGGCGCATGGCCATGCTGGCCAGCCACCATGGCTGCGCCTTACTGGTGAACCGGCGCGGACATGACCCGGAACGCGCACACGCCCAGGCACTGACCGATGTGCTGCACCGCCATGCCTGCGTGCTGGCCTGGCTGGTAGGCCACCGCCACATCCACCGCATCGACGCGCACCCGCCGCGCACGCAAGCCCGCGCCGGTGGCGGGCGGGGCTTTTGGGAAATTGCCACCGCCTCCCTCATCGATTGGCCCAGCCAGGCGCGCGCTATCGAGTTAGTCCGCCATAACGACGGCAGCTTGGAGCTCATCTGCACACCGTTGGACCACCGTAGCCCGGCCGGCACGCTGGCGGCTTTGCACCATGCCCTGGCGCTGCGCTTGGCCGGTGCCCAAGCGCAGGTCATGCAAGGCCGTGCCCAGGATGGGCGGGTACGTCTGGTTTTCCCGATTTGACAGGGCGCATGGCGGGCGCTAAGGTCGCCGCCATGAAAACTCTACGCAAATTCCCCCGAGCGGTGCGCGAAATCGCGCACCAAATCATTCCCATGCCCGATGGCACCGAGTTGTCCGCGCGCATCTGGCTGCCCAAAGATGCCGCCAAGAACCCGGTGCCCGCCATTCTGGAGCATTTGCCCTACCGCAAGCGCGACGGCACCATCGTGCGAGACGCCCTCACCCACCCCTATCTGGCGGGCCATGGGTATGCCTGCATCCGCGTAGACATGCGCGGCAACGGCGACTCGCAAGGCCTGATGCACGACGAATACAGCGAGCAGGAATTACAGGACGCGGAATCTGTCATCGCCTGGCTGCGCCAGCAGCCCTGGTGTACCGGGCGGGTGGGCATGATGGGGATTTCCTGGGGTGGCTTTAATAGCCTGCAGGTGGCAGCGCGCCAACCCGAAGGCTTGGAAGCCATCATCACTTTGTGCTCTACGGACGACCGCTATACCGACGACATCCATTACAAAGGCGGCTGTCTGTTGTCGGAAAACATGGGCTGGTCGGCCACGATGTTTGGCTACTCCTCGCGGCCGCCAGACCCAGCATTGGTGGGTAAGGCATGGCGCGCCATGTGGCTGGAACGCCTGAACACGGAGCCCCTGTTGGCCATTGACTGGCTACAACACCCGCACCGCGATGCCTACTGGAAGCGCGGTTCGGTGAACCAAGACATAGGCGCCATCAAAGCGGCAGTGTTGGCTTTTGGTGGCTGGAATGACGCCTATACCAATGCGGTGCCACGTCTGGTGGGCTCAGTGCAAAGCCCGGTCAAAGGCATCATCGGCCCCTGGGCGCACAAATACCCGCACTTTGCCGTGCCCGAGCCGCGTATCGGCTTTTTGCAAGAGGCGCTGCGTTGGTGGGACCGCTGGCTCAAAGGCGCGCAAACCGGCGTGGAGCAGGACCCCGCTTTTCGCACCTACATCATGGAGGTGCAGCGGCCGGGCGCCAGCATCAGCCGCATTGAGGGTCGCTGGGTGAGCGACACCGTCTGGCCCAATGCCAAAGACCTGGGCCAGCGCCTGCACCTCAATGCCGACGGCCTGGGCGCAGAGCGTGCCAGCGCGCACAAGCAAACGATTAGCTCGCCACAGCACACGGGCGCGGACAGCGGCGAGTACTGCATTATTTGGCTGGGGCCAGAATTTCCTGGCGACCAGCGCCAGGACGATTCCGGATCCCTGTGCTTTGACGGCAACCCCTTGGGCCAGGACATCGACCTGGTGGGCGCGCCGGTACTAACGCTTAAGTTCAGCGTGGACCAGCCAGTGGCGCATGTGGCGGTGCGGCTCAACAGCATCTGGCCCGATGGCGCAGTATCGCGTCTGACCTACGCGGTGGCCAATCTGACGCATTTGCACGCTGACGCCAGCCACGACCAGCCGCAGGCCCTAGAGCCGGGTAAGGTCTATACCGTGAAAATCCAATTGGACGAGGTGGCCTACCGCATCCCCAAGGGGCACACGCTGCGGGTATCGCTGTCCACCAGCTACTGGCCGCTGATCTGGCCGGCGCCGACCCCGGTAAGGCTGACGGTGCATACCGGCGCCAGCCACATGGACATGCCAGTGCGCCCCAAAGTACGCGGTGAAAAAGCCCCGCATTTTGAGCCGGCCGAGGCTGCACCGGCCGTCCGCTTAAAGACGCTGGACGCCCCTTGGAACAAACGGGAAGTCACGATTGACCAAGCCACCGGCGAGCGACGCATGGTGATTGAAGACGACTTTGGCCGCATCACCAACATGGAGCATGGTCTTACGACCTGGGGGCGCGGGCGGGAACGCTACAGCATCCTGCCCGATGACCCTTTATCAGCCCGCCAGGAGTGCCACTGGAGCATGGAAACCTCGCGCGGCGATTGGGTGACGCGCACCGAAACCCATAGCACCATGAGCGCCAGCGCTACCCATTTCCGCGTCACCGGTCGCTTAGAAGCCTACGAGGGCGACAAGCAAATTTTGGTGCGGCATTGGGACAAGAAAGTCAAGCGGCGCTTGCTCTGAATCAAGTGCGGCCCGCGCCGGTGCGAACAAGCGTTCGGCACCGGGCCGGGTGGCCTTAGCCGCTTATTTTTTCTCGGCAGGGGTAAAAATACCCTTTACCGTGTCGCCGGCCTTGGCGGCTGTATCAACCACGGTAGACCCTAGCGCACTGATACTGGCGCAGCCAGTCAAGGTCAGTACCAACATAGTTGCACCAGCAATTTTCGAAAAAGCATTGAAGTTCATCGTCATCCATCCTTTTTGGGCATTGTGTTATTGCGGACTGGAGGGCCTAGTGGCACATCGCAAATTCCGAACGAAGTCTCGAAACGACCTAGGGCCGAACCCCCACTATAAATGCAAGACGCGAGTTGGCTGAAAAATACCAATCACCAAGGGCCGGGAAATCCGATGCGCGATCATTGGCTGCCCGCTTCCTGCGCACACCAACCGCGCGCCTTGGCCTCGAAATCGCTGCGGGTTTGCCCGGTGGACTCAGAAATGCGCCAGGGTGTTTTTTCGGAATGCGCGTCCCAGACTTTGAGGCGGGATTTGACGCAGCGGTCTTGCGGGGATTCTTCGCAGGCGGTCAAGTTCAGGCAGACCAAAGCACAGGCGATCGCCAGTGCGCTGCACGAAGACCTCTGCGATCCTTTTTGCTGCTTGTCCATGCCCATGCTCCATATCCATTCAATTTCCAGTCCGTCCTTCTGTCCCTCGCACAATGGGTGTCATTTTCAGGGAAGCTACACCCGATAAAATCGGCTTCGGCGAATTCGGCGCTAGCGGAGAAACGTCATGCTCAAAACTATTGTCCAAGTACTCGCAGTATGGCTGGCTGCCATGTGCCTGTTGTTCTTTTTTTTGGCAATTGGGGGCGACATCTAAATTCGCCGCGTCATCGCTATTTACACGCACAAAAAAACCAGCCATCGCTGCGCGATGCTGGCTTTCAAAATGGTGCCGATTATCGGCATCACACTACGCCATTAAGCTATTGAAAGATAAGGATATTTTTGGGAACGTCATTCACAATGCCCCCAATAATACCCCCATCTGGAGAAAGTACCCATGAGCAAGGCAACCAACAAACTCAGCGACACCAAAGCCAAGACGGTTAAGGCGCCGGGCAAGTATGCCGACGGTGAGGGCTTGTACCTCGAGGTAACGGCCAAAGGCTCAAAACTATGGCGACTAAAGTACCGCATCGCGGGCATAGAAAAATCCCTTTCCATCGGGCCCTACCCTGCAATTGGGATAGCGCAGGCGAGGGAATCCAAGAACCAGGCCAGAAAGCAAATAGCCCAGGGGGTTGACCCATCGGCAACCAAGCAAGCGGCCAAAGCTCGCAAAGCCTTGGATGCAGCCCAGACCGTCCAATCGTGCGCTAGGGCTTGGATAGAACACCAAAAAGCTAAGTGGGGTCAAGGCACCTTAAAGGCAGTCGAATCAAGCTTTGAGCGAGATGTCTATCCATTGATGGGGCAGCGGGCGATATCAAGCCTTACGGCGGAGGACGTCATCAAGGCCACCAAGATGGTGACCGCACGTGGCGCCAAAGACCAAGCCGCCAGGCTCCTCCAAAGGCTGAAATCATTTTCAAGATGGGCCACTGTAAACCGATTGATAACTGTAAACCCTGGCGGAGATATCAAGCCAGACGACATATTGGAGCGGCGCGAAGTCAAGCATCGTCCCGCCCTAGGTCAAGAACAACTGAGCGACTTCATGCAGAGACTTGCCGCCTACGACGGCGACATTGTGGTGGCCGAAGGTTTAAGGTTCTTGGCCCTGACCGCTTTGCGCCCAGGCGAGGTGCGCGGACTGCTTTGGACTGACCTTGATATCGGGAAGGCGATGCTCACCATACCCGCTTCGCGGATGAAAATGGGGCGAAACCATAGGGTACCCCTATCTACCCAAGCATTGGCCGTTGTAGAGCGTATTCGGCCGCTTAACGGCCACAGAAAACTAGTCTTTTCTTCGGTGCGAAAGCCTGGCTTCCCTATGAGCGAAAACACACTTAATTTGGGATTGCAGCGTATGGGATTTCAAGCTACAAGCCACGGTATGAGGTCGACGTTTTCCACCATAGCGAATGAAAGTCTGAACTTCAAGCGTGAGGTCATCGAGGCAGCGTTAGCTCACATGGACGGGAACAAGGTAGCCGCAGCCTACAACCGCACCGATTTCTACAACGAACGAATCCGCCTCATGCAGTGGTGGGCTAACTTTTTGGATTCAAATGCCAGGTTGAATCAAGTGCAAAGTGGCGCGATAGCAACAACTTAGGTTCTTCTAATTGACTAATCAGGCAACTGTATTACCTTGCTATTGACTAATTCATCAACTATTTTGCGGCAATAGATCAATGAACATTTTCAGTCGTAAATAAATTCATTACACGATAGAAAAACTCGATTATGATTTACGCAGAATCCCACCTAGCTCCAAGAGCACACTGTGACTGAGTCGGCGCCATAAGACCACTCATACTTATACAGACTCTCACCTAGGTGCCGGGGCACCTCCTTCATGTCAAGCATACGGCCACCCATTGGCAAGGGCAAGGCGACATGACACAACACATCCGAACCTTTTAGGCGGCACTACGTTTGCAGTGCTACCGACTCATGGAGATAGATATGTCAGATCAACTTTTGCGATTCCCCGAAGTCATTGCCCTGGTAAAGAAATCAAGGGGAACTATTTACGTAGACATGAAGCGCGGCGATTTTCCAATGTCCATCAGCATCGGCCGTAGAGCCGTTGCTTGGAAGCGTACCGAACTTGAGACTTGGCTCAGTGCGCGCCCGCAGTCCTCAGCCGCCCACCCGCCTGGCGCGTAGCCCCCCAGGGTAGGCGACAGTACCGGGGCGGCTGCTACAGCCCCCCCTACCTACCCCGCCAAAGCGGGGCGCAGCAACACAAAAAAAATCCACCAAGCTTTAAAGACTGGTGGACAAGATTTGAGAGAGGTCATTGTATGACTGAACAACTATGCCTGAAAGAAAAATGGGCGCGGATGGGTAACGGCGGGCCTTTGAAAGCCTTAGAGGGTTCCCAGAAAAGCCAATGGCTGATTGATGGGATCATTGCCCCCAACACGATCAACTGGTTGGTGGCGCCCCCAGAATCCTACAAAACATTCATTGCTTTAGATATGGGCGCGTGTATTGCAAGTGGCAGACCTTGGCATGGCCTACCAACTCAGAGGACGGGAGTACTTTATCTATCTGCCGAAGGCGGCGACGATATTCACATCCGAAGGGCGGCCATTGATACGGCAGCCAATGACGCCTCAGAACAACTATGGATTGCCCAAGCGCGGCCACGAATAGATGATGAAGAGGGCTTCGGCTTCTTGTGTGGCGCGGCATTAAATGGCTACTTTAAATATGCTCAATGTCAAAATCTTCGCGTTGGAAATGATTACTTCCAAGTAGCAAAAATTAAATATTTCAATGCAGAAGAAAAAAAACGCTGGGAGGCACTTGGCGGTAAATTGGCAGAACCTACAAACGATGACTGTTTTATTGATTTAGAAAATTTCAAGAAAAAAAATATAGAAAAATGGAATGCAGTCTGCGAAGTTTTCGACTATGAAATGTGGGATGAAAGTCTGCCGCCAAATAAGCAAATAAAACATCCATACCTCGAAGTGTACGTAGACGAAGATAACAACGACAAGTGCTGGCAGCTAACAAACCTTGACGATTACTTGGCTGACTTGGATATCACGCACCGCTACAAGGGGTATGACCTTGGATATGCACAAGCTGAAAGTTTGCAGATTGATGCCCGGCTGTCCGGCCGAATTGAAGTCGACAGCGATACAGGCGAAAAGAAATATTTCAGTAAAGGCCGCAGCCTATTGATCATCATCGACACATATTCGCAAACAAGCAGTGACGATGAAAAAGGCACCGTTAGCCGGTACATCAAAACCTTGAGGGATGTTCAGGATAAGGCTGTCAAGCTTGGAGTCTCCATCACTTTTTTAGTGATAGATCACACCACCAAGCAAGGTGATACCTATATGGGAAGTGGTGCCAAGCATGGCGACTGTGATGTCATGATGAAGGTCGAACGGCCAAGCAAAGGCTCATCTGCAATTGTCAAATGTTTTAAACAGAAAGTGGGCACCCCATTTGCGCCCGTCCGCCTTGAACTCAAGCCAATCGAAATAGAAGGATTCTTAGACGGCATGGGCAGGCCCATCTCAAGCCTTTACGTTGACAGTGTGAATGGGGGCCTTCAATCGCGCCAGGCAGCGGCCGACATGACTGACACTGCTGCCGCTATTGCCCTTAGGCTGATTAATGCATCTGGCTCCATCAAGTCAGAAGACGCCAGGCAGAAATTCTTTGACCTGGAAATCAATCGGGGTAAGAAACCCGAATCCGTCAAAAGAGCGTTTATCCGAGCGCTGGACAGTCTCAAAGCAAAAAACCTGGTCTTCGAAGATTGGGAGGGATACCTGTCCGATAAATCCACATGACGAACCTAATTCGATAGGCTTGGACATCGGACACCCCACCCCCCTTAAAAGGGGGGGGATGTCTGTCCACCCTGTCTAGTCCGTCTCCAATAGGACAGACATTGATTTATGGTGGCCTAGACTCGTCCGCCTTCGTGGCGATATTTGTAATGCTTTGACGCTGAAATAGCGATTTCACCCTCGAGGATGAGGGTTAACGGTTAATGCTATTGAATCACTTTTGTTCAAATTGAACATTGTCTGTAAAGCTGCCATACTTCTATTGCAAACTGAACCAACGTTACGAAACTTGTAGCAACTTCTACCTTGGTTCTGCCCACAACTTCATGTGAATTTTTATGGAGAGTCCAAGTGACCGATAAAGACTTTGTAGATATGGCCCTTGAAAAGGCGCAAATAATTGAAGCAAACCCATCAAATGATGAGGCATTTGAATTGTGCCAAATCATCATCGGGCTTGTTGACGTTATCAATAGGTTGGAATCTCAGACCTCACCATAAGTTTGACTGGCTCCTCCAGGTCCAAACCAACACCAAACCAAGACGCGATCCAATGATTAGCGCGTTTTATGGAGAGTACAAGTGACTAAAAAAGACAAACAAGCCAGGATTATTACTTGGGAAAACAACACAAGATTTATTGAAGTCGCGTATGTCCAGAGAGATGGCCAGGAAGTAATTGGAATGTACGAAAAATGTGGTTGGACTCAGCCACTATCTGGAGATCTGCAAGATTTGCAAGATGTGCATAAGGACAAACCATCTAGTGTTCTTTCCTGGAAAAATAATTCAAAATTTATTGAAGTGGCATACATACAAAAAGACGGCCAGGAAGTAATCGGAAAGTACGAAAGATGGGGTTGGATTCAGCCACCGTATAAAGTGGTGCAAAGTGTACTCAAAAGTCTTAGTAACGGTCCTCGCCGCGTAGTAGGCCGCCAGAAGTAGGCATCGTCGTTGATGGGAGTGGTTCAAGCACGGTCGTTATGAATCCCCTGTTGAATTTGCATGTCTAGGATCGTGAAAATCATTGGACTGAATACTGCCCCTTGGCTGCAAACTTCATACAAGGTCTGGCGCAGAAGTCGTGCGTTGTAGTTGTATTTGTTCGACATCTGGTGCGCCGCGCACATTTCTAGCAACAGCCTTTGCTCTTTATTGGAATCTTTTTGGGCAGCAGTAAATGCGTTATTCCACCACCTAAAAAGGGTAAATCCGGTAGCCACCACCCACGCTGCAATCACGTTTTCATTGGTGATGGCAAATGACGCCAAAACCGTTAGTCCGATCTTTATAACTTCTATGAAAAATCCCCACAACAAGTACCCTAACGTTTTCAGTTCAGATTGCTCTTTCTTACGAACCTTTGACGGAACCCGTATCCCAAACATTTTTTCTTTGGACAGGACGTTCCGGGCGAATTCAATGGTTTCGGCATAGATCAAAGCGTTAACCAATATGCTTTCGAGCGTTGGCGATCTCAGTGGACGAAGGGCAATCATTTGGGTTGCAACCGACTCTAGTTCTTCGGGTTTAGGATCGAAGCCGCTTTGAAACGCGCTGTGACCATCCTCACCACCTGAGATGACACTTACTAGATCGAAAGTGCCCCATACTGTATCAAACTGCTGCATCAATTCTTTTTGACGAGCAACATTGAGATGAGAGATTTTTCTCTGAAATTCATCGACACTGTGAAACCAAAATTTTGAGTAATCAGTATCGTCTGCAGGTTCGGGTTCGCGTTTCCTCAGTGCTGCTTTTAAGTCCGAAATGATTTCTGCAATTTTTGAAATGTCTTTACCGTTATGCCGCAATGGCTTGTCGAACTTAGCCGCGCTTTGACTTAGTTCCGATATAATTTTTTGAACTTGGCTATAGCTTGGAGCTGCAAGCTTCACCAAAAGAATAGTCGCTTGCTTTTCCAAGCTATCTGCGTACCAGCTCGGATTTTTGGACGTACCGACGTGGTAATAAACCTGCGAATCAAATATCTCTGATTTAACCCAAAGATAGTCGGCTAATGTGGTTAGCGATCTCTCCAAATAAAATGAAAAAGTTGCCGTAAGTCCGTGTTTCTGCCTTTCCATGAAGATTGGAAATTCAGCCGCCGGTAAATCCATAAAAATAGTGGCAGAGCAGTCAAACTTCGAGACGACCCCTTCTTTATTTTTATAGGCATTGTCGATAGTCGCCTCAATGAAAGCCCTCGGCTCATTTAAATTTTTAAAGGAAACCACCAAATCTGCGACATATGTTTTTTGCATGCAGCCGTTGTGCTCAACTTCTAAGCCTTCAGAGAGGATGAGTTCCGCGCGTGCAATTGGCACCTCTTCATTTTGGCCAATGACCAACGTCGCGGGGACAGCGGAAATATCGACTGCTTTTTGCCTGGTAATTGTTAGGCTTTCTAATCTGGCAAATCCGTGAACCATCTCGCATCCTTAATTTTTGGTAGCTCTGATAAGTTGCCGTTAAAGCCTTCGCTTAGACCTTTTCGATCTCAGTAAAGTTCGCGGAATTTCGCTGAGCTACAGCTTTGAGATGGTTAAAGGCAGTAACACAGGGGTGCAGTACACCACGAACCCCATGATACGCGTGCGCGAACCCTCAACGAAGGTGGTTTGGAACGATGCCAAAGAACGTGTAGAGCGGGTTACGCTTCCAGTGCCGCCAAGCCATTTGCTTGGAGCGCTTTTCCCTGCCACCGGCATCTAACCAGGCCCCGAGCCCCGCCAGAGCCTTTTCCTTGCCTCCTGAGGCCATACGGTGCCTAGTAGCCTGGGAGATGGCATTGCGGCCTTCTAGCGTCTTTGGGCCGGTGCTCAAACCACCATGGTTGCGGCAACGGCCATTGGGGAGCGCCTTGGCCCGACAAGGCTCACCTGTGCTGCGGGCATGGGCACCGCACCTTGGCGCGTCTGGATTGGCCCCATTCAGCAACCAGGGCAAGTGCAAATTGTCTTGACGATGGTCAGTTTGGCTCATGAAATTGGGCTAATAAAGCCTCAATGTTACCGAAATACCCCCAACATTTTTCACGTTACCCCCAAAAATACCCCCACCTTTCACGAGATAAAGCTAAACTTAATTTGACGTTCAAAGACGCTAATCAAGAATTTCCCCAATGAAAGCAAGGCTAGAAAAGAAAAAACCAGCCATCGCAAAGCGATGCTGGCTTTCAAAATGGTGCCGATTATCGGATTCGAACTGATGACCTACCGCTTACAAGGCGGTTGCTCTACCAACTGAGCTAAATCGGCATTGGGTGAATTCTAACGTAGGGACCGCAAGAAACATTGCACTTGAAGGTCTCGCACCAAGCCTTGCGCAAGCCCAGCTTATTTGATGCGCGTCAGCGCCGGGCGCGGACTGCCGCCCGGGGGCTTGGGGTCTTGGCGCGCGTTCTCGCCCGACGGAGCCCGCTTGGATTTGGTGGCGCTAGGTTTTGCAGGTACACCACTCAAGATAGGCCCTGCTGCCACAGGCTGCGCGGGCGAGGACGCTTCGGGCTTGGCGGCTACGACCTCGATGGGGAAGGTCATGCCCTGCCCGTTTTCACGCGCATAGATGGCCGACACGCGCCCCATGGGCACGCTGATCTCACGCGCCACGCCGCCAAAGCGTGCTTTGAAATCAATATAGTCATTGCTCAGCGTCAGGCTGCTAGTCGCGCCCATGCTGATGTTGAGCACAATTTCACCATCGCGCACAAACTCCGTTGGAACGCGCACACTGGCATCTACGGCCACCACGATAAACGGGGTAAGTTGGTTATCCACACACCAGTCGTACATGGCGCGCACCATGTACGGCCTCGTGGAACTGACAACGGGACTTTGCGACATCACTGGCGCTCTATGGCTAGGTCAGAGGGCCTTATTTACGCATGACCTTTTCGGAGGGCGTCAACGCTTCAATATAGGCGGGGCGCGAAAAAATGCGCTCGGCATATTTGAGCAAGGGCGCCGCGTTTTTGCTCAGATCGATGCCGTAGTACTCCAAGCGCCATAACAGCGGCGCGATCGCAACGTCGAGCATCGAGAAGTTCTCGCCCATCATGAATTTGTTTTTCAGGAATACCGGCGCTAATTGGGTCAAGCGGTCGCGAATGTGGGCGCGGGCTTTGTCCAAGGCCTTGTCATTGTTCTTGCTGCCACGCGACTCCAAGGTCGTCACATGCACAAACAATTCTTTCTCGAAATTGAGCAGGAACAAACGCACACGGGCGCGGTCCACCGGGTCACCGGGCATCAGTTGGGGGTGCGGGAAGCGCTCATCGATGTACTCATTAATGATGTTCGATTCGTACAAAATCAGGTCGCGCTCAACCAAAATCGGAACCTGCCCGTAGGGGTTCATGACGTTGATATCTTCGGGCTTGTTGTACAAGTCCACGTCGCGGATTTCAAAGTCCATGCCTTTTTCAAAAAGCACAAAACGGCAGCGGTGAGAAAAAGGGCAGGTTGTTCCTGAATACAGCACCATCATGGCGGGGGACTCCTAAAAATTAAAAAGAGTGGGTGCGCTTTGCAGACCCACTCTGACACTTGGCACCGGTCTGACTAGCAAACCGGCGCACATTGCACCTTTGAATTACTTCACGTCTTTCCAGAAGGCAGCATTGAGGCGCCAGGTGAATACGGTCATCACGGTCAGGAAGATCAAGACCCAGACGCCTACCTGCACGCGCTTGCTTTGCGACGGCTCGGACATCCACTGCAGATAGCCCACCAGGTCGCCCACCATGTGGTCGTATTCCAGCGGGGTCATCTTGCCGGGGCTCACTTGCTCCCAACCCTTAAAGATTTCCGTCTCATGGCCGTGGACGACTTCTTTGCCATAGACCGGCACGCGCTTGCCCTGCAATTCCCACAACACATGGGGCATGCCCACGTTAGGAAATGCCAGGTTGTTCCAGCCCGTCGCCTTGGTGTCGTCCGGGTAGTAGCTGCGTAAATAGGTATAGAGGTAATCAGCACCGCTACCCTGGCCCGAAGAGCGCGAGCGCGCTATCACCGTCAGGTCCGGTGGATTGCCGCCAAACCATTCTTTAGCCTGGCGCGGGTCCATAGAGACCTTCATGGTCTCACCCACTTTATCGGTCGTGAACAAGAGGTTGTCTTTAATCTGTTGCTCGGTCAGGCCAATGTCCGTCAAGCGGTTAAAGCGCATAAAAGCCGCTGCATGGCAGTTGAGACAGTAGTTGACAAACACTTTGGCGCCGTTTTGCAAGGAGCCCATGTCGTTCAGGTTGTTGGGCGCTTTGTCCCACGTGATGCCGCCGGTGCCAGCCTGTGCGCCCGAAACCAGGGCGAACACAGTCAAAAAGCTGAGTACAAATTTTTTCATTTTCAATATCTCCCGCTTAGTGCGCAGCAAAAACAACACGGCTTGGCACCGGTTTGGATTGGCCGATTTGGCTCCACCAGGGCATTAGCAGGAAAAATCCGAAATAGAACAGGGTTCCCACTTGCGACACCCGCTCGCCAATTTGCGAAGGTGGTTGCACGCCCAGGTAAGCAAGAATGACGAAGTTGATGACAAAAACACCGTACATGTACTTATGCCAATCGGGGCGGTAGCGGATGGACTTGACGTCGCAATTGTCCAGCCAGGGCAAGAAAAACAAAATCACCACCGCGCCACCCATAACCACCACACCCCAGAACTTGGCGTCGGTGTTGAGCATCATGACGGTGACAGCCGCCGCCGCACCGAGCGCGACCACTTTGAACAAAGCGGCGAATTTGCCACGGGTTACGGCCAGTAGCGCAGCAAGCCAGATACAGCCGATCAGCACATAGACCATTTCAGCAGTGATGGCGCGCAGCATCGAGTAATAAGGCGTGAAGTACCAGACCGGCGCAATATGCAAAGGGGTTTTGAGCGGGTCGGCCGGTATGAAATTGTTGTACTCCAAGAAGTAGCCGCCAAATTCAGGCGCAAAAAAGATGATGGCAGTGAACACCATCAGAAACATGCTGACTGCAAAAATGTCGTGCACTGTGTAGTAGGGGTGAAAAGGGATACCGTCTAAAGGTTTGCCTTTGGCGTCCTTGGGGGCGTTGGGGCCCTTGATTTCAACGCCATCGGGGTTGTTGGAACCCACGTCGTGCAGAGCGAGCAAATGCGCCACCACCAATCCCAGCAAAACCAAAGGCACGGCGATCACGTGGAAAGCGAAGAAACGGTTGAGCGTGGCGTCGCCCACCACGTAGTCACCACGGATCAGCAGCGCCAGGTCGGGACCAACGAAAGGCACGGCGGCGAACAAGTTCACGATCACTTGCGCACCCCAGTAGCTCATCTGGCCCCAGGGCAGCAGGTAGCCCATAAAGGCTTCGGCCATCAGGCACAAAAAGATGGCGCAACCAAACAACCAGACCAGTTCGCGCGGCTTGCGGTAGCTGCCGTAGATCAGGCCGCGAAACATATGCAGGTACACCACGACAAAGAAGGCCGAGGCGCCGGTGGAGTGCATATAGCGTATCAGCCAACCCCAGGGCACATCACGCATGATGTATTCGACGGAGCCGAAGGCCAGAGCGGCATCAGGCTTGTAATGCATGACCAGGAAGATACCGGTCACGATCTGGATCACCAGCACCAGTATCGACAAGCCGCCAAAAATATAAAAAAAGTTGAAGTTTTTGGGCGCGTAGTATTCAGACAGATGAACGCGATAGGCGTCAAAGGCCGAAGGAAAACGGTTTTCTAGCCAGTTGCCCAGCTTGGCGCCGGCAGGCGCATTGGGGGAGATTTCTTTGAATTCAGCCATGGTGTGCTCCGAAGGCGTAGGGTCAAGCTTGTTTGTCTTCGCCGATCAGCAACTTGCTGTCGGAGATGTACATATGCGGCGGCACCTCAAGATTGTCCGGCGCAGGCTTGTTTTTAAAGACGCGGCCGGCCATGTCAAAGGTCGAGCCGTGGCAAGGGCACAAAAAGCCGCCATTCCAGTCATCGGGTAGCGACGGTTGTGCGCCAATTTGAAACTTGTCCGAAGGCGAACAGCCCAGGTGGCTGCAAATACCGACCACTACCAGAAACTCTGGTTTGATGGAGCGCGCCGGGTTGCGGGCGTATTTGGGAGTGAGTTCGTTAGGATTGCGCTGCGATTGAGGATCGGCCAATGCACCATCGAGCGATTCCAGTGACGCCAACTGTTCTGGCGTGCGTCGCACGATCCACACCGGCTTGCCACGCCATTCAACCGTCAGCTTTTCACCGGGCTTGACCGCCGAAATATCGACTTCAACCGCTGCGCCGGCGGCTTTGGCACGCTCGGAAGGTTGGAAAGAACTGACAAAGGGCACTACGGCAGTCAAAGCACCGGCTGCGCCTACGCAGGAAGAGGCGATGAGCCAGGTCCGTTTGCTCGAGTCGTGGGATGGGGTACTGGCGAGGGTGTCGCTCATGAGAATCCTCAGCAAAAATCACAAAAAGGTAACCGCTCATTGTAGCTGAGCATCAGTTGCCCGATTTGCCCCGCTCGAGCGCAGCAAACCCGTCGGCGCGGTCGCAAAAGCCCTCAGCCCTGGGCTGCGCTGGCCCACTGGCGCGCCATCCGCACCGCGGCCAGCAGGCTGGAGGCATCGGCCTGTCCCTGGCCGGCAATGTCAAAAGCCGTGCCGTGGTCCGGGCTGGTGCGCACAAAGGGCAGACCCAGCGTCAGGTTCACGCCCTGCTCCACCCCCATATATTTCACCGGAATCAATCCCTGATCGTGGTACATGGCAATCACGACGTCAAAGCGTACCTGCGCGCCGGTGGCACGCGCTTGCATAAAAACCGTGTCCGGCGGCCAGGGGCCACTGGCGTCGCAGCCTTCCTCCCGCGCAGCGGCAATTGCCGGGCCGATGATGCTGCGCTCCTCATCGCCGAATAAACCGCCCTCGCCCGCATGGGGGTTGAGCCCGGCCACGGCGATGCGCGGCGCCCGGCCCAACACCGGACGCAAGGCGGCGTCGGTAATGCGAATAGTCTCCAGCACCGCCAATTGCGTCACGGCCTCGATAGCCTGGCGCAAGGACAGGTGGATACTGACCAGTACCGTACGCAAGTCCTCGTTGGCCAGCATCATGCGCACCGGCAGACGCGCCACCGGCAGACCCGCGTGCCGGGCGGCCAGCGCCTGCAAGATTTCGGTATGGCCGGGAAAATTATCAAACGGCGGCCCCGCAGCCGACAGACTTTGCTTATTCAGCGGCGCGGTCACCACGGCGGCGATTGCGCCATCGAGCGCCTGCTGCGCGGCCCATCGCACACAGCGGCCGGCAAACTCACCAGCCACCGCACTGACCTGGCCGTAGGGTACCGGCTGCATGGGCGCGCCCACTTGCAAAACGGCAATACAGCGAGGCGGCAGATGCAGGGCCTCTTGCGGATCGCTGATTTGCACTACCGGCCAGGCCAGCCCTTGGGCCCCCTGGGCCACCAGGGCGCTGGCGCGGCGCATGGCCTGGACGTCACCAGCTACAAAACTAGCGCGCATCTGCGCGGGCTGCGCGGCATAGGCTTTGGCAATAATTTCCGGGCCAATGCCTGCCGCATCGCCCATGGTAATGGCCAAGGGTTTGGCCGGAAAAATCGATTGCGCCATGCTGCGAGCCTTCAGGCCGGGTTGTCCACGTCGATGAAAGCGTGCGCAATGCCTACTTGCTGCGCCACCTGCCCCGCCACGGCAGGCGCGCCATAGCGCTCGCTGGCGTGGTGGCCACAGGCTATAAAAGTCACGCCGCACTCGCGGGCATAGTGCGCCTGGGGCTCGGATATTTCGCCCGTGATAAACGCCTCGGCCCCGGCCGCAATCGCCGCCTCGAAATAGCCTTGGGCTCCGCCGGTACACCAGGCGATGCGTTGCACAGGCCCAGCCTTGCCCGCCACCATCACCACCGGGCGGCCCAGCACGGACTGCACATGGTCGGCCAACGCCTGCGAATGGGCCAAAGCACCGGCCTGGGGTACACCCAGCCAGCCCAAGTCCTGCTCGCCAAAACGCGATTGGGCTTGCAAACCCAAACGCTGACCCAACTGCGCGTTATTGCCCCATTGCGGATGGGCGTCCAGGGGCAGGTGGTAGGCAAACAAGTGGATGTCATGGGCCAGCAACAAGGCCAAGCGCTGGCGCAGCCAGCCGGTCACCCGCCCGTCGTGGCCGCGCCAAAACAGACCATGGTGGACAAAAATCGCATCTGCATCCTGTGCGATGGCGGCCTCGATCAGCGCCAGGCTGGCGGTGACGCCGGAGACCAGTTTGCGCACCGGGCGGCGCCCCTCTACCTGCAAGCCGTTTGGCCCGTAGTCTTTGAAACGCTGGGGCTCCAACAGGGCGTCAAAAGCGGCAAGCAGTGTAAGGTGGTCGGTCATGGGCTGGCGCATAGGGTAGGTAGTTGTGCCGTAGGGGCGCTAGGGGCGGATTATCTGCGCCACGGACTCACACCGGAGGCGCATGAGCCAGCCAAGGCTGGCACACAGCGACGTGACGAAGGCTCATGCATTGCCAAGCCTACAATTTGCCGCTTGTGCGCCGCCTTCCGGCGCAAGCCTTTGGGTAAGTTCATGAAGCGTTACTGGTTACTTTTTGCCCAAAGCATCACCGTGCTGCTGGCAGCATATTTTGTGGTGCTGACCCTTAAGCCTGCCTGGCTGGCGCCGCAGGGCGCAGGCGTCATGGGCTTGGTGCAGGCACCGACCCTGGTCAAGGGCGAAGTACCGTTGGGCAGCTTTCGCACGGCCGCGCACAACGCAGCGCAGGCGGTGGTCAGCATCAGCGTCAGCAAAGGACAAACTGGCGATAAAAATACGCTGCCCCCCTGGGAACGCTTTTTCAACGACCCCGACGCCGACCCCGATGAGCCGTCCTCGGGCATAGGCAGCGGCGTGATCGTCAGTAGCACAGGCTACCTGTTGACCAATAACCATGTGGTGGAAGGGGCGCAGCAGATTGAAGTCGTGCTCAACGACCGGCGCCGCACCCGCGCCAAAGTTATAGGCACCGATCCCGATAGCGATTTGGCGGTGCTCAAAATCGAGCTGGACAAACTACCGGTCATGGTCTTGGGAGACTCGGAAAACGCCCAGGTGGGTGACCTGGTGCTGGCCATTGGAAACCCCTTCGGTGTGGGCCAAACGGTCACCAGCGGCATCATCAGTGCGCTGGGGCGTAACCAGCGCATCAACACATTTGAAAATTTCATCCAAACCGACGCCGCTATCAACCCCGGCAATTCGGGTGGCGCTTTGGTCGATAGCCAAGGGCGTTTGCTGGGCATAAATACCGCCATCTACTCGCGCTCGGGCGGCAGCTTGGGCATTGGCTTTGCCATTCCGATTTCCACCGCCAAGCAGGTGTTGGAAAGCATTGTGCGAGACGGTCAGGTCACGCGCGGCTGGATCGGCATCGAGCCCAATGAGCTGGCACCTGAAGTCGCCGAAGCCTTTGGCATCGTGGCCGAGCGTGGCGTCGCCGTCACGGGGGTGCTGCAAGGCGGCCCGGCGGGTAAAGCGGGCATGGCGCCGGGCGATGTGGTGTTGTCGATTGGCGGAACACCGGTAGAGGATGTAGCACATTTGCTATCGGCCGTGGCAGTGCTCAAACCCGGTGTACCCGCCACGGTTGAGATTCAACGCAAGAAAACCGTGCTGGCCCTGAGCATCACCCCTGGTGTTCGACCCAGACCGGGCAAGCTGCCGCGTTAACTGCCGGTGTTGGATGCGCCTTCGGGCGCTGGCGGCTCTTCGGGTGCCTGGGTATGGCGGATGAAGATTTGGGCCGCAATAATGCCCAACTCGTAGAGCAGGCACATGGGGACCAGCAAGGCGATCATGGAGACCGGATCGGGCGGCGTCACCAGGCCAGCCACCGCGGCCGCTGCAACAATGAAATAGCTGCGGAAATTACGCAGCTGCACGACCGTGACCACGCCCATACGCGCCAGAATCACCACCACAATCGGCACCTCGAAGGCCACGCCAAAGGCGATGAACATGGTCACCACAAAGTCCAGGTAGGCCTCGATATCCGGGCTCACGGCGACCGACATAGGCGCCATTTTTTGAATCGCCGGAAAGGCCTGGCCGAACACAAAAAAGTAGCAAAACGCAGCGCCGGTGTAAAAGAGCAAGGTGCTGGCGGCCACCAGCGGCATGACCAGCTTTTTTTCATGCTTGTACAAACCCGGCGCCACAAAGGCCCACATCTGGTAAAAGATCCAGGGCAGCGCCAACGCGATCGAGGCCAGCACGGTCACTTTAATGGGCACCAAAAATGGCGACACCACACCCACCGCAATCATCTTGGAGCCTTCGGGCAAGGCCTTGACTAAGGGCATGGCCAAGTAGTCGTACAACTTGGACGGGCCGGGGAAAAAGGCCAGCACGGCAAATATCGCGGCGATGCCATAGACCGCGCGCAGCAAGCGATCGCGCAGCTCGAACAAATGCTGCACGAAAGGCTGCTCGGTGCCGGCCAGCTCGTCGTCAGGAGGCTTGTTATCGCTCATCAAAGGGCTTTAGGTGGCCGAAAGCGGGCCACACGCGCAGCACCGGAAAGCGCCCGTGTGCGCACACCGTTGCGCGCCTTGTACCAATTGGGGGTGGCGCCGATCTTGGCACGCCAGCGTTTTTTCACCGGACGGTAAAAGGAGTAATAAGGTACGGGTTCGCTATCGGCGTCCAGGGCAGTGGCCTGGGCAATGGTATTTTCGATAGCGGCAGTACTTTGGTCTAGGGAGCTTTGCACGGCCTGGGCTGCGTCTTGCAAGCTGGCCTGCGCCTTGCGCAACTCGTCCAGGTCCATGGAGCGGTTGACCTCCTCTTTGACATCGGCCACGTAGCGCCGCGCGCGACCCAGCATAGTTCCAAAGGTACGCGCCAGGCCGGGAAGTTTTTCCGGGCCAATGACGATCAAGGCAATGCCGCCGATGATGGCGATCTTGGTGACGCCAATATCAAACACTTAAATAAATCTCACACACAGGCGGCAGACCCACAGACCGGGGCTTAGTGCTTGGCCTTGGCTTCGACGTCGATCGCGTCTTTGTTGGCGGAGGGCGGGTTAGCAGCGACTTGCTGCGCTGGGGCAGCGGGCGCAGCTTCAGCCGGCTTGTCGCCGCTGTTACCCATGCCGTCTTTAAAACCTTTGACTGCGCCACCCAGGTCCGAGCCTATGTTGCGCAGTTTTTTGGTACCGAAGATCACCACAATGATGACCAGAAAAATGATCAAGTGCGTTGTTGACAAACCCATACGGTTCTCCTAAGTGAGGGGGAATTCTAGTCGCGCAGGATATGCCCGCGCCGTTTGCGTGTTTTCAGCCCCGCAGCCAGGGCCTGGGGCCACCCATGACGTGGAAATGCAGGTGGCGCACCTCCTGCCCGCCCTGGGCGCCGGTATTGGTTACCAGGCGAAAGCCCCCGTCCGGATAAGGGTTGCAGCCTTCCTGTGAGGCCAGCACCGGCACCAGGGCCATCATACGGCCCATCAGCGCCGCGTCACCCGGCCCGACCTGCGCCATAGACGGGATATGCAGCTTGGGAATGATCAGAAAGTGCACCGGCGCCCAGGGGGCTATGTCGTGAAAGGCATAAAAATCATCGTCCTCATACACGGCGCGCGAGGGAATCTGCTTGGCGACGATTTTGCAAAACAGGCAGTTGGGGTCGTGGGCGGTGTGCGAATGGGTGGCCATGGCGGGGATGCAAAACAATGCGGTTGTTGGACCGCACTATATTAAATCAGGGCTTTAAGTCAGGGCTCTTGGGCTTCGCGTTGCAGGGCTTTGCGCAGGGCTTTTTCTTCGATACCGCTAATGCCTTCGCGCCGGCGCAGCTCGGCGATCACGTCCGACGGGTGTAAACCGTAATGGGCTAGCGCCACCAGGCAGTGGAACCACAGATCCGCCACCTCGCCCACCAGCTTGGTTTTGTCACCGCCGTGGTCCACGTCTTTGGCGGCCATCACTACTTCGGTGGCCTCCTCGCCAATTTTTTTCAAAAAAGCGTCTGGACCCTTATGAAAAAGGCGGGCGACGTAGCTGGTCTGCGGGTCGCCACCGTGTGCGACTTTGCGGCTTTCGATGATGGCGGCTAATTGGGCCAGCGCGTCTTGTGAAATTTCTTTGTCCGAACTGTCCATTTAATTGCCTTTGGGGTAAATCGTTGCAGGATCTTTGAGCACCGGTTCCACCGGCTGCCATTGCCCGTTTTGCAGCATGCTAAAAAAACAACTGTGGCGCCCGGTGTGGCAGGCAATGCCAGGATCGTGGCCTTGTTGGGTGACAGTCAGCAGCACCACGTCAGCATCGCAATCTATACGAATCTCGTGCACCAACTGCACATGGCCGGATTCTTCGCCCTTGTGCCACAACTTGTTGCGCGAGCGGCTGAAATACACCGCACGGCCCAGCTCCACCGTTTTTTGCAGCGCCTGCCGGTTCATCCAGGCAAACATCAGAACGTCCTTGCTCCCCTGCTCCTGGGCAATAACAGGCACCAGGCCCTGGGCGTCCCATGTGATAGCGTCTAAATAAGTCATAAGGGGGGATGTTAAGGGCTGTTGTTCATCGGCTGCAGGCCTAGGCCATGGCCCGCTTCACCGCATCAAGGTCTGGCAATCGAACCTGTAATGCCACACCAATCGGGCAGCATCGCATTTGATTAGGCAGGTGGGAAATAGATGGGTTAAGCCCATTCATTGGCGCCTCGTACAGCAGCGCTAATTATTTCATTCGCGCTATTTCGACCTGCGCGACGACCAGTGAATTGAACGGATAACCCAGCCAGTAGGGTTTCTTGTGAGGACCATTAGCTCGGCACCAACCAGATTTACCGCCTTGGACTCGTAGGTGCCTTGCGTTACGCTCGTTGAAATTGCCCAGGCAACATCTCCACTCAGGGTCACGTCAATTTTGCTCTGGCGGGTGGGCACGGCCTGCGCAAACTTGATATCCGCCTGGAGGTGGTGTTCAAGGTATTCTTTTCTGGATTCACGATCGCCGCTCTCGAGGATCACCGCATCCGGCGCAAGGAGCCTAGAAACCGCCTGCGTGTCTGCCGCCAAAAGCGCAGCATGGTAGTTGCGAACTACCGCCGCAACTGCTGTAGCCTCGGAATCCCCACTCTGCGCTTGCGCCAGACATGTTGATGTCAGAAAGAGAAGGGCCACGATGCGGGGGATGTGAATCATTGACGTACTTCTAAAGGAATAGATCTCCGCAGCCTAATGTGGGACCTGGGAGGACTGGTTAATCCACATTATGGGGTGGCACTGCAACGCGCTGACTAAAGCTGGAAGTGAGACGTGCCTGGTGACCTGCCCTTGGGCCTCTCCTCGACAAGGGGTTAGGCCGCATTCGCCGCAGCCAGGGCTGGCTTGACCAGAACCAGTTCGTCAGGCTCGTCTCGATGCTGGGCTGCCTGTTCGTTGCTGGCTGGGACAAAGCCCAGCTTGCGCAACAGAGCCTCCGAACGATAGTTACGTGCCTTCAGAACCGCGATGAAGGTTGCGACACCGTACTGATCGCGAAGCTCTTGGAGCACCGCCCGAACGGCGCTGCTTCCGATGCCTTGGCGCCAGTATTGACTATGGAGTTCGTACGCGACGTAAGCAGAACCGTCTTGAAATACCGTGGCTTGCACGTAGCCGGCCAGCTTACCGACTGGAAGACGAATGACCCAGTTGAGCCACTGTTGCGTCCCGTCGCTTGAGCCCCGACTTTCAAGGCCTGCGAAGCGCTTCCTCAGCCACTCTTCGTCGATCGGTGGTGCGTTCTCGAACTCGTAGATGGCCGGATCGCTCAGCACGGTGAACATCTCCTGCGCGTGCGCAGCGAGTTGGGGTTCTAGGACAAAGGGCGGTGCGGCTAGGGTTCGCATAGGGCCTAAGTTTGAAGGTGAGGCGCCGAAGCCAGTTGGCCGCTCGGAGCTGAAAATATACAGGCAGCGTAGCGCGGCCAGTTGACGGCGGACCACTCAAGCGACCGGTCAGACCGCGGCCTGGATTGGCTTCTGTTTCGCAAACTAGGAACTCGCCCTAAGCAAGCGGCGGTAAACCGCAGGAGCAAGCCACCACGAGACGGGGCCAAGAAACCCGGCGGAGACCACTGCGGCGGCAATGAACGAATGGTTGAGGATGCCCGCAAGAACTATCAAGATCAGGCCCTCGACGGCGGCACATACGCACACCGTTTGAAGCGCTGCAGTGAAGCGGGGATTTTGTTCAAAGTAAGTCATAGGCGGCATAACGTCGTAGTTCCGACACGAGTGGCGACTGGGCGCGGAAGGCAAGAATGAAATGAAGGCTTGGAGCGGCCAGCCGTTGCAAGCCGGATCGAACGCGAGGTTATGCCGCACGAGCGTAGTTCCAAGCTAAGAAGTCAAAACTAGCGGCAAGATACGCATATCAGGCTCGGAACAGCGTACCAAAGACCGCAATGCCGATCGCTGTGACCCAGAACACAAGTTCGACGATCGATAGCTTCCAAATCGCCCGCAGTGACAAGAGGCGATTTGCAATCCTCTCTCTATGGGAGGCCTCGGGCTTGCAGGGCATGTCTGGCTCTTTGCTTTGCATCAAAACTCCTTTGCCGAACCCGTACTTATTCTTTCTTGCCGCATAACGTTGAAACACGTGAATGATCTGCATTTTTTTCAGGCACAAATGCTCCACAAAACTCGGCACCCCTTATTTGCAGTCCACTCGTCCGTCTAACCAAGAGCGCGCTGCTTGATCGAGTGCTTAAGGTCACTGGGGAGCGCTTATGCGGTGGCAGGGTGGTACTGCTCCGCTGTAGGGCGTTTGCAAACAGGCTCATCGGAGAAATATCCTCATGGAATAGTGCTGCTTGTGCTGTGCAGCATCTTTAAACCAACGATTCCTGCAACGATGGCGAAGATACAAACAATACGACCTGCGGAAGCGGGCTCATTGAAAAAAACTATACCTAAAATGGCTGCGCCTACAGCACCGATTCCTGTCCACACCGCGTAAGCAGTGCCAAGCGGAAGCGACTGCATCGCCATTCCGAGTAGCCAGAAGCTCAACCATGCGGCAATGAAGGTAATGCCAGTGTATAGATGTTTGGTATAGCCGTCCGAGGCCTTCATGCTACAGGACCAAACGACCTCCAATACTCCCGCTATAAGCAGAAGGATCCAAGCGGTGGTTGCGGTAGAAATTGACAGCATGGCAATCACATCCTTTCGTTGAGGAGAAGAAAAAGCTTTGCAGGGAGGCCCTATGCATAAATAAGGTCACGCGACGGGCCGTTGCCAAGGGGCACGCTCTTTGAACCCTGCCAAACGGAAAGCACTGACCATGGGGTGATTGTTCGTACCGGTATCGCAGAACAGCCTCCAGCAGTTTGCAAGTTGGCTGGTGCGGACGGCCTCTTCCAGTAGTTCTTGGCCGTAACCGCGGCCTCGATAGGCTGGTAGCAAGCCCATGTAGAAGATCGTCGCTTCCGGACGTCCGTCCTTCCAGGTCTCGTCTCCCTTGAATAGTACCGACAGTACAAATCCAACCCTGTTACTTTCTGCGTCCTTGGCTACTTGCCACCAGCCAGGCGGCATGTCGAAATATTGCGGCGCCATGGTGATGAGTTCGCTTGCCGCTTGATTTTGCCCGTTTTGTGAAACCGCGTAAATATCTGACTCATCCAAGGAACTTGCCATCGTCTGCGCCACGGCAAACGTCAGCCACTCGCCATCAGCTACCCCATAGCTCAGACGTGAGCTAGCCTTGGGCGCCGGACACCCCTCTTCCCAGACAAAGGGAGTTTTCCAGTAGTGACCAGACCGAAGATCTTCCATGTGAGCCTTACATCAATATTTTTATAAAATGTACTATATACTGAAAATTAATAATAGTTTCTAATTAACTTTGCCCGGCGTATTGAAGCAGGCTGCTTGTGAGGCTTTTTTTCATCCCGGAAGTTCGCCCAGGTTGTGTCCCGCGTATGTTCACCTTGGTGACGCGAGCCACGTACATCGCGTGATGTTTTCGGCCTAGTTGCTTGAGTATGCTTACTTGAGCGGTTGATTTTTTAATCTTCGAACGTTTCGCAGCCCTGCCGCTTTAGGATTCGTTCGAACATAGGGCGAAAAGTTCGTTGATTACAACCTAACCGGAATCCCCCGCTCCCGCATCCTCGCCTTCGCCTGCCCTACGGTGTACTCACCGTAGTGGAAGATGCTGGCGGCCAGGACGGCATCAGCACCGCCTTGTTGGATGCCGTCGGCCAGGTGGTCCAGGTTGCCCACACCGCCCGATGCGATGACGGGCACGGGTACAGCGTCGCTGACTGCGCGGGTCAGCGCCAGATCAAAGCCGCTTTTGGTGCCGTCGCGGTCCATGCTGGTGAGCAATATTTCTCCCGCGCCGTAGTCCGCCATTTGCGTGGCCCAAGCCACCGCGTCCAGGCCCACGTTTTTGCGGCCGCCGTGGCTGTACACGTCCCAGCCCGGGCCAATAGGTAAACCATTCGCGCCGATGCGTTGCTCGTCTTCTGCGCTGCGGCGTTTGGCGTCGATAGCCACCACGATGCATTGCGCGCCGTACTTGGCCGAGGCGTCGCGGATGACTTGCGGGTTGGCAATGGCCGCCGAGTTAAAGCTGGTTTTGTCGGCCCCGGCGTTGAGCAATCTGCGCACGTCTTCGACGGTGCGCACACCGCCGCCCACGGTGAGCGGGATGAACACCTGGCTGGCCACGGCTTCGATGATGTGCAAGATCACATCGCGCCCGTCGCTGGTGGCGGTGATGTCCAAGAAAGTCAGCTCATCCGCGCCTTGCTCGTTGTAGCGGGCCGCGATTTCTACCGGGTCTCCCGCGTCGCGCAGTTCGACAAAGTTCACGCCCTTGACCACGCGGCCACCGGTCACATCCAGGCAAGGGATGATGCGTTTAGCCAGCATGCTTCAAACCCCTAAAACGCGCAAACGCTGGCTGCCGCTCCAGTGACCGCCTGCCGCCACGGTAATAGGCTCGAACACTTGTGCCGCCTCCACGCACAGCATGCGTTCAAACGCGTCGGGCGTCATGTCAGGCATAAGAGCGCAGCCCGCTGCGCCAGGGTTCCACACCACGCAGTCTGCCCAGCCCGCGCTGTTGCTAATCTCCAAAGCACCAAGTGGGTCGTGTAAATGCATGGGCGCGGGCGGGGCGCTGTAGACCCGGTCAAACGGGCCCACGCATTGCAAACTGTCGGCAGCGCGCTGGTGCACGTCTGCGCGCGAATCCCATTCTTTTTGTCCGCCCAAACCGGATAGGCGCACTTGCGCAATATCGCTCACGGCCAGGTAGGAATGCAGCGCGCCGGTAAAGCGCAAAGCTTGCGTGCCCAGATTGCGCACCTCCAGGGTTACGCAAAGTTGTTCTGGCAGCAAGTCCACGCGCAAGCGGGTTTCAAACTCGGCGGGCCAAATGGCGCGGGTGTTGTCATCTGCATTGAAGCCAAAGCACAAGCTGGCTGGTGACTCGCCCGCCTCTGCGTCCAGCAAGGCCCAGGGCAGATTGCGCACAAAACCATGTTTGGGTAAATCGCCGCGCTGGTTGAACTGCGGAAAGCAAATGGGGATGCCACCGCGAATCGCGGTGTGCCCGTCCCACACGGAATGGGGGCTGACGAACAGGCGCTCGCGCCCACCCTGGAGCCAAGAAATGACATGCGCGCCTTGCAGCGCCACCAGCACGCTGTCTCCATCGGCCAGCGTCAGGCGGTGGCAGGGCTGGCCTTGGAAAAGTTCTTCGCTGCGCGTGGCTAGGGCCGCGCCGGGCTCAGCCATTGCATTAGCCATTGAGTTCGTCAGCGCGGGCTTGGCCGGCGGCAAAGTCCAGGTCGCCGGTGTAAATCGCGCGCCCGCAGATCACGCCCTCCACGCCTTCGTCTTCCACTTCGCACAGGGCTTCGATGTCGGCCATATTGGAGAGGCCCCCCGAGGCGATAACCGGAATCGAGAGTGCTTGCGCCAGCGCCACGGTGGCCGGGATGTTGATGCCGGTGAGCATGCCGTCGCGGCCTATGTCGGTGTAGATGATGGATTCGACGCCGTAGTCTTCAAACTTTTTACCCAGATCGACTACATCGTGGCGGGTGAGTTTGCTCCAGCCGTCGGTGGCGACTTTGCCTTCTTTAGCGTCTAGGCCGACGATGATGTGGCCGCCAAATGCGGTACAAGCATCTTGCAAAAAGCCGGGGTTTTTGACCGCGGCGGTGCCGATGATGACGTAGCGCAGGCCGGCGTCGAGATAGCGCTCAATCGTGTCCAGGTCGCGGATGCCGCCGCCGAGTTGCACATCGACTTCGCTACCGACTTCTTTGAGGATGCGACGAATGGCTGCCTCGTTTTTCGGGTGCCCGGCAAAGGCGCCGTTCAGGTCCACCAGATGCAAGCGCCTGGCGCCCTTGTCCACCCAGCTGCGCGCTATGGCGACCGGGTCTTCCCCGAAAGTGGTGGATTGATCCATATCGCCTTGTTGCAGGCGAACGCAGTGGCCGTCTTTGAGGTCAATAGCGGGGATAAGCAGCATGGTGCAGTGGCGGTGGGTAGTAAAAATGAAAGGAAGGGATAAGAAAAACTAGGCGAACCATACACGCAAGCGGGCCAAATAGGGCCTTTCAAGGCTCCCAGCGCAGAAAATTGCGGTACAAGGCCAGGCCCTGGGCGGCGCTTTTTTCCGGGTGGAACTGCGTGGCGAAAATATTATCGCGGGCCAGTGCCGAGCAAAAACGCCCGCCGTAATCCGTCTGGCCAGCACAGTGCGCGGCGGTCTGCGGATCGGCGTAATAGCTGTGCACAAAATAAAAGTAACTGCCGTCGGGTACGCCCGCCCACACCGGGTGCGCGCCCTTTCCGTGATCGGCCTGCCAGACTTGGTTCCAACCCATTTGCGGTACTTTATAGCGACTGCCGTCGTCCTGCAAGCGCCCTTCTAGAAAAAATTTGCGCACCGTCCCGGGCATCAAGCCCAGGCCGGGCGTGTCCAATTCCTCGCTGTGGTCCAGCAGCATTTGCATACCCACGCACACACCCATGAGCGGTTTGTGCGCCGCAGCATGCAGCACCGCGGCCAGCATACCGCTGGCGCGCAGTTCGGCCATGCAGTCGCGCATACCTCCCTGGCCGGGCAGCACCACACGCTCGGCGTCCATGACTTCTTGCGGGCTGCGTGCCCATATGGCTTGCACGCCTTCCTGCGCGGCGGCGTGCATGACCGCCTGGGTGACCGAGCGCAAATTACCCATGCCGTAATCGACGATAGCAACGGATTTCATGGCGGGGTGGCGCAAGCCTCCGGGCGGGGTGTCACGTCAGAGCGAACCTTTGGTGGACGGGATGGTGCCAGCGGCGCGCGGGTCGCGCTCCACCGCCATGCGCAAAGCGCGGGCAAAGGCTTTGAACACGGTTTCGCACTGGTGGTGCGCGTTCTCGCCTTTGAGGTTGTCTATGTGCAGGGTGGCACCGGCATGGTTGACAAAGCCTTGGAAAAATTCGTGCGCCAACTGGCTGTCAAAGCCGCCGATCATGCCGCTCTTGAAAGGCACGTCCATTTCCAAACCGGGGCGGCCTGAGAGGTCGATGACCACGCGCGAGAGGGCTTCGTCCAGCGGTACATAGGCGTGGCCGTAGCGGCGTATGCCTTTTTTCTCGCCCAGCGCCTTGGCAAAAGCCTGGCCGAGGGTGATGCCTACATCTTCCACGGTATGGTGGCCGTCGATATGCAAATCGCCTTGGGCTTGGATGTCCAGGTCGATCAAGCCGTGGCGGGCGATCTGGTCGAGCATATGGTCAAAAAAGCCGATACCCGTGGACAACTGGGCCTGGCCGCTACCGTCCAAATTCAGGGCGACCCGGATGCGGGTTTCGGCGGTGTTGCGTGTCACTTCGGCGCTGCGGGCGCTGCCCTCACCCGTAGGCTGGGGCAGCACGCTTACCAGGCTGGAAGCTGTGTCAGTCATAAAGAGGCCTCGAGCGCTGCAAGGAGCAGCGTGTTTTCAGGGGCTGTGCCCACCGTCAGTCGCAGACAGTTGGCCAGCAGCGGATGCATTGTAGAAACGTTCTTCACCAAAATCTGACGCTTTTTCAGCGCCTCATGCAGACGCGCCGCCGCGCCGGGCTCGCCCGACACGCGCAGCAGAATCATATTCGCCTGGCTGGGAAAGGGCTGCAGGCCGGGCAGCGTGCCCAGGGCGGCCAGCAGGCGCTCGCGTTCGCTGCAGATTAATTGCGCCTGCGCGGCAAACACAGCCGCATGCGCCAGGGCGAAGAGCGCGCATTCGGCATTGAGCACGCTGACGTTATAGGGCGGGCGCACTTTGTCCATCTGCGCCAGCAGGGCCGCCGGGGCTAACGCATAGCCCAGACGCACACCGGCCAGGCCGAATTTGGACAGGGTGCGCATGAGCACGACTTGCTTATTAGCAGCCGGATCGGCGCGGATTTCGTCCAGCCAGGTGCTGTCCGCAAAGGGCTGGTAGGCCTCGTCCACCACCACCAGCGCGCCGTAGGCGCTGGCTTGGGAAATAAGACGACGCAGCACTGCGGCGTCCCACAAATTGGCGGTGGGGTTGTTGGGGTAAGCCAAGTACACGATGGCCGGTTGGTGCTGCGCGATGGCGGCGGACATGGCCGCTTCGTCCAGCGAAAAATCCGCCTTTAGGGGCACGCCTACAAAGCCCAAGCCCTGCAATTGCGCAGACATGGCGTACATCACAAAGCCAGGCTCGGGCGCAAGAATGCAAGTGCCGGGCCGGGCACAAGCCATGGCCAGCATGGAAATGAGCTCGTCCGAGCCATTGCCCAGCGTCAGCCCATAGCCTGCAGGCAGGTCCACATAGCGCGCCAAGGCGGCGTGCAAATCTTGGATGCGCGCGCCCGGGTAGCGATTCAGAGCGACCCGGCCCAAACGCTCGCCCAATTGCGCTTGCAAGTCTGGCGGTAAGGCGTAGGGGTTTTCCATGGCGTCGAGCTTGACCATGCCCGCGGCATCTTGCACCGCATACGCGTGCATGGCTTGCACATCGTCGCGGATAAAGCGCAAATCGGGTGTTAGCACTTTCATGCTTGGTTCCCGTGCATACGCATTTCTGCCGCGCGCGCATGGGCTTGTAAGCCTTCGCCATGCGCCAACACCGAAGCCGTCTGGCCCAGTGTTTGCGCACCCGCCTCGGACACCTCAATCAAGCTGCTGCGCTTTTGAAAATCGTAGACCCCCAAGGGCGAAGAAAACCGCGCCGTGCCGGAGGTGGGCAACACATGGTTGGGGCCAGCGCAATAGTCGCCTAGGCTTTCGCTGGTGAAGGCGCCCAGAAAAATCGCGCCTGCGTGAATCAGCAAAGGCTCCCACTGGTGCGGGTCGCGGCTGCTCACTTCCAGATGTTCGGGTGCGATGCGGTTGCTGATGGCGCAGGCCTCTTGCATGCTGCGCGTGTGTATCAGGGCGCCACGCCCGTTGAGCGAGGCGGCGATGATATCGCGCCGGGGCATCTCGGGCAGCAGTTTGTCGATGGACGCTTGCACCGCATCCATATAGTCCGCATCTGGGCACAGCAATATGCTTTGCGCCAGTTCATCATGCTCGGCCTGGCTGAACAAATCCATGGCTACCCAGTCGGGCGGCGTGCTGCCGTCAGCCAGCACGAGTATTTCTGAGGGTCCCGCAATCATGTCGATGCCCACCGTGCCGAACACGCGGCGCTTGGCCGCTGCCACATAGGCGTTGCCCGGCCCGGTGATTTTGTCGACGCGGGGCACTGTGGCCGTGCCGTAGGCCATGGCGGCTATCGCTTGCGCGCCGCCGATGGTGAAGGCGCGGCTGACTCCGGCGACAAAGGCCGCAGCCAGCACCAACTCGTTGCGCTCGCCGCGCGCGGCTGTCTTACCGCTGCCCGCCGCGCCGCCGGTGGCTACGCTGCCGCGCACCGGGGTGGGCACCACCATGATGATTTCGCCCACGCCGGCTACGTGCGCGGGAATGGCGTTCATGAGCAAGCTCGACGGGTAGGCCGCTTTGCCGCCGGGCACGTAAATACCGGCACGGTCCAGCGGTGTGACTTTCTGGCCAAGCAAACTGCCGTCGGCGTCGCGGTACTGCCAGCTTTCGCCGCAGGCTTTCTTTTGTGCCTCGTGGTAGCTGCGTATGCGTGCAGCGGCGTCTTGCAAGGCGCGTTTTTGGGCTTCGGGTAGGCCATCGAAAGCGGCTTTGAAATCGGCTTGGTGCAACTCCAGCTCGGCCACAGCAGCGGCCTGCAAGCCGTCAAAGCGTGCGGTGTAGTCCAACACCGCAGCATCGCCACGCGCTTTCACATCGGCCAGGATGTCGGCCACGCGCTGCTCGATGGCCGCATCGGTATCGGCCGACCAATGCAGGCGCTGTTGAAACAAGGTTTCGAAATCTGCCTGGGCAGTGGACAGGCGTAAGGGTCGGGCGTTCATGCTGGAGAGCACCATGCTGTTTATGCGCCGCTGGGTCCGCTTGCGCCCACGACCACGCCAAAGGCGTCGATGATGCGGCGTATGGGTTCGCGCTTGAGCTTTAAAGCTGCCTGGTTGACGATCAGGCGCGAACTGATGTCCATGATGCGCTCGACCTCGATCAAATTATTGGCACGCAAAGTGTTACCGGTGGACACCAAATCGACGATGGCATCGGACAGGCCCACCAGGGGCGCTAGCTCCATACTGCCGTACAGCTTGATCAAGTCCACATGCACGCCTTTGCTGGCAAAAAACTCGCGCGCAATCGCCACGTATTTGGTAGCCACGCGCAGGCGCGCACCCTGGCGCACGGCGTAGGCGTAATCAAAATCCGCGCGCACCGCCACGCTGATGCGGCACTTGGCAATTTGCAAATCCAGCGGTTGAAATAAACCGGCGCTGCCGCCACCCCAATCGCCGCCATGCTCCAGCAAAGTATCTTTGCCAGTGATGCCCATATCGGCGCCGCCGAACTGCACATAAGTGGGTACATCAGTGGCACGCACCACCAGCACACGCACATCGGGCTGGTTGGTATCGAGAATGAGCTTGCGCGAACTTTCCGGATCGTCGAGCACGCGGATGCCCGCCGACGCCAACAAGGGCACGGTCTCTTCAAAAATGCGGCCTTTGGACAAGGCGATGGTGATCATGAATGGGCTTCTTTAAGTGGGCCAAACCATTTAACGGATGCGCTCAATATCGGCGCCCAGGCCGCGCAGCTTGCTTTCCATGCGGTCGTAGCCACGGTCCAGATGGTAAATGCGGTCCACCACGGTCTCGCCTTCGGCTACCAGCCCGGCAATGACCAAGCTGGCCGAGGCGCGCAAATCGGTCGCCATCACGGTGGCGCCAGACAAGCGTTGCACACCCTGCACCACCGCCACTTTGCCTTCAATCTGGATATTGGCGCCCAGGCGCAGCAATTCATTGACATGCATAAAGCGGTTTTCAAAAATCGTCTCGGTGCTGCGCGAGGCACCTTCGGAAATACAGTTCAGGGCCATGAACTGCGCTTGCATATCGGTAGGAAAACCGGGGTACTCGGTGGTGCGAAAACTCTGCGCTTGCAAACGGCCCTGCGCCTGGATGCGGATACCGCCTTCCACCGCCTGTACCTGGGCACCGGCAGCTAGTAGCTTCTCGATCACCGCGTCCAAATGGTCGGCGCGCCCGTCTTTGAGAAACACCTCGCCACCGGTTGCGGCAACGGCGCATAAAAAAGTGCCCGCTTCGATACGGTCCGCCACCACCTGGTGGGTGCAGCCTTGCAAAGCCTCCACGCCCTGGATACGGATACGGCGGCTGCCGTGGCCTTCGATGCGCGCGCCCATGGCAATCAGCATTTCAGCCAGATCGGGAATCTCAGGCTCTTGTGCGGCGTTTTCCAAAATGGTCTCGCCTTCGGCCAGGGCTGCAGCCATCAAAAAGTTTTCGGTGCCCGTGACGGTAACCATGTCGGTAGTGATGCGCGCGCCTTTGAGGCGCTTGCGCCCGCCACCAATGCGCGCGATCATATAGCCATGTTCCACGGCAATCTCAGCGCCCATGGCCGTCAGGCCTTTGAGGTGCTGGTCCACCGGACGCGAACCAATCGCACAACCTCCGGGCAGGGAGACCTTGGCATGGCCGAAACGCGCGAGCAAGGGACCTAGCGCCAGCACCGAAGCGCGCATGGTTTTGACCAACTCATAAGGGGCTTCGGGCGTGTGCAAGGTGCCGGCATTGATGCGTAGTTCGCTGCCAACCTGCTCACTCACCTGCACGCCCATGTTGAGCAAAAGCTTGCGCATAGTGGAGACGTCCTGCAAGCGCGGGACGTTGCGCAGGTGTACCGGCTCAGACGTCAACAGCGCGGCGCACAGCTCGGGAAGGGTGGCGTTTTTGGCGCCGGAAATCTGCACTTCGCCCTGCAGGCTGCGGCCACCGCGAATCAATAGCTTGTCCATCGCCTCGGCCTTAAGAATTCTGGGCTGCCCACTCGGCAGGGGTGAAAGTTTTCATGGACAAGGCATGCACCTCATCGGTCTGCATGCGGGTGCCTAAGGTGGCATAAACCTGCTGGTGGCGCGCGATCAGGCGTTTGCCTTCAAAGGCGCCCGACACGATCGTGGCATACCAATGGCGTCCGTCACCTTCGAGCGCAATATGGGTGCAAGGCAGGCCAGCGGTTATGAGGGCTTGGAGTTGTTCTGCGGTCATAAAGAAAAAAGTTTTAGCTGCGGATTCTGTAACCGGTGCGCAGCAAATACAGCGCATTGGCGAAAACCAGCAGCGTAGAGCCGCCCACTACTGCCAGGCTTAACCAGGGCGATACATCGCTGACGCCAAAAAAGCCGTAGCGCAAACCATCAATCATGTAAAAGAAGGGATTGCAATGGCTGACGACTTGCCAGAACGGCGGCAGCGAGTGGATGGAATAAAACACGCCGCTCAAAAAAGTCATAGGCATGATCACGAAGTTTTGAAATGCCGCCAACTGGTCAAACTTCTCAGCCCACAGGCCGGCAATCAGCCCCAGTGTGCCCATCATGGCCGCGCCCATGACCGCAAACAGGAAAATAAACAGCGGCTGGGCAAAGCTGATCTGCGTGAAAAACGAAGCAATCGCATATACCCCCAAGCCCACCACCAGACCGCGCACCACGGCAGCGCCGACGTAGGCTACGAACCAGTGCCAGTACGACAAAGGCGTGAGCAGAATAAAGACCAGGTTACCCATCACTTTGCTCATGATGAGCGAAGACGAGCTATTGGCAAAGGCGTTTTGCAAGAGGCTCATCATCGCCAGGCCGGGCACCAAAAAGGCGGTGTAACTCACCTGGTCATACACTTTCACATGGTCTTCCAAGGCGTGGCCGAAGATCAGCAAATACAGCATGGCGGTGAGCACCGGACCGGCGATGGTTTGGAAAGCGACTTTCCAAAAACGCAGCACTTCTTTGTAGAGCAAGGTTTGCCAGCCGTTCATGCTACTGCCCCTGCGGTGGCTGTCACCGACTGGCCGGCTTTGCCCGAATGCTTTTGCATCACGTCCAAAAACACGTCTTCCAAATCGGCTTTGCGGATTTCCACATCCTCGGCGTGCAGGCCGGCTTCGCGTACCGCTGCCAGATAACGCTCGATCTCCAGTGCATCATGCGCCGGGAACTGCACGATGCGCCCGGTGACACGCGCCTGCGCGCGCAAGGCCTCGGGCAGCACGCCCTCGACTTTGAAGCGCAGCACATTGCTGGAGGCTGCTTTGAGCAGTTCGCTGGTATGGTCCAGAGCCACAATGCGCCCAGACTTGAGCATGGCGATACGGCCACACAGGGCTTCAGCCTCTTCCAGGTAATGGGTGGTGAGCAAGACGGTATGGCCTTGCTTATTGAGTTTGGCAATAAATTGCCACAAGGTTTGGCGCAATTCCACATCCACCCCAGCCGTCGGCTCGTCCAGCACAATGACCGGCGGCTTGTGCACCAGGGCTTGCGCCACCAGAAAACGCCGCTTCATGCCACCCGACAACTGGCGCATATTGGCCTGGGCTTTGTCGGCCAGGCCCAGGCTCTCCAGCAATTCGTCAATCCAGGCGTCGTTATTGCGCACGCCGAAATACCCCGACTGGATACGCAAGGCTTCGCGAATATTGAAAAAAGGGTCAAACACCAGCTCTTGCGGCACCACGCCGAGTTTGCGCCGGGCCTGTGCATAGTCGCGCTGTACATCGCTGCCCAGGACGCTGACGCTACCGGCGCTGGGTCGGGTCAGACCAGCGAGCATGCTGATCATGGTGGTTTTACCAGCGCCGTTGGGGCCGAGCAAACCGAAAAACTCACCTTGCTCAATATCCAGACTCACCTGGTCAACGGCTAGGAATGTGCTGCCTGGCGGGCCTTTGGGCGAGGCATACGCCTTGGAAATCGACTGGAAGGAAATGGCAAGCATAAACGCCCGATTTTACGCCCGCAAGCCCAGCAGCCCTTTGTCGCCAGGCGAAAGGCCTAAAGCGGCGTGGGTTCCAAGCTTGTAGCGCTTGCTGGATCGCCGCTTTCGAGCAAAGCCCGCACGCCGTACAGTGCGGCCAAATGCATCAGTCGCTCAGGCGCGCCTTGGATGTGCAGTTGCTTACCCCGGCGCAGGCAAGCGCGACGCAGCTCCAGCAAAACGGCCAGTGCCGACGAGTCGAAATCCTGTAGGGGCTGCGCATCGAGTACCACCTGCTTGGGGCCGGTTGAAATGCCGGCAGCCAACTGCTCCAGGCAGGGGCCGGCCTGGGCATGGGTCAGAACGGCGGGTAGGGCGAGCACCTCAATTCTTTTTCGTATTGGATTTATTGCGCGCTGCCAGCGATTCGATCAGGCCGTCCACGCCCTTGGCATTGATTTCCTGGGCGAACTGGCTTTTGTAAGTTTCGACCAACCAAACGCCCATCACGTTGATATTAAAAATCCGCCAGCCAGAGCCCTGGCCGGGCGTTTTTTCCAGGCGGTAATCCAGCTGGATCGGCTCACCACTGCCGCGCACTTCGCTGCGCACCACCACTTCTTTGTCCTCGGGCGCAGCGCGCAAAGGCTTTAATGCGATGACCTGGTCGCTGATTTGGGACAGGGCCCCGGCGTAGGTGCGCACCAGCAAAATTTTGAACTCCTCTTGCAAGCGTTTTTGCTGCTCAGGCGTCGCCTGGCGCCAACCCGGGCCTGTGGCCGAAGCCGTCATGCGCTGAAAATCCACATGCGGCATGATGCGCGTGTCCACCAGTGCAACCACTTTGGCGATGTCGCCGCTACGCATGGACTTGTCCGCTTTGATAACGTCCAACACCTCGGTGGACATGCGCTTGATAAAGACATCAGCGGCCTCATCCTGCGCCCATGCGCTGCCAGCCGACAGCGCCCCCCAAAGAAGCATCAGTACTACGCCCAACTGCTTGAAATATCGAAAACTCACTATTTTTCTCCCTGCGAATGGCGCCACTCAGGTTGACCCTTGCTTGTGCCGCATTTAGATGGATTCTACGGTCGATCTTCCATGCTACCTGCGCTTTCCCCGTCGTTTTGCAGATAGACCCTACGCTGCAAATAGGAATCCCGCTTAAAGGAATACTGATCCAGGGCCACCGCATTGACGACATCGTCAGCCTGCAGGTAGCTAGCCCGCAAATCGGTAAAGCTGACAGCCATCATCAGGTCGCGCAGCACCACATCGTCCACATGGTTGGCCAGGTTGCCCTTCCAGTCCAGGGGATAGACCACAACCTCGATCAAAGTACGCGGGCCCAGCAAGGGCACCATGACAAAAGGCCCGGAGGGCACGCCCCAGCGGTTGAGCATCAGGCCGAAATCGGCCGGGTGCTTGTCGATGTCCAGCTTGCTAGCCACATCCACCAAGCCCAGCAAACCCACGGTGCTGTTGACTGCCACGCGCTTGATGCTGTCCACCGTGGCCTTGGGCCGCAAAGACAATGCATTGTTCGGTATCGACCAGACATCGGCCAGATTGCCAAAAAAATGGCTCACGCTATTGCGCATCCAGCGCGGCAGCAACTCGGTGTAAGCAATGGCTACAGGGCGCATCACCGCATGATCGAGCACTTCATTGAAAGCGTAGATGCCGCGATTGATGCCTTCAAAAGGATCTACCAGATTGGCCGGCTTGGCCGTTTGCGCCCAAGCGCCGGATGCAGCACAAGCGATGGCCCCGATACAGGCCCAGGACCGTAAGCGGCCAAGGAAATAAACACTAGGCATTAGTCTGCTTCTTTGGGCCCGGCGCTGGCTGCGGCTTTGCTATACAAAAACTGGCTGATCAGGCTCTCCAGTACGACCGCCGATTGGGTGGTGGTGATCATGGCGCCAGCGGCCAAAATCGCCTCCTCGGCGCCCGCCTCAATACCGAGGTATTGCTCTCCGAGCAAGCCGCTGGTCAAAATTTTGAGTGAGCTGTCTTTGGGGAAACGGTAACGACTTTCCATCGCAATATGCACCTGGGCCTGGAAACTTTTATCGTCGAACACAATTTTTTCCACCCGCCCCACGACCACACCCGCACTGCGCACCGCCGCTTTGGCTTTAAGGCCGCCCACATTATCGAACTTGGCCGTCACTTTGTAGGTGGACTGGAAATTGAGACTGAGCAAATTGGCCGACTGCAAGGCCAGAAACAAAATGGCGACTGCGCCAATGAGCACAAACAGGCCAACCCACAGATCATTTTTTGAGCGTTGCATGCGAATTCTTTCTGGATAAGCGGTCGCTAAATCGTAAACATCATGGCGGTGAGGACAAAGTCCATGACCAACACCGACAAAGAGGCCATCACCACGGTGCGGGTGGTGGCGCTGGCCACCCCTTCGGGGGTTGCTTGCGCGACATAGCCTTGCAATAGTGCGACGTAGGTAACGGCAAAACCAAAAATGATGCTCTTGATGATGCCATTGCCCACATCACGCCAAACGTCCACGCCGCCCTGAATCTGGCTCCAAAAGGAGCCGGAATCCACACCTATCATCACCACGCCGACCACCCAGCCGCCCACAATACCCATGGCGCTGAACACTGCGGCAAGCAAGGGCATGGCAATCACACCGCCCCAAAAGCGTGGCGCCAGTACCCGTAGCACGGGATCCACTGCCATCATTTCCATGACGCTGATTTGTTCGCCGGCTTTCATTAAGCCGATTTCTGCGGTCAGCGAGGTGCCGGCACGCCCGGCGAAAAGCAAAGCCGTGACCACCGGCCCCAACTCGCGCACCAGGCTGAGCGCCACCAGCAGGCCAAGGGCCTCGGAGGAGCCATAGCGCTGCAAGGTGTAGTAACCCTGTAAGCCAAACACAAAGCCCACAAACAAACCGGAAAACGCAATGATGACCAGCGAATAATTGCCCAAAAAATGAATCTGGTCGCGGATCAGTCCAAAGCGCTGCAAACTAGAGCGCAAGGTAAGCAGCAAACGCACAAACAAGCGCGCGCCGTAGCCGATGTGCGCCAACTTTTCGCGCACTGCAAAACCTAGATTGCGCAGGGCTTGGGCCATCATGGCGCTGTCTCCACGCCAAAGTCTTGCGCCATCTCGAGCGCGGGGTAGTGAAAGCGCACCGGGCCATCGGTCCGTGCATGTACGTACTGGTATACCAAGGGATCGGTGCTTTCGCGCACATGCTGGGGCGTACCTTCGGTGGCGACACGGCCATTGGCCAAAATTACCACATGGTCGGCAATACCAAAGGTTTGTTCCAACTCGTGGGACACAAAAATACTGGTCAGGCCCATGGTGTCATTAAGCTGGCGAATTAAATGCGCTGAGGTACCCAGGGAAATCGGATCCAGGCCGGAAAAGGGTTCGTCATACATCACCAGTTCCGGGTCGAGCGCTATCGCGCGCGCCAAGGCAATGCGCCTGGCCATACCGCCAGAGACTTCGCTGGGCATCAGATCGCGCGCACCGCGCAGGCCCACGGCCTGCAACTTCATCAACACGATGTCCCGAATGAGCGGCTCGGGCAGCGCAGTGTGTTCGCGCAGGGGGAAAGCTACATTGTCAAAAACCGAAAGGTCTGCAAACAAGGCACCAAACTGAAAAAGCATACCCATGCGCCGGCGCGCTTCGTACAAAGCACTTTGCTCCATAGCGCAGATGTCCTGGCCATCAAAAAGTACCCGGCCGCTTTGGGCCCGGATTTGTCCGCCGATCAGGCGCAACAAGGTAGTTTTTCCGCCGCCGCTGGCACCCATCAGCGCCGTCACTTTACCGCGCGGCACGCTAAAACTAGTGCCATCCAAAATCAGGCGTTCGTGGTAGGCGAAGCTCAGATTGTCAATGCGTACAAGGGGGTCGGAGGCAGCAGGCATGGTGCGATAGGGTAGGCTCGCATCATAAGGGCTAGGCCGACCTCTAACCCGCGCTTTGGCAGTCTTGGCGAAAAGTTAGGCCGGACATTTACTAAGATTTACACGCGCGGGCATGCGCCTAGCGCGGCAGCTCGCTCGTGCCCATCAAAAATTCATCGATCGCGCGTGCCGCCTGGCGCCCCTCGCGGATCGCCCAAACCACCAAGGACTGACCGCGCCGCATATCGCCCGCGGCAAACACCCTGGGCAGGTTGGTGGCATAGGCGCTAGCGCCTTCGGTGGACGCTTTGGCGTTAGAGCGACCGTCCTTGACCACACCAAAAGCGTCCAGCACGCTGGCCACCGGATGCACAAAGCCCATTGCTAGCAGCACCAAATCCGCCTGGTAGGTTTTCTCCGTGCCAGGCACTTCCACCAACTTGCCGGCTTTCATTTCCACGTGCACCGTGGTCAGGGTTTTGACCTTGCCTTTTTCACCGGAAAAGGACTTGGTGGACACCGCAAATTCGCGCCCGCAGCCTTCTTCGTGGCTGGAACTGGTGCGCAATTTCAGAGGCCAGTAAGGCCAGGTAAGAGGCCGGTCTTCCACTTCGGGCGGCTGCGGCATCACTTCAAACTGGGTGACACTGGCCGCGCCATGGCGGTTGCTAGTGCCTACGCAGTCCGAGCCGGTATCGCCGCCGCCAATAACGATGACATGCTTGCCGTCGGCACGCAATTGGCCGGGAAATTTATCGCCGGCGTTGACTTTGTTTTGCTGGGGCAAAAACTCCATGGCGAAATGGATTCCATCGAGCTCGCGGCCCGGCACCGGTAAGTCACGCGACTGCTCCGAACCACCGGCGAGCAATACCGCATCAAAGTCTTTTTGCAATTGTGCTGCGGACACCGTTTCTTGGGCCCAGTTGGTAACTTTGGAATCCTTGGGCAACTCGCCCACCAGCACGCCAGTGCGCACGCTTACCCCTTCGGCCTGCAACTGCGCCATGCGCCGGTCGATATGGCCCTTGTCCATTTTGAAGTCCGGAATGCCGTAGCGCAGCAGGCCGCCGACGCGGTCATTTTTTTCAAACACCGTGACTGCATGGCCGACGCGCGCCAGTTGCTGCGCTGCTGCCAGACCGGCAGGGCCGGAGCCAATGACAGCTACTTTTTTACCCGTCTGCTGCGCTGCGGGCTGGGCCTGCACCCAGCCCTCAGTCCAGGCGCGGTCGATGATGGCGTGCTCAATGGACTTGATCCCCACCGCGTCGTCATTCACATTTAAGGTACACGCCGCCTCGCAGGGCGCGGGGCAGATCCGGCCAGTGAACTCGGGAAAATTATTGGTGCTGTGTAAGACCTCGATAGCCGCTTTCCAGTCGTCGCGGAACACCAGGTCATTGAAGTCCGGAATGATGTTGTTGACTGGGCAGCCGTTATTGCAAAACGGCGTGCCGCAATCCATGCAGCGCGCGCTTTGGGTCTTGGCCTGTCGGTCATTCAGACCGATCACAAATTCTTTGTAATTTTTGAGTCGCTCGGGCACAGGCGCATAGCCCTCTTGGACGCGTGCAAACTCCATGAATCCGGTAATTTTTCCCATGATGCTGATCCTGTGTAATCGGTAATGCGCGCTTATACCGCTGCGCTGCGCTTGGCCTTGGCCGCGGTTGGAGTCTTAGCCACTGCGGATTTTTTGGCATGAATTTCGACCAGCGCACGCTTGTATTCCAGAGGGAATACCTTCACGAATTTTGCGCGCGCGCTGTCCCACTGGTCCAGCAATTCGCGGGCGCGCTTGCTGCCGGTCCAGCGGTTGTGGTCCTCCAGCAATTTACGCAATTGCGCTTCATCGGATTGAACCCCGTGCCACACGGCTTTGTCGATCTGCGCTTCTTGCTCCTTGGCACTTAGCACCGGCTCCATGCTGACCATGGCGGTATTGCAGCGGCTGGCGAATTGACCGTCCTCGTCATAGACATAAGCGATGCCCCCGCTCATACCGGCGGCAAAGTTACGCCCGGTTCTTCCCAAGACCAGCACGGTGCCGCCCGTCATGTATTCGCAGCCATGGTCGCCGGTGCCTTCAACGACCGCCGTCGCACCCGATAGGCGGACCGCAAAGCGCTCACCGGCCACGCCGCTGAAAAAGGCTTCGCCGCTGGTGGCGCCGTACAGCACGGTATTGCCCACAATGGTATTGCGGATGGCTTCGCCCCGGAAATCAATGCTCGGGCGTACCACCACGCGCCCGCCGGACAAGCCCTTGCCGGTGTAGTCATTGGCGTCGCCTATCAGGTACAGCGTTACGCCCTTGCATAAAAAGGCGCCAAAGGACTGGCCGCCCGTGCCTTCGAGCTGGATACGGATACTGTCATCAGGCAGGCCTTCAGGGTGCACCTTGGTAATCGCGCCCGACAGCATGGCTCCCACGGAGCGGTTCACATTGCGCGCCGCTTCCATGAACTGTATTTTTTCGCCTTTGTCGATAGCGGCGCGGCTTTTTTCTATCAGACGCACGTCCAGCGCATTTTCCAGGCCATGGTCCTGCGCTTGATTTTGAAAACGGGACACGCTGGCAGGCACTTGCGGCTGCGCAAACAAGCGGCTGAAATCCAGGCCGCTGGACTTCCAATGGTCGATGCCCTTGCGCATGTCCAGCAGATCGGCCCGGCCAATCAAATCGTCGAACTTACGTATGCCCAGCTGCGCCATGATGTGGCGCACTTCTTCAGCCACGAAGAAAAAGTAGTTCACGACATGCTCGGGCTTGCCGGAGAATTTTTTGCGCAGCACCGGGTCTTGCGTTGCCACGCCGACTGGGCAGGTGTTGAGATGGCATTTGCGCATCATGATGCAGCCTTCAACCACCAGCGGCGCAGTGGCAAAGCCGAACTCATCGGCGCCGAGCAAGGCGCCAATGGCCACGTCGCGGCCGGTTTTCATCTGGCCGTCTACCTGCACCCGGATGCGGCTGCGCAAACGGTTAAGTACCAGCACTTGCTGCGTCTCGGCCAAGCCGATTTCCCAGGGGCTGCCCGCGTGTTTGATCGAGGACCAGGGCGAGGCACCGGTGCCGCCGTCATGCCCAGCAATCACCACATGGTCAGCCTTGCATTTGGCCACACCGGCCGCCACCGTGCCCACGCCGATCTCGGAGACCAGCTTGACACTGATGTCGGAATGGGGAGCGACGTTTTTGAGGTCGTGAATCAATTGCGCCAGGTCTTCAATGGAATAAATATCGTGGTGGGGGGGCGGCGAGATCAGGCCGACACCGGGCACCGAGTAGCGCAGTTTGCCGATGTATTCGGACACTTTGCCACCAGGCAACTGCCCGCCTTCGCCGGGCTTAGCGCCTTGGGCCATCTTGATCTGAATCTGGTCGGCGCTGACCAGGTATTCCGCTGTCACACCAAAGCGGCCCGAAGCCACCTGCTTGATTTTGGAGCGCATCGAGTCGCCTGCTTGCAATTCGTAGTCGACCTCGAAAATTTCCTTGCCCAAGAGGTCGGACATGGTCTGTCCTTGCTGGATGGGAATGCCTTTGAGCTCATTGCGGTAGCGCAGCGGGTCTTCACCGCCTTCGCCGGTATTGCTCTTGCCGCCAATGCGGTTCATGGCCACTGCCAGCGTGCTGTGCGCCTCAGTAGAAATAGAGCCCAGCGACATCGCGCCAGTAGCAAAACGTTTGACAATTTCGGCCGCTGGCTCTACCTCGTCGATGGAGATAGCTTTGGCCGGGTCGATGCGAAATTCAAACAGGCCGCGCAAAGTGAGTTGGCGGCGCGTCTGGTCATTAATGATTTGGGAGTACTCTTTATAGGTGCCCCAGTTGTTGGCGCGCGTACTGTGTTGCAGCTTGGCAATCGCGTCGGGCGTCCACATATGCTCTTCGCCACGCACGCGCCAGGCGTATTCGCCACCGGCATCCAGGGCCTGGGCCAGCACCGGGTCTTTGCCAAAGGCCAGTTTATGGGTGCGTATGGCTTCTTCAGCGATTTCAAAAACGCCTATGCCTTCAACGCGGCTGGGGGTGCCTGTGAAGTATTTGCGTGCAGTTTCGCTGGACAGGCCGATCGCCTCGAACAACTGCGCGCCGCAGTAGCTCATATAGGTGCTGACGCCCATCTTGGACATGATTTTGGACAGCCCTTTGCCCACGGCTTTGACGTAGTTGTAGATCGCTTTGTCGGCACTGAGCGCACCGGGCAGGCCCTCGCTCATCTGCACCAGTGTTTCCATCGCCAAGTAAGGATGCACCGCTTCGGCGCCGTAGCCGGCGAGCACCGCGAAATGGTGCACCTCGCGCGCGCTGCCGGTTTCCACCACCAGCCCGGCGGTGGTGCGCAAGCCTTCGAGCACCAGGTGCTGGTGGATGGCGGACAAAGCCAGCAAAGCAGGTATGGCGACCTGGGTAGCGCCCATGGCGCGGTCACTGACGATGAGAATATTGTTGCCGCTCTTGATGGCATCGACTGCCTCGGCGCACAGCGAAGCGAGTTTGGCCTCCACGCCTTCGCGGCCCCAGGCCAGCGGGTAGGTGATATCCAGGGTGTAGCTGCGAAATTTGCCCTGGGTGTGGCGCTCTATGTCGCGCAACTTGGCCATGTCGGTGAAGTCGAGCACAGGCTGGGAGACTTCCAGGCGCATCGGCGGGTTAACTTGGTTGATGTCCAACAAATTGGGCTTGGGGCCCACAAAAGACACCAAGGACATCACGATGGCTTCGCGAATTGGGTCAATCGGCGGATTAGTGACTTGGGCAAACAGCTGTTTGAAGTAGCTATACAGCGGCTTATTCTTGTCGCTCAGAACGGCCAAGGGGCTGTCGTTGCCCATCGAGCCCAAGGCCTCTTCACCCAGACTGGCCATGGGGGCAATCAGGAACTTCAAGTCTTCCTGGGTGTAGCCAAAAGCTTGTTGGCGGTCGAGCAAGCTGGCCGCATGGGGCGCTACAGCCGGTGCGGCTTCTTCGCTCGCCACATGGTCGATCTTGATGCGCAGGTTTTCAATCCACTGCTTGTAGGGACGGCTATTGGCCAAACCCGATTTGAGTTCTTCGTCATCGATCATGCGGCCCTGTTCCAGGTCGATCAGGAACATCTTGCCTGGCTGCAAGCGCCATTTGCGCACGATTTTGTTTTCCGGCACCGGTAGTACGCCGGATTCCGAGCCCATGATCACCAAATCATCGTCGGTAATGCAATAGCGCGAGGGGCGCAGGCCATTGCGGTCCAGCGTAGCGCCGATCTGGCGACCATCGGTAAAAACGATAGAAGCCGGGCCATCCCAAGGTTCGAGCATGGCGGCGTGGTATTCGTAAAAAGCACGGCGGCGCTCGTCCATAGTGCCGTGGTTTTCCCAGGGCTCGGGGATCATCATCATCATGGCCTGGCTGATGGGGTAGCCGGCCATGGTCAGCAGTTCCAGACAGTTGTCAAAAGTGGCCGTGTCGGACTGACCGGCAAAGCTGATGGGATACAGCTTTTTCAGGTCGGCGGCGAGCACGGGCGAGGACATCACGCCCTCGCGGGCTTTCATCCAGTTGTAATTGCCTTTGACGGTGTTGATTTCGCCGTTATGCGCCACGTAGCGGTAAGGGTGGGCCAGCGGCCATTCCGGAAAGGTGTTGGTGGAAAAACGCTGGTGCACCAGGCCCAGTGCGGAAATGCAGCGCGCGTCTTCCAAGTCTTTGAAGTAGGTGCCCACCTGGTCAGCCAGCAGCAAACCTTTGTAGATCACCGTGCGGCTGGACATGCTGGGAACATAGTATTCCTTGCTGTGCTTGAGGTTGAGGTGCTGGATAGCGGCGCTGGCGGTTTTTCGGATCACATAGAGCTTGCGCTCGAGCGCGTCCTGCACAATCACATCGTTACCGCGTCCGATAAACACCTGGCGTATCACCGGCTCTTTATCCCGCACCGTGGGGGACATGGGCATCTCGGCATTGAGCGGCACATCGCGCCAGCCCAAAAGCACCTGGCCTTCGGCCTTGATAGCGCGTTCCATTTCCTGCTCACAGGCCAGACGTGAGGCATGCTCTTTGGGCAGGAATATCATGCCAACGCCGTATTCGCCAGCGGCGGGTAATTGCACCCCCTGGGCCGCCATTTCTTCGCGGTAGAGCGCATCGGGCAATTGAATCAATATGCCGGCGCCATCGCCCATGAGTTTGTCTGCGCCCACCGCACCGCGATGGTCCAGGTTTTCCAGAATCTTGAGTGCGTTGCTGACAATGCTATGGCTCTTCTCGCCCCGGATGTGCGCCACAAAGCCCACGCCACAAGCGTCATGCTCCTGCTCCCCCGCATACAAACCAAATTGCTGCAAATGCTCCCTCTCGGCCGCCGTGGTCATAACCCGCTCCTGGAAAATTACAAAGGACGATAAGCATACTGCAATGCAGCATCTTTCATTGAAAAATAATTGGGGTCAGATCCCAATTAAATCAAAAGGGAACGGAATTCTGATTAATTGGGGACAGATTAAATTCACCGTTCAGTTCGCTGCCCGCAAATACCTAACTAAATAGGTGGGGCGGGCATCTCGGGCGGAGCATGCATCATCCGCCGCCCCACAGAAAATCGAGTGGGCAGGCAATTACGGAATTTCGGGCCGCGCCGCAGCAGGCCTGCCGGCCTTGGACTTGCTGATGCGGCGGTCGGTTCGTTTTTGCAAATCTGCAACAAAATCCGGCTCACCCAGCGCCCAACCGCTGAGGGTTGCGTCGGTCAGGGCTTGCTGTGCGGCGCCATCCACCCCGGATTGCACCCAGGCCTGGTAAGCAGCCTCGCGGGCGAAGGGGGTGTTGCCCATTTCCCAATACAGAGGGTGCGGGTTGACCAAGGGGTCGGCGCGCACCCCGGTGTAATGCGCATACGAGGACCAGGGATAGTCTTGCGGCCCTGCCACCATGCCCGCGCGCACCGGGTTCAAGTCGATATAGGCCATGCACTGCAATAAATAGCGCTCCGTTTGCAGCACGGTGGAGCGGTAACGCCCTTCCCATAAGGTGCCGGTACGCGCTTGTTTGCGGTTGAAATACTGCACATAGCTGCGGCCCACAGCTTGCATCATGCGCGGCAGGCCTTCGGATTCCTCGGGGGTGAGTAACAGATGGAAATGGTTGCTCATCAGCACATAGGAATGCACCGCCACCTGGCATTCACGGGCCTGCGTGCGCAGCAAGTCCAGCAAATAGCGGTAATCGGCGGCGCTGGTAAATATCGCCTGCCGGTTGTTGCCCCGCTGAATAATGTGGTGCGGGTAGCCGGACAGACTGAGGCGGGGTAGGCGGGCCATAGGCGATGGGGTGGGTTTGCCCCATCTTATCCCTAACCCGTCCCTAATTTACCGTGTCGGCCCGCGCCATCTCGTTAGCGTGGAGCCCGGGTCACGCGCACCTTGCCGCCGGAAGTCACGATGATGACAGCGTCACCCGCCAAAAGGGTTTCATTGCCCTTAGCCTGTACGATGGCACGGCGATCGCCATTGCGCAATTGGACGATGATTTCAACGGCCTCTTCCTTGGTTCCCATGCGCTCGATCGCATTGCCGACTATTGCGCCGGCCACGCCGGCCAAGATACCAAGGCTGGTTTTTTCACGCTCAATGCTGCTGCCACCACTGCCGACCATGGCGCCAACCACACCGCCTGCGGCTGCACCCATACCGGACTGGCTACCGTCAACGGTAACGGGCCGGATGGTAATAATCACGCCGTCCTGCACCAGGGCGGCCACTTGGGCGTCTTGGCGGCTGATCACATCCGGACTGCTGGTAGCGCAGGCGCTCAGGATGGCCACCAAGGCCACCATACCAACACTTTGAACTATGTTTTTCATAAGAATGCCTTTAGATTTACAAAAATTCAATGACTGACTTTCGCCATTGCACCGGTCCATGGTGCGATGGCGAAAGCATACGGATTAAACGCGCCAGCCCGGGCTGGCGTTGTCCTAAGTATTTTCCGCCCGCCATGTAAAGCGCGTGTCAACCAGGGCTTTGAGGCCGAACTGCGTGCCGATTTCCTGTATGCGCTGCGCCGAGGCGTGCTTTTTCTGGCCGGTATACCGAGCCAAAATGAGTTCATTTTTCATGCTGTGTTCCCAGCCCACCAATTCGGTAACGGTGATCTGGTAGCCATTGGCCTCCAAATAGAGGCAGCGCAGCACATTGGTAATTTGGCTGCCTAGTTCGCGCGTGTGCAAAGGGTGGCGCCACAACTCGGCCAAAGGTGTGCGCGACAGCATCAGCGCTTTGCTACTGCCCAAATGGCGCGCCGCTTCGGCCTGGCAGCAAGGCACTAGCGCAAAAGCGCGCGCCTGCTTAGCTAAGCCAAAGGCAATGGCGTCGTCGGTCGCGCTATCGCAAGCATGCAAGGCGGTAACCAGATCGATGCGCGGCGGCAACAAAGCCGAATGCGCCGATTCGGCCACTGTTAGATCCAAAAAATGCATACGCGTAAACCCCAGCTGCGCGGCCAGCGCGCGCGACTTGTCCACCAGGTCACTGCGGCTCTCGATGCCATAGACATGCCCGCTGTCCAGATTTTTGAAAAACAAGTCGTAAAGAATAAATCCCAAATAGGACTTGCCTGCGCCATGGTCAGCCACGCTCAAGCCCGGCGCAACTTGCGCGCCCTCAGCAAGCCTGGACTGCGCCAATTCGCGCAACAGGGTTTCGATGAACTGGTACAGGTGATAAACCTGCTTGAGCTTGCGCCGCGAATCTTGGTTGAGCTGGCCTTCGCGGGTGAGTATGTGCAAATGCTGCAGCAAGGCAATGGACTGGCCGGGGCGCAGCAGTTCGGCGACTTGCTGATCGCGTGCCGCCTGACGCCTGCCTGGCGATACGGCTTGCACGGCTTGGCCCGCGCGCACTGCTTTGCCTGCAACCTTAGCGCTTGGCTTCATGGTCTGCGCTCTTCTCTATTTGCAGGCGCGGCCACGTCTAGCGCAATCCAGCCGGCCGCACCCAAGTCGCGCAAGCGAGCGATATTGCGCTCATAAATCAAGGCGGCGTCGGGATAGGCCGCCACCGCGCGGTCCATGCTGTCTTCGCGCAGCAGATGCAAGATCGGGTAGGGCGCGCGGTTGGTGTAATGCGCCATGTCGCCCGCAGGTGTTTGCGCAAATTCGTACTGCGGATGAAAGCTGGCGATCTGCAAAGCCGAGTCCAGGCGCAGCGAACGCAGCAACTTGTCCGCCCTACCCACAAAGCCGTGGAAGTCCCAAAATTCGGGAAAAGCATGGGGTGCAATCAGCAGGGTCGTGTCACGCTGCTGCGGGTCTTTCGCTAGCAGCTCGTGCAAAGCGATGGCCAGATCGTCCAGCACATCCGCGGTGTCCTGTGACCAAGTCAGCGCGTAATGAATTTGCCCCTTGACATGCACCGCTTTGGCAAAAGGGCAAAGGTTGAGCCCGATGACCGCGCGCTCCAGCCAGCGTTCGGTGGTCTGCAGCACTTCGCCTGCGCGATCCTTTGGGGACTTCATGCCAATAGCACGCGGCCCGTCAGGCGTTGGTGCTCGCGCGATGCAAAACGGTCGGTCATGCCGGCAATATAGTCGGCCACGCGCCGGTAAATCTGCGCTTGCGGCAAAGCGGCATCGGCGCCTGCTTGCATGGACGCCGGGTCGTTGACATAAGCCGCGAACAAATCACTGACCACCTGACGCGCTCTGTCCATGGTCTCTTGCACCCGAGGATGGCGGTACAGAGCCGCGAACAAAAAGGCTTTGAGCTGCGCAGTGTCCTGCTGCATTGCGGGGCTAAATTGCACCAGAGGCGGGCAAGCGCGCACGGCCTGCACATCCGCGGGCGCGGCCTGGGAGATCGCCGCCTGCGTACTGTCTATCAAATCGTAAATTTGGCTGCTGAGCATCAGGCGCACCGTTTCATACAACCAGCGCCGCGGTGTGTGTGCTAGGCGAGGATGGGCCTGCGCGGCCTGCTCGCTAAAGCGCGCAAACAAGGGCACTTGCTGCACTTGTTCCAGCGCTATCAAGCCCGAGCGCACGCCGTCGTCAATGTCGTGCGCGTTATAGGCAATCTCATCGGCCAGGTTGCATAACTGCGCCTCCAAACCGGGCTGCGCACGTCGTAAAAAACGCAGGCCCACGCCGCCCTGCCCATCGACGTAGGCGGGCTCTTGGGCTTCGATCAAGTCGGCATGGTGGCGAGAGCAATGTTTCAAGATGCCCTCACGGGTTTCAAAGCACAGGTTCAGGCCGTCAAACTCGGGGTAGCGTTCTTCCAAATGGTCCACCACGCGCAGGCTTTGCAAATTGTGCTCAAAGCCGCCATGCATGGCCATGCAGGCATCCAGCGCATCCTGCCCGGCATGGCCAAAGGGCGTGTGGCCCAGGTCATGCGCCAGGGCGATGGCCTCGACCAAATCTTCATCCAGTTCCAGGGTGCGCGCCATCGAACGGCCCAGTTGCGCCACCTCCAGGGAGTGCGTCAGGCGGGTGCGGAATAAATCGCCTTCGTGGTTAAGAAATACCTGGGTTTTATAAACCAGCCGGCGAAAGGCAGTGGAATGCACGATGCGGTCACGGTCGCGCTGGAACTCGCTGCGCGTGGGCGCCGGGCTTTGCGGGTGGCGCCGCCCACGGCTGCGCGCCGGATCACTGGCGTAGGGCGCGCGCATCAAGCCGCGCAGCAACGGTCGATGACCGCGCGCACCAGGGCGTCCTCAGCGCCGCGCACGCAGGCGCGGCCCGGCCCGTCAACCAATACAAACCGGATGGCACCGGCTTCGGCTTTTTTATCGACACGCATCAGGGCCAGGTAGCGGCCAGCGTTATCTGCCGCATTCAACACCGGGCCGCGCACTGGCAGACCGGCAGCGGCGATCAAGCGCGTCAAGCGCTGCACAAAGGCCTGGTCCACCAAGCCCATAGCCTGCGAAAGCTGCGCCGCCATCACCATGCCGCAGCCCACGGCTTCGCCGTGTAACCAATCGCCATAGCCCAGACCCGCTTCGATGGCGTGACCAAAGGTGTGGCCGAAGTTGAGAATGGCGCGCAAACCGCCTTCGCGCTCGTCTTGGGACACCACCTGCGCCTTGATCTCGCAACTGCGCCGCACTGCATGGGCCAGGGCGTGGACATCGCGCGCCACCAGTTCGGTTATGTGGGCTTCGATCCAGTCCAAAAACCCGATATCCGCAATCGGGCCGTATTTGATGACCTCGGCCAACCCCGCGCTGATTTCGCGCGCGGGCAGGGTTTGCAGGGTGCCCAAATCGCACAGTACGCGCTGCGGTTGGTAAAACGCGCCCACCATGTTTTTGCCCAGAGGATGGTTGATGCCCGTCTTGCCGCCCACCGAGGAATCCACCTGTGCCAGCAGCGTCGTCGGGACCTGCACAAAGGGCACGCCGCGCATGTAGCTGGCGGCGGCAAAACCGGTCATGTCGCCCACCACGCCCCCGCCCAGGGCAAATAGTACGGTTTTACGGTCACATCCGTTTTGCAGCAGCGCGTCGAAAATCAAATGTAAGGTTTGCCAGTCTTTATGCGCTTCTCCGTCGGGCAACACAAGCAAATACACCTGGGCATAGTGGTGCCGCAAAGCGCCTTGCAGTGCTTGGGCGTAGAGCGGGGCGACCGTGCTATTGCTCACGATCAGCGCCGCGGTCGCAGTCGGCAGGCCGGCAAAGCTAGCGGCATGCGATAGCAAGCCCATGCCGATTTGGATGGGATAACTGCGCTCGTCCAGCGCAATGGTGAGGGAGTGCAAAAGCGGGGACGTCATAGCCTCTTAGTTTAGGCGCCTGGGCGCTGTGATGTGCAGTTGGCTCAGAATCGATTGCACCAGGCTGGACACCGAGGGGCGCCCGGTCTCGACGGTATGGTGCGCCGTCTCGCGGTAAAGCGGATCGCGCTGTGCGAACAAATCACGCAAGCGCGCGACCGGATCAGCCACTTGCAATAAGGGGCGCTTATGGTCGTAGCGCAAACGGCGCATTAAGTCTTCGGGCTGCGACTGCAAGTACACCACGGTACCGGCAGCGCGCAAAGCATCGCGGTTGGCGGGTCGCAAAACAGCGCCGCCGCCGGTGGCCAGCACGCCCGGCGCCTGGGCGCAGAGTTGGGCGATCACTTCCTGCTCAATATCGCGAAATCGCGCCTCACCTTCGCGCTCAAAGAATTCACGGATAGAGCAACCCAGGCGCGCCTCGATGACCTGGTCTGAATCGAGAAAAGGCTGCTGCAGGCGCCGGGCCAAATGCCGGCCTACGGTGGATTTTCCAGAACCTGGGAGGCCGACAAGGATGATCAAAATAGTGTGTGCCGTAAAAATGCTGGAAATGCGGCCAAGCGGATGCGCGAGTTTGCTAATAGGGCAAGATTCAAGCGCTGCGGGCGCATTTTAGAATCATTCACGACCAGAAAATGCCTTGCAACTCGGCGGATTAAATATCGGCGATTGCAATTTTCCTCAGGTAGCTTATTTGAAGATCTCCTGTGCGCGTCATCGCCAGACCAACATTAGCGGGTGCCTACCAGGTCACTAACTAATTTGGGCGTAATAAATACCAAGGTCTCGCTTTTCTTCGTTACTTTGGATTTGTTTTGAAACAATCGGCCCAAGCCGGGTAAATCGCCGAAGAAGGGAACTTTATTGTCCCTGTCTTGTTGCTCTTCGGTATAGATCCCTCCGATCACTACGGTGCCTCCGTTGTCCACCAGCACCTGCGTTTTTATATGTTTGGTATCGATAGAGGGGCCGTATGCGGTGAGGGCGCCCACACTGTCTTTGGAAACATCCAGTTCTAAGCTGATATTACCGTCTGGGGTAATTTGCGGCACGACGTCGAGCTTGAGTACGGCTTTGCGAAAGCTGACGGCCGTGGCACCGCTGCTGGTAGCCATTTGGTAAGGAATTTCAGTGCCTTGTTCAATGATGGCCTTGGTTTTGTCATAAGCGATGACGCGGGGACTGGAGATAATTTTGCCGCGTCCGTCAGATTCCAGGGCCGACAATTCCAATGCCAGTACCCGGTTGGATGCCGCACTGAACAAGCTCACAGCAAATGTGGCCGCCGATGCGCCTGCGTAGGCGCCGGCAGGCAGGTTGACAAAGTTGCTACTGGCATCCATGGTCGTGGTAGCGCCCGAGGAGCCCAAAACATTGGCATAGTTGGTACCAAAAGCCACGCGGTTTTCACCCCCTAATTGAAAACCACCTTCGCCCCCCTTGACCGCGCGCATGTCCAATCCCCCCAATTTGACGCCCAGGTTTTTGGCAAAGTCGCTGCTCGCTTCCACTATCCGTGCTTCGATCAGCACCTGGCGCACTGGCACATCTACCTTGGCGATCAGCTGCGCCGCCTGGTCGAGCTTGATCGCCACGTCAGTAATGAACAGCTGGTTGGTCCGCGGCTCGGCAATCACACTGCCACGCGAACTCAGGATACGGCCTGCGGCGCCTTCGCCGCCGCCACCGCCAGCCATCAATTGCGGCGCGACCTCGGAGGCCTTGGCATAGTTCAGTTGAAAGGACTGCGTACGTGTGGGTTCAATTTTTTCATTGCTGATTTGCGACTCAAACTCCAGCTTTTCTTTGGCAGCGATTTCCTCCTTGGGTGCTACCCACAACACATTGCCGTTTTTGCGCATCGCCAGGCCTTTGCTGCGCATGATGATGTCCAGCACCTGGTCCCAAGGCACGTTTTGCACCCGTAAGGTCAGGGCTCCAGTGACCGAATCGGAAGCGACCACGTTGAAGTTGGTGAAATCCGCAATCACTTGGAGTACCTGGCGCACATCAATGTTCTGGAAGTTCAGCGACAGCTTCTCACCGGTAAAAGCGTCCTTTTGCGAGGTCTTTTTTGGGTCTTGGTTCAGCGGGCGAATTTCAAGTACCAACTCGGTGTCGGTCTGGTAAGCGGTGTGCTCCCACGCGCCCAGCGCTGTGATTTGCATACGCACGCGCCCCGCGTTCTGGTCGGTGGTGATGGATTGGACGGGCGTGGCGAAGTCGGTCACATCGAGCCTTTTACGCAAACGATCGGGCAAGCTGACTTGGCCCAAGTCGACCACCAAATTGCTGCCCACCTGGCGCACATCAGCGCTGACGTGTTTACCCGGCAAACTTACCAGCACCCGTCCCGCCCCGTCGCTGCCTCGGCGAAATTCAATATCGCCCATGGGCGCAGGCACGGCAAGGGCTGGGGCAGCAGCTTCTGCCGGGGGCACCGTACTGGATGGAGCGCTGAACGCTGCACTGACCGCTGGTGCGCCGGCGGTGGGCATCTGCGCTGGCGTTGCGCCACCCATCGGCTCCAAAGCCACCATCAGGCTTTTACCCACCACGTCCAGCCGGTAGGTGGCCGCTTGGCGCAGATGAATAACCACGCGGCTGCGCGCATCGGACTGGGCCACGATGGCGGAGTCCACCAAGGTTTGGGGCAGCGCGATGCGGCCCATGCCCACAGCACTGCCAAGACCAGGGAAGTCCAGGACTATGCGCGCCGGGTTGCGGGTGGCAAAGGCCTTGGGCAAGGCTGTCAGTTCCTGGGCAAAGTCGATGCGCACTTGCTCAGAGTTGCTGGTGCGCTGGGCAGTGATGGCCATTACCGAGTTTTCAGCAAGGGCTAGCCTGGCCCCAAGAAGGCAGGTCCATAGGCAGGCCGTGCAAGCGGCAGCCCGTTTTAAGCGGCTCTTTATTGTCATCAATTGCCCCCTTGAAGCCGCAAATATGCATCGCGCTCCAACCACCTGCCATCGGCATCTTGCGCAACTTCCCGCAACGCAATGCCCGATTCATCCACGCGCCATACTTTGCCAAGATTTTTTCCAATGTACTGGCCGGGAAGCACCTGGTGCAAGATGCCATTGGCGCGTACCAGTGCGACGTAACGCCCTTGCTTTTCCAGCATGCCCACCAAATGCATGGACTCCAAGGCGATGTCTTCCAAGGGCTGGCGTGCACGCGACTTATGCGACAGGCTTGGGTGGGGGGTTGCCGGTTCGGCTTGCGCATTGGCCAGCGCGGGCAAGGAGTGCTTGGTGAACGGGTCCTTGCGCTCGCTTTGCGCATAGGGCAAGTGTTTGAACACTTGTGGCGCAACGAGGCTGCTAGCACCGGGTAGGCTGGCCTTGCGCTGCTCTTGCATCCATTGGTGCAAGTCATCCTGGCGCGAGGGCCCGCAAGCTATCAACCAGGAGCAGGCCACCAGTAAGCCAGCGCGCGACAGCCATCTCATTTACCCACCTCTGCTCCCCTGGCCTGCGCCGCCAGCTCATCCGGATCCAAATGGCGATAGGTTCGCACCGTGGCCTCCAACGTCAAAGCACCTTCCGACCTGGACCAGATAGCCATATTGCTCAGGGTGACGATACGCGCTAGGTTTGCAAGCTCTGCGGCAAAGCGGGCGAGGTCGTGGTAGCTGCCATGGGCCCGAAAGGTGACCGGGATGATGGCGTAGTACGGTTTATAAATCGGTGCTTCGGGCTTGAACAACTCTTGCTGCAGTTGCTGGTCACGCCCCATCTGGCTGATACTAAAAAGCAAACTAGACATTTCTGTGCTGTTGGGTAACTGCTTTTCCAAAGCTTCCACGGTAAGCGCAATTTCGTCACGCTGGTCTTTCAAAACCTTGAGATGCGCGGCTTTGCCCAACTTATCCGTAAATTCAACGCGCAAGTTTTTTTCTTTGTCAACCAGTTGGTGTAATTCTTCCGCGTGATTGTTTAAAGGGTACAAGCACAATAAGCCTACGGTCAGGCAATACAAGCCCATCAACAAAAAAACGCGAGGCACCAGCGGCCATGCGTACGGATTGCCAAAATCTAAGCCGCGAAACGGTGCCCAAATTTTTGCGCCTAGTGGAGTCAAAAGGTTTTTGTTCATGGATAGTTCCGCCATCAATGCACAGCACTCAGACTTTGGGCGCGCCTGAAGGGGCGGCTGCGGATGCTGCAATCGAAGGAAGCGCTGCGGCGAACGCCGCCCTGTCACGCATGAAAGTGGCCTTCACGGTAAACTTAACCGCTTGGACAGGCAATTTACCGCCAGGGTTGATGTGCAGGGCTTCACTGACCAGAAGTTCAGGTTTAGAAAACCAAGCGCCAGCCTGTCCCAGTTTGTCCAGGAACTGTGACAAGTTCTCATTGGTTTGTGCCGTACCCTCAAGCGTAATTTCTTGGCCCTTTTGCGCTAGTTTGCTCAGGGCCACACCCGGGGGCAGGAGCTTGGCCAGCTCGGAGAGCAAGCGTACCGGTGAATTGCGATCGGCCTGAATATCTTCCAACGCTTTTTGACGCGCGAGCAGCGCATCCAATTGCGTTTTCACACCCTGAATTTCAATCATCTGCGCTTCGTAACGCTTAATTTCTTGCTCCAACACCGAAATATTGGCTTGTTGTGCGTCGATGGAGTAACGCAGTGAACCATACATCGCAAGCGCGGTAACTCCACCCAAAAAAAGGGTCAAGACCACAGCTGCATTGAACTGGTCTTGCTTGAATTTGCGTATGGCCTCGCGGCGCGGCAAGAGGTTGAACTGAATCACAGGCTAAACCTCCGCAAGGCCAAGCCACAAGCACCGATAAAAAGTGGCGCGTTTTGCAGACTAGGGCTATTTCGCACTTGGGGCGCCAATCGCATGCCCTCAAAGGGGTTAATCAAAGTACAAGGCGACTGCATTGCCGTAGAAATGGCAGCGGCCAAACCCGCAGGCATGGCACCGCCGCCGCTTAGAAAAATCCGACTCACTTTGCTATAGGGCGTACTGTTGAAAATGAACTGTATGCCGCGCTGCAGTAGCTGTACGGTCGCGCAAACATAAGGCAGCAGTACCGATGATTCAAAATCGCGCGCCCATGCGCCCGCGATTTTTTTAGTTTCCGCCTCTTCATCGGACAAGCGGTAGTGCGCGGCAATGCGCTGAGTCAACTGATCACCTCCAAAGGCGAGCTCATGTTCATACACGATCGCTTCGCCTACAGTCACCAGCATCAGCGTACGGCTTGCGCCTACTTTTAGCAAAAGCACCACCGCGCCTTGCTGCGCCGGCAAATGGATATCGGCCAGTCGCCTGGTCGCCAGACGCAAAGCATAGGATTGCACATCGACCACACTGGCTTCTAGTTCGGCCAATTCAACCAGTTCTTCTAGGCTTTCAACGCGGTCACGGCGGGCTGCGGCGATCAGCACATCCACCATTTCGGGGCGCTGTAGGTTGGGACCCAGAGTGCAAAAATCTAGGCTGACCTCGTCCAAAGGGAAGGGAATAGAGTGACGCGCCTCGTCCTCTACCTGCGCCTGCAAACCATCGGGGGGCAAATCCGCTTGCACCACGATTTTTTTGGTAATCACCGCAGACGATGGCAAAGCCAAAGCGACTTTGTGGGCTCTTATCCGGTTTTCTTGCAACAAGGAACGCAGCGCCTGTGCTACCTGTTGCATCTTGACTATATGGCCGTCAACAATATGGCCGCTGGGCAGCCCGATACTGGCCAGTTGCTCCAAAACAGGCTGTTTCATGGATCCGCTGAGGCCAACAACTTTGATGCCCCAGGCGCTGATGTCCACTCCGAGAATGGCGTCCTGACGTCGGCCAAACAGTGCCTTCAAATCCATGACTTCAACCTCAATTGATGAAACTGTAGTTTTCTTCTCGTTAATATTTATTAATAGTATATTTAAACTCGGAAAATCTTGCATGCATCGCTGCGGATTTCCCCCTTCGCGGCTGCGCTACCATAGGGTTCCCGCTGTTTGCCGCGCTGTTTACAGCCCAGTGGTGGGAGTTTTCTGGCCATGGCCTTGCGCGCATCGCGAAAGAAGCTTTTGGTTTTTACTCTTTAGACCTTGGTATTCATGGCCGAATCGCCCCCTCCTCCATCTGCTAAGCCGGCAAAGAAAAAAGCGTCCGACACGCGCACCATTTGGGGCTGGATGGGCTATGTGCTTCTGTCGCTGGCAGGGCTGGCGGCAGCCGGTGTGGCCTCGATTCTGTTGGTGGTCGCCATCGTAATGGCGCTGGCCTACCCTAATTTGCCCGATATTTCGGATTTGGAGGACTACCACCCCAAGCTTCCATTGCGGGTGTTTTCATCTGAAGGGGACTTGATCGGGGAATTCGGCGAAGAGCACCGAACGCTCACGCCGATTAATGAAATCCCGCTGGTCATGAAAAACGCGATATTGGCGATCGAGGATGCGCGATTTTTTCAGCATGGTGGGGTGGATTATGTGGGCATGGTGCGCGCGGCGGCAGCCAATGTGGGGCGCTCGAAAAGCCAGGGCGCCTCGACCATCACCATGCAGGTGGCGCGCAATGTGTACCTATCATCCGAAAAAACCTTTACCCGCAAAATTTACGAGATATTGCTGACTTTTAAACTCGAACATAACCTCAGCAAAGACCAGATTCTGGAAATCTATATGAACCAAATTTTTCTGGGAAATCGTGCCTACGGATTTGCCGCTGCCTGCGAAACCTATTTCGGCAAGCCCCTGAAAAATATCAGCATTGCCGAGGCCGCGATGCTCGCCGGTTTGCCCAAGGCACCGTCGGCGTACAACCCGATTAAGAACCCGCGCCGGGCGCGCATTCGCCAGCAATACATTATTGAACGCATGCTGGAAAACGGTTTTATTACGGCCGAGGAAGCCATAAGCGCTAAGGCCGAGGTCTTGCATGTGCAAACCGCCGCCAGCCGCCCGCAGGTGCATGCAGAGTTCTTGGCCGAGATGGTGCGCCAACTGATGTATGACCAATATGGCGATCAAACCTACACCCGTGGTTTGGATGTAGTCACCACGGTCAGCAGTGCGCAGCAGGAGGCCGCTTACAAAGCGCTGCGCCGGGGCATCATGGACTTTGAACGGCGCCAAGTCTATCGCGGGCCAGAGAAATTCATCAAGCTGCCCAGCGATGCGCAGGAGTTGGAAGATGCGATTGACGAGGCGCTGGACGAGCATGCTGACAATGGCGACGTGCTAGCTGCCGTAGTCTTGCAAGCCGATGGCAAGCGCGTACTGGCCCAAAGACAGGCCGGCGAGGTGGTAGAAATTAGCGGCGAAGGCCTGAAACCGGCCCAGTCAGGCCTGTCGGACAAGGCGGCGCCCAATATCAAAATCCGTCCGGGTGCCATCATCCGCGTGTCCAAGTCAGTCAAAGGCGCCTGGGAAATTACCCAATTACCGGAAGTCGAGGGCGCTTTTTTTGCGATGGACCCGCGCGACGGCGCTATCAAGGCGCTGGTGGGTGGCTTCGATTACGGAAAGAACAAATTCAACCACGTGACCCAGGCCTGGCGCCAACCGGGCTCCAGTTTCAAGCCTTTCATCTATTCGGCGGCTTTGGAAAAAGGATTTACCCCCACCACGGTGATCAACGACATGCCTTTGTTTTTTGATGCCGGCACCACCGGCGGGCAACCCTGGGAGCCGAAAAATTATGACGGAACGTTTGAAGGCCCCATGCCGCTACGCAAGGCACTAGCCAAGTCCAAGAACATGATTTCCATCCAAATTTTGCAGTCCATTGACACGCACTATGCGCAGGAATGGATAAGCCGCTTTGGTTTTGACGCTGAGAAGCATCCGCCCTATCTCACCATGGCCCTGGGCGCCGGCTCGGTCACCCCCATGCAACTGGCTACCGGCTACTCGGTGTTCGCCAACGGCGGTTATCGGGTCAGCCCCTGGCTTATTTCACGGGTCAGCGAACAGCGCGGCAAGATATTGCTGGAAACGGCTAGGCCCGTGTTGGGCGAAGCCAATGTCGCCATCGAGCCGCGCAATGCGTTTTTGATGTCCAGTCTCTTGCAAGAGGTCACGCGCTCAGGCACCGCGGCCAAGGCCCAGGCTACGCTAAAGCGCCCGGATGTTTACGGCAAAACCGGTACTACCAACGACTCCATGGATGCCTGGTTTGCGGGTTACCACCCCACGCTAACCGCGGTCACCTGGATAGGTTACGACACGCCGCGCAAGCTCGGTGATAAAGAAACCGGTGGCGGTCTAAGCCTGCCAGTCTGGATCAGCTTTATGGAAACCGCTTTGAGAAACGTTCCCATAATGGAATCCGAGGCGCCCGAAGGCATTGTGCGTGTCAACAACGAGTGGTATTACGAGGAGTTTTCCAAGGGTACCGGCATAGGCGCTGTAGGCACTGGTGACAAAGCCCCTGCCGGGGCCCCGGCCTCCAGGCCGATGACGCCGGCCGAAGAACAGCGCAGTATTTTGGATTTGTTCAGAAACTGATTAGGGTGCAAACTGCAAGTGCACGCCCGCCTGCGCGCTGGCATCACTGGCTAACAGTGTAAAAAAATCACCCTGCCCTTTGGTATCCTGCCAGCGGCCTTCGCGCCATGAAAAATGGTATCCGCCCGAGCGCGAGGCCATCCAAACCTCGTGCAAAGGTTTTTGCAGATTGATGATGATCTGGCTGCGGTTGGCAAATACCAAAGTCACCATGGCGCCTACGCGTTGGTTGTCAATGTCGGCCGTGCCCTCATCATTGATCGCATCGCAGACGGTTTCAACGCTGCGCAAGAGGGATTCGGCCAGGTCCATGAACTCGGGGTCGGTCATTACAATTTCACCATGTCAAAAACAAAAAAATTAAGAAGTACCTGGTGCTTGTGCCTAGCGGCCACTGTGCTACTGAGCGCCTGCGGGCAAAAAGGGCCCTTATTTCTGCCGCCTAAAGCAGCCAGCTTCAACAGCTCTTGCCAAACTCCTACAAGCCACACCATAACGGATCGGCAGCCTAGCTGCCGCGCAGCATGAACAATACCTTGCCCGGAGCTCCCTATTTCCACTATGGCCACAAAGGCCTGATGGTGGAGGATCTCGCCCTTAACGCACTCGCCCGAGAACATGGAACGCCTTTGTATGTCTATTCCAAAGCGTCTATGGTGGGCGCGCTGGCCGCTTACCAGGCCGGGTTTGCTGGGCGCAAAGCGCAGATTTGCTATGCCATGAAGGCCAACTCCTCGCTGGGGGTATTGCAAGTTTTTGCGCGCGCCGGTTGCGGTTTTGACATTGTGTCGGGCGGCGAGTTGGCGCGGGTACGTGCGGCCGGTGGCGACCCGGCCAAAGTCATTTTCTCGGGCGTCGGTAAAACCCGCCCTGAAATGCGCGAGGCGCTGACCGCGGGCATTGGCTGCTTCAATGTCGAAAGTGAAGCAGAGATCGAGGTCCTGAACGCCGTTGCCGTGTCTATGGGCGTGCGCGCGCCCATCAGCATCCGCGTCAACCCCAATGTAGACCCCAAAACCCATCCCTACATTTCCACCGGCCTCAAAGGCAGCAAATTCGGGATCGCCCACGATCGCACCCTGGCGACTTACCAACATGCAGCCACGCTACCGGGCTTGCGTATCGTGGGGATTGACTGCCATATTGGCTCGCAAATCACGGAAGAGGCGCCCTACTTGGACGCGGTAGACCGTATGCTTGATCTGGTGCAGGCGATTGAAGCGGCAGACATTGCCTTAGAGCATATTGATTTCGGCGGTGGCTTGGGTATTCAATACCAAGACGAGGCGCCACCAACGGCCGATGCGCTGTGGGCCAAATTACTGCAAAAAATCGATGCGCGCGGCTTGGGCGACCACACCTTGATGATCGAGCCGGGTCGCTCCCTGGTGGGTAATGCTGGGGTGTGCCTTACTGAAGTGCTCTACCTCAAGCCCGGCGAGCAGAAAAACTTCTGCATCGTGGATGCCGCCATGAACGACTTGCCGCGCCCCGCGATGTACCAGGCCTACCACGCGATTGTTCCTTTGGAGCCGGCAAAAAACCCGGCCCAGACGAGCGTGTATGACGTGGTCGGACCGGTATGCGAAAGCGGCGATTGGATTGGCCGAGACCGGGCATTGGCGGTACAGCCCGGCGAGCGGCTGGCGGTGATGTCCGCCGGGGCTTATTGCATGAGCATGGCCAGTAATTACAACACCCGCACCCGCGCCGCCGAGGTCTTGGTCGATGGCGACCGGGCGACCGTCATCCGCCAGCGGGAGTCGCTTACGGACTTGTTCCGGGGCGAGCAGCTGTGCGCATGAATCGGCGACGCAAGCGCCAGGCCAGCAATACCCCGATGATGGCGGCGTAAAGTGCCACCTCGTCAAAGTTGCGTTTGCCCGCGCGCATCCAGAAAAAATGCAAGATGGCCAGCAGAGCGATCAAATACACCGCCCGGTGCAGACTACGCCAGCGCGCCGCGCCCAACCATCGGATAGCGGCGTTAAAAGACGTCAGCGCCAAGGGCAGCAAGAGCAGCAAGGCCAGCAACCCGACAAGAATAAAAGGGCGCTTGGGAATATCGTGCAGGATGTCTTGCCATTGCCCGCTCTGGTCCAGCCAGGCATAGGCGAGAAAATGCAAGATCGCATAGAAAAATACGAACAGGCCCAGCATGCGGCGAAAACGGGCCAAGCCCACCCAGCCCATAGCCTCGCGCAAAGGAGTCACCAGCAAAAGCACACAGAGCATGCGCAGTGTCCACAGGCCCGTGCCGCGCAATAACGCTTCAGCCGGATTGGCCCCCAGGCCATCGTGCAACAAGGCAAACCACAAATAGGCCAAGGGCAGCAAGCCCAGCACAAAAACACAGGGTTTGGCATAGCGCCAAGCAAGGGCGCGCTGCATCATCAAGGCGGACAAGAGCGGGGCTCAGTAGAACTTTTTCAAATCCAGGCCGGCGTACAACTGGCCTACCTGCGCTTGGTAGCCGTTAAACATCAGCGTCTTGCGCTTTTTGCCAAAAATGCCATCCTCGCCGAGCCGCCGCTCGCTGGCCTGGCTCCAGCGCGGGTGGTCCACTTCAGGGTTGACGTTGGAGTAAAAGCCATACTCTTGCGGCGCGGCCTTGTTCCAGGCGGTAGCCGGTTGGCGCTCGCTAAAACGGATTTTGACAATGCTCTTGGCACTCTTAAATCCATATTTCCAGGGCACCACCAAACGCACTGGGGCACCATTTTGGTTGGGCAATATTTCGCCATACATACCAAAGGCCAACAAGGTCAGCGGATGCATGGCCTCGTCCAAACGCAAGCCCTCGGTATAGGGCCAGTCCAGCGTGCGGCTACCCACAAAAGGCATGGTTTTGGGGTCCGCCAGGGTCACAAACTCCACATATTTAGCGCTACCCATTGGCTCAAGCCGCTTGATCAGCTCAGCCAGCGAGTAGCCTACCCAGGGGATGACCATGGACCAGCCTTCGACACAGCGGAGCCGGTAAATGCGCTCTTCCATGGGGCTTAGAGCCAGCAAGTCCTCCAAAGCCCAACGGCCGGGCTTTTTTACCAAACCCTCTATATCCACCGTCCAGGGCGTGGTTTTCAGGGTATGGGCATTGGCGGCCGGGTCGGACTTGTCGGTGCCGAACTCGTAAAAATTGTTGTAGCCGGACGCGTCTTTGTAAGCCGTCGGTTTGTCCATGGCCTGCGCACCGGGCAGCGCGCTAGGCTTGGCAGGCAGCGGAGCCAATTTGCCAGGCCTTTGCGTCGGCGCCAGCGCTTGGGCTGCCCCGACGGACGGCATGGTGCCCAGGGCTAGGGCGCTGCTACTGGCGAGCAAATGGCGTAGCGCGCCACGGCGGCCTTGCACCAATTCGCGAGGGGTGATATCAGAACTTTGAAGTTTCACAGGGGCTCCAGGCAAAAAAACTATGCCGCCGCAAGCACCCTATGGCCGGTATGCACCAGGGAAGGCACGCTTAACGCAGACCGGCCACGTAATCCGCTAGGGCTTTGATTTCGCGGTCATTGAGCTTGGCCGCAACCTGGCTCATTTGCAAGTTGTTTTTGCGCACGCCATCACGGAACGCGGTCAATTGGGCCGCCGCATATTCGGCATGCTGGCCACCGATGCGAGGGTACTGCGCAGGGATGCCAGCGCCATTGGGGCTGTGGCAACCGGCACAGGCCGGCACTTGGCGGTCAGCGATGCCGCCCCGGTAAATTTTTTCGCCTAAAGCCACATTTTCTCTGTCCTTGGCAAAACCGGTCTTCGCGGCTTTGCTTTCCAGCCAGAAAGAGATATTGCGCATATCGTCTTCGGACAAGGCGCTGGCAAAACCGAGCATGATCGGGTTGGCACGCTTGCCAGATTTGTATTCCTGAAGTTGTTTCACCAAATATTGGGGGTGCTGCTGCGCCAGTTTGGGGAAAGTCGGCGTGCCCGAATTACCGTCCGCCCCATGGCAGGCCGCGCATACTGCGGTGAAGCTGGCTTCGCCTTTTGCCAGATCGGGTTTGGCAGCTTTGGCAGACTCAGCGCTATGGGCCGGGGCAAAAAATGCGCCAGCGAGCATGGCTGCGACGAGAAACAAGGGGGCAAACAACTTCATGGTGCTAGGGCTCTTTGGTAGGGCGAAAACCCCACCATTCTACAATGCCACCTTGGGCCTGCCCGCCATCACAACCACAAGCCCATGACCACTCCAAGCCCGCCCGCTCCTGCCCAGCCAGCCATCGCCACCGCCGCGCCCAAGAGCGCGGCCCTGCAAGCGCTGGGCTGGTTACACACGGCGCGCTTTTTGACCACCGCGCCGCAATTGCATTTTTTGCCGGAGTTGGACGTGCCGGAAATTGCTTTTGTCGGGCGCTCCAATGCCGGTAAATCCACCTGCATCAACACCTTAACCCAGCAAAAGCAACTGGCTTTTGCCTCCAAGCGCCCCGGGCGCACCCAGCACATCAACCTGTTTGCGTTGGGTAAACAAGGCGTGATGGACGCAGTGCTCACCGATTTACCCGGCTATGGCTACGCGGCCGTGCCCAAGCAGGACAAGATCCGCTGGCAACAGGTCATGGCCAATTACCTGGTCAGCCGCAAAAACCTGCAGGCCATTGTGCTGATGTGCGACCCGCGCCACGGGATGACCGAATTGGACGAAATATTGCTCGACGTCATCCGCCCCCGGGTGGAAGAAGGGTTGAAGTTTCTGGTGGTACTGACCAAGGCTGACAAACTCACCCGCAGCGAGGGCGCGAAAGTCTTGTCGATTACCAAGTTACAAGCTGGCGGTGGCGAAGTACGGCTTTTTTCCGCCACCAAGCGCACCGGCTTGGAGGACGTGGCCACGCTTTTGTGGGCTTGGGCCCACCCCGCTAGCGCAGTGGCACTGGCAGTCGAGCCGACAGCCGGTTAGCAGCAAGGCGGGCAAGCCCGCTTCACAGCCTGGCCTAGCCTCAAGCGTAGAGGCTGGGCGCACCCGGCGGGCGTGTCTTAAAGCGCTTGTGTACCCAGTAATACTGGGCCGGGTCCTGGTCAATCCAATGTTCAATGCATTGGTTCATGCGCAAGGTATCGGCGTGCAAGTCCTCGCTGGGGAAATCCGCCCAGGCATCGCTCAAACGGACCTCATAACCACCGGGAACCAGGCGGCTGACCAAGGCGCAGACACGCGCCCGCCCAAGCTTGGCAAAACGCGCCAACGCCGGCACGGTAGCGGCAGGTACGCCGTAAAACGGAACCCATAGCGCCCCCTCGGCACCGAAGTCCATATCCGGCGACAAGTGCAGACGGATGCCTTTGCGCAGTCCGCGCAGCACCGGCTGGGGGCCGTCTTTGCGGGCAATCGAGTGCACGTTCCCGGACCGATTACGACCCTGCACCATCCATTCTTCGGCCCACACATTGCTCAAAGGCACGTAAATACATGCAGTGATGATTTGCTGCAACTCGGTGAGTACCACGCCGCCAACATCCAGGCCCACCATGTGCGGGGCCAAAAATACCAAGGGCTCGGGGTTTTCCAGTTCAAGCAGCGCGCCCTCGAATTGGATGCGTTGGCGCAGCAAGGCCGCCGGCGCGTGCCATAACCAGGCGCGGTCTAGCAAAGCTTGGGCAAAAAGACGGAAATGTCTGCGCGCAATAGCCCGGCGCTGCGCCAGGTCCAAGTGCCCAAAGCAGGCCGCAAGATTGGCCTGCACGACCGCGCGGCGGCGGCGGGCAAAGACATACAAGAGCATTCCCAAAGCGCTGCCTATGGCGCGCAAAATCGGCAGCGGCACATAAGCCAGCAACTGCATGACCCGGATCAAGGGGTTCACGCAAAAGACTCCTGCCGGGGTTGCTTGTAGCGTTCGTAGCCCCACAAGTACTGGGTCGGGCATTGGCGTACCAAGCCCTCCATGGCGCTATTGACCTGGGCCACCATGGCATCGAGATCTGCTTGCAAGTCCACCTCCAGCTTGCGGGCATGGATGCGATAGCCCTGTCCCCAGGGCAAGCGCTGGCCCCAGGCCACAACCACATCGGCGCCGGTTTGCAAGACCAGTTTGGCCGCCAGGGTCATGGTGTAAGCCGGGCGGCCCCAGACCGGTGACCAAATGCCCATGCCCAAGGGCGGCACCTGGTCGGGCAAGAGGCCAACGGCTTCGCCTTTACGCAAAGCCTTGAGCAATTTACGCACGCCCTGCAAATTGGTCGGCACGGTCAGCAGGCCCTGGCGGCTGCGCGAGGCCTGCAGCATGGCAGCCAACCAAGCTTGACGCGCCGGACGGTACAGCACCGTCATCGGTCCATAGCGCTCACCAAACAATGCCGCCGCACAGGGCGCTGTCACTTCAAAACAACCTAAGTGCGGGGTCAAAAAAATCACGCCGCGCCCGCTGGCGTAGGCGGCCTGAACCACCTCTTGCCCATCCCACTGCACCGGAACCGGCGCGCCAAACCACAAGCGGGGCGATTCCAATACGCTGCAGCCGGCCTGCCCGATAGCGCCAAGGGCCTCGCGCCAGCCATAACCGGCCTGCCGCAATTGGGTGTGAAAACGATGGCGGTAATCCTGCGAAAACCCATAGCTCAAATAACCCAACAGCCAACCGGCGCCATGCAATAGCCACAGAGGGCAGCGCGAGAGCAGTCGGATCAAAAATGGCATAGGGCTTTGCTAGAATGAAAGGGTCGCCGAGTTAAACGAGCAACTTGCAGGGCGACGACACGATCGACCAGCCTTGCCGGCCAATTGTGCCTTGTCCTTGGGGACAAATCTGCTAAAGCGTTCGCCAGCTCCCGGGATTGGCAACGCATGTCAACCTCACATTTTTTGGAGAGCAACCATGGCGAACGATTTTCTTTTTACCTCCGAGTCGGTGTCCGAAGGACATCCCGACAAAGTATCCGACCAGATTTCGGATGCGATTTTGGACGCGATTTTCAAGCAAGACCCCAAGTCCCGCGTCGCCGCGGAAACCCTGTGCAACACCGGTCTGGTGGTGCTAGCCGGCGAAATCACTACCAACGCGCATGTGGATTACATCCAGGTGGCACGCGACACCATCAAGCGCATCGGCTACGACAACACTGAATACGGTATTGACTACAAGGGCTGCGCCGTGCTGGTTGCCTACGACAAGCAATCCAATGACATCGCCCAAGGCGTGGACCACGCCAGTGACGACCACCTCAACACCGGCGCCGGTGACCAGGGCCTGATGTTTGGCTACGCCTGCAATGAAACACCCGAGCTGATGCCCGCGCCGATTTACTATGCTCACCGCCTGGTCGAACGCCAGGCCCAGTTGCGCAAAGACGGACGCCTGCCCTTTTTGCGCCCGGATGCCAAAAGCCAGGTGACCATGCGCTATGTCAACGGCAAGCCCCATAGCATTGACACCGTCGTACTGTCCAGCCAGCACAGCCCTGAGATGAGTAATGGCACGACCATGAAGCAAGAATTCATCGACGCGGTGATCGAAGAAATCATCAAACCGGTCTTGCCCAAAGAATGGCTGAAAGACACCCGCTACCTGGTCAACCCCACCGGCCGCTTTGTGGTCGGCGGGCCGCAAGGCGACTGTGGCCTCACCGGACGCAAAATCATTGTGGACACCTACGGCGGCGCCTGCCCGCACGGCGGCGGTGCGTTCTCCGGCAAAGATCCCACCAAGGTGGACCGCTCCGCAGCCTACGCCGCGCGCTATGTGGCCAAGAACATTGTGGCGGCCGGTCTGGCCACGCAATGCCAGATTCAGGTGGCCTATGCCATTGGCGTGGCCAAGCCCATGAACGTTACCGTCTACACCGAAGGCACCGGTGTGATTTCTGACGAAAAAATCGCCGCCTTGGTCAGTGAACATTTTGACCTGCGCCCCAAAGGCATCATCCAGATGCTAGACCTGCTACGCCCGATTTACGAGAAGACCGCGTCCTACGGCCACTTCGGCCGTGAAGAACCCGAATTCACCTGGGAACGTACGGACAAAGCGAGCGCGCTGCGTGCAGCGGCAGGCTTGTAAAACAAGAGCTGCATGAAGCTACAGACACAACGCCTGATAGACCGCTGGCTGGGCCAGTTGCTATGTAGCTTGGTGTCGGGCTGGGTGGGGCTTAGCAGTTTATGGCGCAAGCCTGCGGTGATGCCGCAGGATGCGCGCCATATTCTGGTCATCCTCTTGTCGGAAATGGGCAGCATCGTGTTAGCTGGGCCGATGTTTGCCGCGCTGCGCCAGCGCTACCCGCAAGCGGCCATCCACATACTGCAACTGAAAAAAAACCAAGAAGTTACCCGCTTGCTCTCGCTCACCGAAGCGGCGCAGATGCATTCGATTGACGACAGCGGCGGCCTTTCGCTGGCGGGCGACATCCTGCGCGTGAGTGCAAAACTGCGCGCTTTGGGTATTGATGCGGTGATCGACTGCGAATTGTTTTCCCGCGTTAGCGCGCTGCTGTCTTTTGCCTGCGGCGCGCCGGTGCGCAGCGGTTTTACCCCGCATACACAGGAAGGCCTGTACCGGGGCAGCTTTATTACGCACGCGATTCCCTACAACCCTTACCAGCACATCAGCTTGCAATTTTTATCGCTGGTCGATGCCCTGCAGGCCGGCAGCATGCCGCGCAATAAAGTAGCGCCAATCCGATCCGTGCCCCAAGACAGTGCTTTGTCCGTTGCGTTGACACCCGCAGAACTTTGCGCATACCGGGACACCTTAGGGCAGGACCATCCGGCCACCCAATCCAGACGCCTGGTGCTCTTGTATGCCGGTGGCGGCATCCTGCCCGAGCGCGCCTGGCCGCAAGCACACTATGCGCGCGTGGCCCAAGGCCTGTGCCACAAGGGCTATGCGGTCGGCTTGATTGGCCTCAAAGACGATGCCGCTTTAGCGCAGCAGCTCAAGACCCAGGTCGGCAGTGATTTATGCATTGACCTGACCGGCTATACCGGTAGCATCCGCGAGCTCTTGATGTTGTTTTATGCCGCCGATTTGCTCATTACCAACGACGGCGGTCCTGGCCACTTCGCCACTTTGACACCGATCCAAACCATGGTCTTTTTCGGGCCCGAAACCGGCAAGCTGTATGGTCCGCTAGGTAAGCGCAATGTAGTGCTTGAATCAGGTATCGCCTGCTCGCCCTGCCTGAGCGCCTACAACCATCGTCTGACGTTTTGCGATGGCGACAACCAGTGCCTCAAGCGCATTGCGCCGGACCCGGTGCTGGACCAGGCGCTGGCGTTTTTGCAAGCGCCAACCGGCGCTGTCGCTGCGGCGCCCGGCGCATGAACGCGCAAGCCCTCTGGCGCGACCGCGCGCTGGCGCTGTTGCGCTGGCTGCTGGCTATCCGTTACATCAAATTCGGCATGGTCGGGGCCAGCGGCACCGTGGTCAATATCGCCGTGCTTTATCTGGGCCACGAATATCTGTTTCAAAGCCTGGAGGGACCGCAGGGCAAGCCTTATGCCTCACTGGCACTGGCGATTGCGGTGGCCACCGTCAACAACTTCACCTGGAACCGCCTTTGGACTTGGGCCGACCGCATGCAGCAGATGCCCAGCCAAGCGGGCATAGACCCCCTGCCCCACGTCGGTTTGGGCGTCCAGTTGTTCCAATATGCACTGGCATCTTGGTTTGGCATCGGCCTGCAATACGTGCTCACCCTGTGGCTGGCGCACAGCATGCATTACATGCTGGCCAATGTGATTGCCATCGTCATCGCCAGCGTTAGTAATTTTTTAGCCAACGACCGCTGGACCTTTCGTAAACGCTAGAGTGCTCCGCATGGTGTCCATCACGCAGCCCCGCACATCCGCTACACAAGGCGCACTCTGGCCCTGGTGGGTCTTGCTTTTTTGCGCAGTGGCTCTGTATTTTTTCGGACTCGGCAGCCCTTATGCGCCGACCAATGGCGACGAAATGGTCTATATCCATATCGCCCGCCTCACAGCCGCTTCGGGGCATTGGCTGCCGCTGGTATCGGACCTGGAGAATATGCGCAACACCAAACCACCCTTGCTGTTCTGGCAAGCCATCGCCAGCGGCGATTGGAGCGCACAAGGTAGTTTGTTTTCTCTGCGCTGGCCCAGCGTGGCCTACACCTTGCTAACCACCGCCGCTTTGGGCTCGATAGCACTGCGCATCAGTGGCCAATGGCGTACCGCGCTGCTGGCAGCGGTCATTTTTTTGGCCTTTTTTTCCACCTACCGCTATAGCCGGGTGTACCTGACCAGCGCGCCCGAAACTTTTTGGCTGGCCTTGCCTATGTGGTATTTGTTATGGCAACAAACTGCGCCTACCCCCAGTGCACAGCCAACGGCCGCCTTCGCTTCGCCGCCGGGCCCGTGGTCCGCTGCGGCCTACCTGCTGACGGGCCTGGTCATGGGCGTGGGGCTTTTGTACAAGTCCTTCGCCCTCATCGCGCCAGCAGCAGCCACGCTGGGCTGCGCCTTGTGGCTGAGCCAAGGAAGTCCTCGCTTCAAACCCTTGGTACGCACGGCAGCGGGCGTGGGTTTGAGCGTGGTTGTCGCACTGGGCGTTTTCGCACTCTGGTTTGTGCTGGACCCCGATCCGCGAGCGGTATGGCAGGAGTTCGTGATCGGCGAAAACGCCGGCAAGCTGCAAACCGGCGGCTATTGGCAAGCGGCCTTGAACGGGGACTATCCTGTTTGGCAGCAAGCCTTGGCCTACCCGGAAAACGCCGGACTGCTGCTGCCCGTGGCACTGGGCCTGTGCTGGTACGCACTGCGCTGCGCTTGGCTTGGCCATTGGCGGGCCTGGGTCGGTCAACCCCAGGGCACGCTTTTGATCTGGCTGCTGGTGTGGCTGCTGGTCTTTAGTATCCCCAGCCAACGCTCAGCGCGCTACGTCATTGCGGCCATGCCGGCCTTTGCCATCCTGCTGGCGATGTACTGGGAGCGCCTGGCGCGCGGCTGGTTTTTTGCCGTTTTGCTGGTTGGCGCAATCGCTTTGACACTGTTAGCCCGCATTGGCTGGGTCATGCACGCAATGGGCATAGGCACAGACCTGGAGGTAAGCATCACCTTGATGTGCGCAACGCTGGGTCTGGCCGCCTGCCTTGGCGGCATGCTGTATGCGCGCTGGACGCGCAACAGCGCCTTGGCCGCTACGCTCGCGCTATACGCCTGTTTCAGCGCCATGACCGCACCACTTGCGAGCACGCAAGCGGGCTATAGCGCAGCGGTTGTGGCGCGCATGCAAAAGCTGCGCATCGCAGTGCCCAATGGCTTTAACGGGCAATACGAGCGCTTTGCCTTTCTGCTGCCGGGCAGTACCTTGGTTCCCTATGACATCCAAGGCCGCAACACCGCAAGCCTGCGCCCGGATCTGCCTGCCGCAGAGCGTCTTGACTATTTGCTGGAACGCTTTGACGCGGTGGTGTGGATCGACGCCCAGACAGCGCAGACGCCCTTGACTTGCCTGCCGCACTGCGAGCTGATAGCGCAGCGCTGGCATGTGAAAAGCCGCCACCGCGCGGGGGAAGTGAGCTTATCCAATGTGTGGCAGCCCCAGGAGTGGTTGTTTGGCAAAGAGCTCTTAATCATCAGCAAGCCCTGAAACGCCTGTCAGCTGCCCTGGCGTTTGCGGTAGCGTGCCAGTAGGTAGCCATGCAGGCCGACGAACAACCAGGGATCGAGCACCGCGTCCCACAAATTGCCGGTGGGCCAACGGGACACCCAAAACAAGGCCAGTACCGGCAGCAGCACTTTGGATGGTGCTTGCATCAGCGTCGCTGCGCGGCCACTTGCGATCCAGGGCCACAGCGCCACCAGCAAAACCAAGCCAAAAGCCAGAGGATGAAAACCCCAGGCATACAGGCTCCAGGGTAAATAAGCAAAGACATCGAGCAGCAGCAACCAGCCCATGGCGATGCCCACAAGCGCATAGCGGTCTTGCCATGCAAAGCTGCGCTGTCTGGAACTAGCAGGGTCAGGGTATTGCGCGCTTTGGGGCCATCGGCGCTGCACCAGACTGCGCCATAGGTAGCTTAGGGCCAAGCCAATGGCCATGAGACTGGGCGTCTGAAATGCCAGCCCCAACCAATAACTCAGGCCCCAGGGGCCGGGAATGCAGGCCGCCAAGGCACACACCAGCGCCAGCAGGCGGGCCTTGTCGCGCACCCAGCGCGCATCAAAGCATTGCAGCAGGGCCATGACGAGCGCCCCCAACACCAAGGCCCAACCGGCATGTCTGAGCAGGGGCAACAAAGACGGCTGCGGCAACAGGGGTGCGGCATCCTGCACCAGACGCATCCAATCAGGCCCACCCACCCAGTTCATGGGCGACCTTTGTCAGGCGCTGCCCCGGGCTGCGGCACCCAGGCAAATCGCTGCCAGGCAATCGACTGGCGCTGGTCGGTATAGCTGACCCAGACCTGGCCATCGACCATGGCCATGGCCGGGTAGGAGTATTCGTGTCCGGGTGGCCCATTTTCTAAATCGACCATGCTGCTCCATCGGCCTGCGTCCGCCGAGGACGCCATGCGCAGGCGGTCACGGCCGCTTTTTTGCGGGTTGTACACCAGCAGGTGCTGCCCGCCTGCCGTCAGCGTGGCGACGCTGGCATTGGGGTTATCCAGGGGCAAGTCTTGGGCGTCCGACCACTGCACGCCGCCATCGCGGGTCCGGGCCACGCGGATGCGACCTGCGGGCCCGCTATCGCGCATCAAGGCGAGCCACTCGCGCCGGTCCAGTGCCAGCAAAGCCGGTTGCAGCATCTGGCCTTGGGTTGACATCGGCACCATAGCGCGCAGCGCACCTTGCGCATCCAGGCGCAGGGCCACCGGGTATTTGCGCGCCAGTTCAAAGTAGGCTGGCAACACCAGACCGCCGTCGGCCAAGAGCAAAGGGGCGGTGCGCACCAGGTAGCTGGTATTCCAAAGCCAGGACAATGGCAACACCGCTACAGCGTCCCAGGCCCATGGCGCATCGGGCGTGGGTGCAGCCTGACGCAAATGCACCACCCGCCCTGCCGCCCAGCCACCTAAACCGGTGGCCACGACAAACAAATGCACTTGCCCCTGTCCATCCAGCCAGGCTACCGGATTGCCAAGCCGGCGGATGCCAAAGCCTAGCTGCGCGCCCATTTCCCAGCGGTCCACCACCATACGGGCGGGGGACCAGCTGCCGCTGGCACGGTCCAGCGCCGACATCGCGATCTGGACATTGGGCGCACTCTCGCGGTCGCCAGCAAACCAAAAAGCCAGCAGCGCCGAGGGATGCGCGGCCGGCATTGCGAGCAAGGCGCTGGCATGCGCGGCGGGCACGCCCTGGGGCATGGGGATATGGCCCTGCCCCGTACGCTCCCAACGTCCGCCCGCCAGCGCGGCTTGCCCTGGGCTTGGAGAAGCGTCCACCCCGTGCGCTGGGGCCATCTGGACGGCCTGCGCAGGCACCAGCTGCGCTCGCCGTCCGGCATCGACCAGACACAGCAGCGCGGCGATGGCCAGCGCCAAAGCGGCGCGCAACAAGCGGGGGGGGAAACGCATTGGTGCATCTTAGCGGTCACGCCTACGACCACCCATCGCTTGCGGCCAAGCGCTGCATACAGATAGCGCGGCAGGCCCTGCCAATGCGCGACCTGAAAGATCTGCCGCTATGGAGCCGCCCGGCCACTAAACTGCGTGCTGCACGCGAGGTAGCGTGCCCCTGTGCAAACGAGACTATTTATCTATGGCAAACCACAGTATTCTTGCAATCGCGCCTTTGGGATTTCCCTGGCAAACCATAGACCCGTTTTTGTTCTGCGTCCACCACGACGATGCCTATCCACCCGGCAACGCGCAGATGGGGCCCAAGGCCGATCTGGGTGGGCGCAATATAGGTCAGGACTTTGAGGGCAAAGACGGCTGGCGCATGTACCACGGCACCACGGTGCCAGGCTTTCCGGCCCATCCACACCGGGGTTTTGAAACCGTCACCATCGTGCGCCAGGGCTTTATCGACCACTGCGACTCGCTCGGAGCCACTGCCCGCTTCGGGCCGGGCGATGTGCAATGGCTCACTGCGGGCAAAGGCATTGTGCACTGTGAGATGTTTCCGCTGCGCCAAAGCGAGGCCGCCAACCCGGCCGAGTTATTCCAAATTTGGCTCAATCTGCCGGCCCGTAAAAAAATGGCCGAGCCGCACTTCACCATGCTCTGGGCCGACAGTGTCCCATTGCTTGAGCTTGCCGACGCGAACGGGCGCAAGACTTCGGTCCAAGTGGTAGCCGGAACACTGGAGCAGTCGCGCGGCGCAGCGCCTCCGCCGGACTCCTGGGCCGCTGAGACGGACTCCGACCTGGCTATTTGGACTGTCCGCATGCAAGCCGGCGCGCAATGGACCATGCCGGGCGCCAGCCACACGCAATCGCGGCGCAGGCTTTACTATTTTCGAGGTAGCGGGCTCACCGTCAATGGCCAGACGGTTGCATCGCAATCGGTAGTGGAAGTGCGGGCGCAAGATGCCCTCGCGCTGCAGGGCGGCGACGACGAGACGCAATTGCTGATGCTGCAAGGCCGCCCTATCGGCGAGCCGGTGGCACAGTACGGCCCCTTTGTCATGAATACCCAGGCTGAAATCCACCAGGCCTTTGCCGATTACCGCCGCACCGAATTTGGCGGCTGGCCCTGGGGCCGCAGCGACCCGGTGCATCCGCGTGACAAGGGACGCTTTGCCCAGCATGCCAACGGCCGCATCGAAGAGCGCTAGGGCGGCGGCGCTTGCTGCAAAATGCGCGACTTACCCGAAACGCTTGGATACGCCATGTCACTGATTCCCGCCACCATACTCACTGGATTTTTAGGTTCGGGTAAAACCACCTTGCTCAAACGCATACTGACCGAGGCGCACGGCCAAAAAATCGCCGTCATCGAAAACGAATTCGGTGAGGAAAACATCGACAGCGATATTTTGGTCAGCGACACCCAGGAACAAATCATCCAGATGAGCAATGGCTGCGT
>CAMBFO010000002.1 GCA_945865675.1 Comamonas sp. lk
CGAACCGCAGGTTCGCCTTTTTTGTGAGTCCCTGGAGATAGCGCATGTTTGAATTCGTCCGCAAGCACAACAAGATCATGATGTTTGTCATGTTCTTGCTGATCGTTCCCGCTTTTGTGCTGGTGGGTGTGGACGGATACAGCCGAAGCGATGGGTCCGGCTCCACAGTAGCCAAGATCGCCAGTTACAGCATCACCCAATCCGAGTGGGATGCCGCGCACAAAAATGAGGTGGATCGCCTGCGTGCCTCGCGCCCCGAACTGGATGCCAAGATGATGGACTCGCCAGAGGCCCGCTATGTCACCTTGGAGCGTCTGGTGCGCGAGCGCGTCATGACCGAGGCGGCGGACGCTTCTTTGCTGCCAATTACCGATGCGCGATTGGCCCGTGAGTTGCAGCAGATTCCAGCGATCGCCGAGATGAAAAAGCCCGATGGCAGTTTTGATAAAGAGCGCTATGAACAAATTGCGGCCAGCCAGGGCTTAACCACCGCCGGTTTGGAAGCGCGTATCCGCCAGGATTTGTCTCTGCGGCAGTTGGAGTCGGGTGTGAGTAGCACCGCGTTCGCGCCCAAGGCCGTGGCCGACATGGCCTTAAATGCGTTTTTTGAGCGGCGCGAGGTGCAGGTGGCGCGCTTTAGTTCCGCCGAATTTGCAGCCAAAGTGCAAACCAGTGATGCCGACATCGAGGCCTTCTACAAGGCCAATAGCGCACTTTTCCAGGCGCCCGAGACCGCTGATGTGCAGTATTTGGTTTTCGATTTGGAGGCTGTGAAAAAGTCGATCAGCGTGCCCCAAGCCGATGTGCGTACCTATTACGAGCAAAACATTGCGCGCCTGCAGTCCAAAGAAGAGCGCCGCGCCAGCCATATTTTGATCAACGCTCCCAAAGACATGCCCGCTGCCGAGCGTGCAAAGGCCAAGGCCCAGGCGCAAGATGTGCTGGACAAAGTCAACGCCAAGCCCGATAGCTTTGCCCAGTTGGCGGCCAAGTTTTCGCAAGACCCCGGCTCTGCTGCCAATGGCGGTGACCTGAATTTTTTTGCGCGCGGGGCGATGGTCAAACCCTTTGAAGACAGCGCTTTTGCGCTGAAAAAAGGACAAACTAGTGGATTGGTGGAAAGCGATTTCGGCTACCACATCATCCGTTTGACCGACATTAAAACCCCAGCGGCCCCCAGCTTTGAAAGCATGCGCGAGAAATTGGAGTCCGAACTCACCACCCAGCAGGCCCAGAAAAAATTTGCCGAGCAGGCTGAAGTGTTTACCAATGTGGTGTACGAGCAGGCAGACAGCTTACAAGCCGCCGCCGACCGCCTCAAGCTCAGCATTCAAAGCGCTAATGGCCTGCCGAAAACGCCCATCCAAGGCGCAAGCGGCCCCCTGGCCAATGCCAAATTGCTGGCTGCTTTGTTCAGCGTCGACGTGATCGAGAAAAAACACAATACCGAGGCCATAGAAACCGGCCCCAGCCAGATGGTTGCGGCGCGCATCAGCCAGCACTACCCGGCGCGCACTAAACCATTGGACGAGGTGAATGCGCAAGTGAAAGCCCGCTTGGTTCAATCGCGCGCCCAAGAATTGGCCAAAAAAGAGGGGGAAACTCAACTTGCCGATTGGAAAAAGCAAGCGGATGAAGGCAAGCTTGGCGCCGCCACCGTACTGGGGCGCGACCAGCCCATACCCGGCTTGAGCCAGGTGCTGATGGATGCCATCCTGCGCGCTGATACTTCTGCACTGCCGGCCTGGCTGGGTGTGGACCTGGGAGCGCAAGGCTATGCGGTGGCCCGCGTGAATAAGGTCTTGCCCCGCAACGCGCCGCCAGCCGCCGTGGCTGAGCAGGAGCGCGGCCAGATGGCGCGTTGGCTGGCGGGGGCCGAGTGGGATGCGTATTACGAAGTGTTGAAAAAGCGCTTCAAGGTGCAGATCAAAGTAGCCAAGCCCCAAGCCGATGCCAGTGCGGCGCTTGCCGCTGCGGAGTAAGGGCTGCTTTCAAGGCCTTGCCAAGGCGAGGCCAGTTTATAATTCTATTTACGGTGGCTGTAGCTCAGTTGGTAGAGTCCAGGATTGTGATTCCTGTTGTCGTGGGTTCGAGCCCCATCAGCCACCCCAAGTAAATCATGCACTTAGCCCATCCATTACCGGTTGGGCTTTTTGCTTTTTGGCTTCAGGCTCATGTAGCCACCATGCAGCCACGAGTACAGAGTTATTTAGTGAGCAGGGTCTCATCAGCCGAGCCTAAGAACGGGGTCGATTTGTTTTCCTTACCAAAAGTGACGGTAGGAAAGCTCGCACTGGCGCAGGGGTGGAGGGAATGCGGTGCCCGTAGTTTAAGGACCGGGAACCATAACAATGCCGAACTCTCTACGCAGGTAAATCAAAAACTCGCTAAAACGGCGATACGACAGGTTTTTGCACGAACCTTACCGACTGCCAGGGCCACGCTGTACGGATAAAGTACTGATAAGTGATGCTACCAGGCGGTGCTGACGGACAAGCAGGAACTAGGCTGGGCGGACACCGCGTTGGCTGGTGCTGGTTGAACGTGAAAGGGGGCGGACTTGAACCATTCCTCGGTCTGATGCCGTCATACGCGCTTTGCTCTGCTAGCCATAGTCGTGCCTCGCCGCAGCCTTCTACACCCCGCCGCGCTTCAATACGCAGGGCCATTTCAGGGGAGATAGCGGCGCGACCATTGAGCAAACGCGACAGCGCCACACGGGATACATCCAACTGCTTTGCGGCTTCGGTCACATTCAGACCCAGCGCTGGCAGTACGTCATCGCGCAGTGTCAAGCCGGGATGAGGGGGGTAAACATATGTGCCATGGCAAATCTCCTAGTGGTAGTCCTGATAGTCAACCAACACAACGTCGGTGCCTTCAAATGTGAAAGTCATCCTCTAGTTACCGTTGACCGAGATCGACCAATGGTTTTGCATGTTCTCTTGCAGGGCATGCAAGCCCCAGCCCGGCAGGTTCATATCGCTGTCGCCGGTGGCCACGTTGAGCCGGGATAGTTGGCGGGCCGGCTTGGCAGCATGCGCATGGTTTATGCCAGCCTTCGATCCATTCTCAAAAAACAGCTTGAGCCCTTTGTGTCGGAATGACTTGATCACCCGAAGCGCGATTCCTTAAACACTGGCTGTTGTAGCCTTCTTCATAGACCACTTAATCCTTAGAACTATTTGCTCCCACAGCACGAACGTCAAGACGTTTGGCGCTATGGACATTAGATACCCTATGAGGCTCACTAGATGAGCCTGGAGGAACATTCCTAAATGATCGCCTAAGGTCGATAGCCCCATTGCAAAGTGGCCAGGTTTTTTAGTCGATAAGATTGGTCAGCTACCAAATGCATTTCAACAACCAACATAAGGAAAGACTATGTTCAGTCACGTAATGATCGGTGCCAATGACATCGAAGCATCAAGGAAGTTTTATGATGCCGTGCTCGGTACCTTGAATCTATCACCAGGCGTAGCCAATAAAGACAATCGCTACTTCTATCGCAGTCCTAAGGGTTCTTTTTCAATCACCAAGCCCCTTGATGGCCAAGCTGCAACCCATGCCAATGGTGGAACGATTGGATTTCTTGCTGAGACACCCGAGCAGGTGCAGGCTTTTCATGCTGCTGGTATTGCTAACGGTGGAACTAGCTGCGAAGAGCCGCCCGGCCCTAGGGTAGGGCCATTTGGTGCTTTATATCTTGCGTATCTCCGTGACCCATCTGGAAACAAGATTTGCGCACTGCATCGGCCATCTGAGCCAGCCTAATGGGAGTTAGCCCTCGGTCGTTTTGTAGACTGTGCACTTGAAAAGATGCCTAGAGTATGCGTAGGCTATTGAAGTTCGGATATCGAAAAATTAGGCTATCAGCACGAAAAAAAAAATTTCAATTAGCCCTCATTTTTTTATCTAAATTCTATGCGTGCAAAGCATAACGTCTACGTCGTTGAGTTGTCTAAGGACGTCTTGGATGTGAAAAAATTCGTAAAAGCGAATCCAGGCTACGTTACGGGCATGCCGTGCGTCTACGTGGGAATGACAGGTCTAGATCCGGATGTACGCTTTGATAATCATATGGCTGGAATTCGCTCAAACAAATACGTCACTCGCTTTGGCGTCCGATTGATGACGCAGCTTTTTGAACACTTAAACCCAATGCCCTATGGCGATGCGCAATATATGGAGGTGGACTTAGGTATCCGCTTGCGGAAACAAGGCTATGGAGTTTGGCAAGCGTAAATCGAGGTACTATCAAAAAGTTTTTGAAACTTCCAGGAACATGCTAAATGGCTGCATCTAGTTTGTTGGCTTTGATTGACGATATTGCCATGTTGTTAGATGACGTGGCTACCATGACTAAAGTGGCAGCGCGACAAAGTGCTGCATCTGCAGATGATGTAGCGGCTATGACGCAATTAGCTGCAAAAAAAACGGCCGGGGTCTTAGGTGATGACCTAGCCCTCAATGCGCAACAAGTCACAGGTGTCAAGGCTGATCGTGAGTTGCCAGTGGTTTGGGCAGTTGCCAAAGGATCATTGCTAAACAAATTAATCTTAGTGCCAGCCGCCATGGTGATCAGCGCCATTGCGCCATGGATGATCACGCCCTTGTTGATGCTAGGCGGACTTTTTTTGTGTTTCGAGGGCGCAGAAAAGTTGCTTCATACCTACTTGCAAAGTAATGATGACAAAGAAGCGCACCATCTCCAGTTGGCACAAGCCGTGGCCAATGAAGAGGTTAACCTGTTGGAATTTGAACAAGACAAAATCAAAGGTGCTATTCGAACTGACTTTATTTTGTCAGCAGAGATCATTGTGATCACCCTGGGAACTGCTGCTACAGGCAGCTTTGGTCAGCAGTTGGCCGTATTGGTGGGTATTTCTTTAATCATGACCGTAGGTGTTTATGGGCTGGTTGGCGCCATAGTCAAGATTGATGATGCTGGTTTGTATCTGATCCAGCAAGGCAATGCAATTTTTAGAGCGGTGGGTCAAGGGTTGCTGGCCTTTGCCCCATGGCTTATGAAAACCTTGTCCGTTCTGGGAACAACTGCGATGTTCTTGGTCGGTGGCGGCATCTTGCTGCATGGCATCCCAGCGCTTGGGCATGCAGTAGAAGCTTGGTTTTTGGGAATGGGCTGGATTACGGCTCTATTGAATAACTTGGCTGGCGGAGTGTTAGGACTGGTTGCAGGTTCCATTGCTGCTGCTGTTTGGCAACTGATTTGTCGATTGAAAAAGTAAGCCTTGCCGCGCCGCCTTGTATTTTTACTCAGCCTTGCTGGCACAGCGGCGGTCGCTGAACAAACGACACTAGCCTCTGGCCAGCAACTGAAAAACGCGATCGCAGGAAGCAAGGTACAAGGTAGTGGTCGTAAACGCTCCAGCCATGCCTGTCACTCTGAGTTTCCCCGGGGCTTCAAGTGAACTTATGCCGTAGGCGTGCGAAAGCCTGGCTATCAATAACAATGCACCCAGGGTATGAAGCATCCAACTTGGTCCACCCTGAATTTCCACAAAGGGCCAACAAGAGCAAGGTGATCAGTCAAGAAGATGTCCCGTTTTGACCAGAATGAGGCATCCCTCGATACTGAACGGCTGGTGCTGGCTGAGATGCGGACTGCGAATCCAACTCCCCTGTGGGTAACTCCCATGTTCGTCGGAAAACACGCCTTCCACCACATAAATCTCCTCGCCACCGTAATGACGGTGAAGATTGAAATACGTTTGCGGTGCCCATCGCACCAATGCGGTGTGAATGGTCCCGAATTCAGACAGGGGCATAACCTGTAGCCCCTCAACCATTCCCTGGAACCAGGGCGATTGCTGGCTATGGACCACAACGCGCTCACTGTCATCGGGTGATAGGTATCTGAGTTTCACAAACAAGGTGCACCCGTTCACAGAAAATGGCGCGTGGCTGGACCCTGAGGGATTTTTCAAATAAGTGCCTGGCCCATAGTCCCCAAACTCGTCGCTCAAAGTACCATCGAGCACCAGAATTTCTTCGCCAAGCGCGTGCTCATGAAAATCAAACGTTGCACCTGCGTCATACCGCACGATTGAAGTCGCACGGGCTATCTCACCGCCCTCGCGTTCTAAAAGTCGGCGGTGTACCAGCGGCGCAGGAGATGGCTGCCAAGTTAGGGCGTTGCTATCGACAACGCAGCGTTGCGAAAGAACAGCAAGCATTATTGACCCAGGAATGTCTGAACTGCAGCCACCGTTGCAGCCGGATCTTCCTCGTGTCCCACGTGGCCCAGCTTTTCAAAAACAATCAGTTGGCTACCCGCAATATCGCGGTGAAATTTTTCGGCGTTGTCCGGAGTGATGAGCCGATCAAGACCGCCCCAGAGGATCAAGGTCGGCACCTTTACCTGTTTGATCGCTGATTCATTTTGTCCAGGCTTGTTTTGCGCGAACCTTTCGGTGATGGCTTTTCTATTGCCCGCGCGTAGGGCCAAGTCGTAGTAGCGATCAACCAATTCGGCTGTGACCTTGGTAGGGTCTGCATAGACGTTTCGAACGCTAGATTCAATGACGCTGCGCGGCAAGATGTTGCTAAGCAGGCGGCTGAGCAGGGGCATTTGCGCAAGTTTGAAAGCTATAGGCACCGACGTGGCTGTGGTGGCATATCCTGAAGAATCGACCAATATCAACCGTGAAACCCGGTCTGGGTAGGCGACGGTGGTTTGCCAGCTGACATCGCCACCAAATGAATTTCCCGCTAAAACTGCACGCTTTATTTGCAGCGTGTCCATCAAGGAGTTCATGAAATGGGTGTAAGCGGGCATTTGGTAATTGCCGTCCTTGGTTGGTCCAGTGAGGCCAAACCCTGGTAAATCCACCCGGATCACCCGGTGTTTGGATTTGAGTGCCTCGGACCAAGCATCCCAGGTGTGCAAACTGGCGCCAGTACCGTGCAAAAGGATGATGGGTTCCGGGTCATCCCTTGGTCCTTCGTCACGCAAATGCACGTTCATGCCATCAATGGCGACAAATTGGGAAGGCTGCTGCGCCCAGCGCGCCGTCAAATCCTCTACCGGACGATCAGGCGCCCACACAGCGACCACGCCAATTACCAAGAGCGCGACCAAGGAAAGCAGCAGATTTCGGACAATTTTTCGCATATGGTTGGCTTGTTTGGTCAGGATTCGGGTTTGTCCGGATTATCCAGCGGACCCCGCCTGGGCATCGCGTAGGCGCAGCCCCGTACGATACGAACCGAATTTACTCGGCAAACCAAGGCCCCTAAGATAAATCCCATGCTGCTGCCGAGTTCTGGCTGTACACAAAATGCACATGGAAGTGTTCGATGGAGAGTCCCCTACTTAAATTTCTAACCCGCCGACAGCTTTTCTGCAAAAGTCCGCTTGACATCGTGTGTGTTGAAAGCATAGGGGGTGGCGCCGTCATTGAGTGCTTTGGCAATGCCTACAGTCAGTTGCGCAAGCCAGGAGTCACGATTGTCAGTGGTTGGCTCGCAGAGCCACGGCAGAATTCGCACGCCAAGCGCCAATTCACCCAGCATTGGTGGAACTTTGACCAGCACAGCAGCGAATACTTCGACATATCGCCTGGAATTGAAAAGGGCGCAATTTATATTCTGGACCGTGATATTGCATTGTTCGCCATCGACAACAATGTGCGTCTTTCGAGCTGTGTTTCGCGCTCGGTTGTTTACTCGGGCGGCGAGTTTTATACCATGGAGTACGCATCAAGCGGCTACGATTTGCAGCCGGCACCAGACTTGTCCACGGAGCGGCTCTTTGCTCCCTTTCTGCAGCCAGCACCCCAGTTTGCAGCGAACGAGCCGGCGCCTCAGACCAATCTAGGCGTGGGGCTTATCCATTGAGCAGGGTGGATCGAATAAGGTCAATCACACTATGTTGCCCGAGCTTCTCGAGCACCCGAGATTTATGAACCTCTACCGTTCGGGGACTGATCTGTAGCAAGCTGGCAATTTCTTTGTTGCTTTTTCCATCCAACAAATGGTTGCGAACTTCTGCTTCGCGGGGAGTTAGCTCACCCGGCTGGGGGCTATTTTGCTGCGGTGGTCGGCTGACACGCAGCACCGCTTTCCCAAGGGTATTCATCAGTTCCTGGGGATCGTAGGGCTTTTCGATGAAATCGACCGCGCCCAAAAGGAAGGCTTGCCGTGCCGTGCGCACATCGCCATGGGCAGTGATGACAATACAGACCAGATGCGGTGCCCGCTCTTTTACCTGTTCCAACACTTGCAAACCGCTCATGCCCCCAAGGTAAATATCCAAGATGACGCAGCCCGTAGAGTCTGTGTTGATCACTCGCAGGAAATCTTCGGCGTTGGAAAATACCGATACGGAAGCCCCGGCCATGCTGGTTAAGAGCGCCAAGGCATCGCGAATGGCTGCCTCGTCGTCAACGATGTAGAGGTTAGTATTTTTCAAGGGCGTTTACATGCGTTGAACTGGCTATTGGCAAGGAAATTCGGAACTTCATGCTGGAATTGGGTATCGCCACAATCTCGCCTTGGTGGGCTTCAATGACATCGCGGGCAAGGTGCAGTCCCACCCCCATGCCACCGGATGTCCGAGAATATCCAAAGTCAAAAATTTCTTCCACCCGATCTTCGTCGATGAAGGTGCCACTGTCCCAAAAGTCTACATTGCAAGAGGTAGCATCAACCTTTAGCTCAACCCTAAGCCATCTGGCCGCACCGCGTGCTGCAGCCGAGGTGCCATTGGTCACCAGGTTGCGCAGCGCCAGGCTGAGTTGGGTCATATCGCCCCGGAATTGAATTGCATCTGCCCGCTCTATTTCGTAGATTTGTACGCCTAGGCTGCTCGCGCGTAGCGTTTCACTTTCTAAGGTTTTGCGAACCAGATCAACGAGATCGAATTCGCTCACGGATAAGCTGCCTTGCTGATAGAAATCTTTCACCCGGTGGACAATTTTGCGCACCCGAGCGGACTCTGTCACGATCGAGTTGACGGCGCGGCTGAGTTCGGGGTGGTGCCAGTCGGGTGTGTTGTGGATGATCTGATGGGCTGCCATCGCGTAGGTGCTAATGGAGGTCAGAGGTTGGCTGATTTCATGGGTCACCACCCCGGCAATGCGGCCCAGTGTGGATGCCCGCTGGCGGCTGCGCAAGCGCCGCTCTGTCAGAACTTTCTCGTCAATGGTAACGCCGATGGTCAAGGCAACCAGGGAGATCACCGTCATGAGTGCCTGTACTTCCAACACCACGCTGTTGGACGAATTGCGGGCCATATAAGCGCTCACCAAAAGCAATTGCGCAGGAAAGGACGCAAGGATCACGCCGGACATTCCGTGCCGCACGGCAATCCAGGCCAGCGGCAGCAAAATGAAGTAGCTATAGCGCAGCGGTGTGGTGGTCGCAAAGGACGCCAAAGCGCCAATCACCATCACAATAACCAGCACAGGCCCGATGAAATTGGCCTGCTGTATCAAGCGCAGGCAGGCGCTGCGGCGCGCAGGGCTGGTAAGGGCAGAGAGCAAGGGCATGAGTACCAACAACCCAACCAAATCACCCACCGTTAGTTTGATAAACACGTCAACCCATGCGCCTATAGTGACCGCATCGAAGTAATGCAAGGTCGTTACGGTTAAGCAAGCGTTGAGCAGCACACAGGCAATCAGTGCCGTGAGTCCCACGATCAAGGTTTTGAAGTTGTTAAAGCTATGGAAACCGACCGCATAACGCGTGATGGCTGCGCGGGCTCCCAGGTAGCAGGCAACGTTGATCAGCGTCAGGGCGATCGATTGCGCCCCCAATGGGTCGTTGCCCCGAATCAGCCAGTCAGAGAGCGACAAGCCTGCTGCGTATGAAAAAACAAAACTGGTGCGTTGGCCAAAGGCAAAAATTGCCAATGCCGGCAGGGGGTTCCAGGCGGTGACGTTCAGGTTGGCCGTGGGTTGAATAAAGCTAACCCAATCCAAGGCAACCACGCCCAGTACCACCAGTACGTGCCAAAACAGGAGACTGTCAACAATCGTGGAAGGTGATGGGCTACGCGGTAGCTGATGGGACAGTAATGGGACCAAAGCGGTTCGCAATCAGAGACAGGCCGGTAAAAGAGCTGCAAGATTGGTGATCTTAACGGGCCAAAGGTTCTCTAGCATGGTGGCTAGCCCGTACGGGCTAAGCCCTGAGGGCACTCCGCAGGTGCCCTTCTGTAGCTCGGATTGAGACGGGGCGGGAACTGAAAGTGGTGTGCAAGTGGCTGCGATTTGCCGGGGAAGGCCCCTAGGCCTTTTTAGACAGCCGAGCCATTACCAGCGTAGAAATCGGGCGCCCAAACCCGCGCCCAAAATTGCGGTCAAGCCCATGCCGACAGAGTACCAAAGGGCGAAGAAGGCAAAACTGTTCTCGGTGCAGTGCAGTGAGTACAGCATCGCAGCCAGGGCGCCTGCTGCTAAACCGGAGATGGCGCCGGTGAGGGCGGGCCGGGTTGGCGCCATGTCGCGCAGCGTCCATAGCAAAGCGGCCAATACGGGTAGAGCGACGAAAGCGATGCTCAAGGCACACACGTGCCAACTCGTTCCCAAGGCCAAGGCGCTGCGCTGCGCCGCCGGAGCTTGCAAGAGTTGGTTCATACCTTGCACGCCCATGGATAACATTGCCAAGCCAATAGCCCAAGCTGCCTTACCCATCGGCCGACCTGGGTGCGCGAGGCTATACACCAAGGCTGCGCTGAAAACGGCTAGCGCAAACAGCCACACCATCTTCAAGCTAAAGACCGAGGTGCTTGCGAATTCACTCAGCTTGGGATTCAAACCCATGGAAAACACCATCACGCCACACACGGCCAGGGCCAGCGCCAAACGGCCACCGACTTGCCGGGAAGCAGGGCGCCGCGCCGGGCCGGCATCCTGCGCTAAAAAAGCAATCAATTCATCGGTGTTCATGGTGTCTCTCTCCATTGGGTGGCCAAGGCCTTTAAGCCGCGGTGCACATTCACTTTCACGGCCGCTTCGCTTTGTCCGGTCAAGGTCGCGGTCTCGGTGATCGACAGGCCTTGCAACTTGGTGTGTTCAATCGCCAGGCGCTGTTTGTCGGGCAACAGCGTCAGCATATGGCTCAGGTCCCGACGCGAGTCTGCAACTTCGGTCTCGCTGCTGGCGGCCAAGACTTCCGACCAGTCGTCTAAGTCATCATGCAAAGCCTCACGCCGACCATGCGCGCGCAAATGGTCAATCCATTTGTAGCGTGCGATCGCGTACATCCACGCCGTAAAGGCTTGCTCGGCTTGGTAGGTGTGGCGCTTTTGATGAATGGCCAACAGGGTTTCTTGCACGAGGTCCTCGACATCACTGGCTTGCGACTGCATACGCCGATTCAGATAGCGCCGCAGGTAGCCACTGATCACCGTCAAAGCGCGCGCATAGCAGGCGGCGTCACCCTCTTGGGCTTGCAGCCATAGCGCATGCAATTGGAGTTCAATGGTTTGCAGGCTTTCGCTCATCAAGTCAGTTCGCTGGTGGGTTTGAAAAAGTTACAGATATAAAAAGAAAAAATAATTTCAATTTTCCGTAACTTTTCGATGTCGTGCAGCGGATTACACCATGACAGCGCTTGACAAGTGCCAAGACGGCATCAGTCAAAGCGGTCATTTTCAACCTTCATTTCTTCAGGAGATTTTTCATGAAAAAGCAACAACTTCTCGCCATCGCTCTGGGCTCTGCATTTGCCGTCGTAGGTATTTTGCCCGCTCATGCCGCAGGCAACCCTTTCGCAGCCAAAACCTTGGATGCCGGCTACCAAATCGCCCAAGCCGACATGAAAGCTGACATGAAGGGCGAGACCAAAGTCAAAGACGCTAGCTGTGGAGCAGATAAAGAAATGACCAAATCCATGGATAAAAAGAAAGACGGAAGCTGTGGCGCTGGCACAAAAGCCGATATGAAGATGGACAGCAAAGCCAAAGACGGTAAGTGCGGCGAAGCCAAGTGCGGTGCCGATAAAAAGAAATAAGCCCTGCCCCTGACACATTGATTTTTAAATCTGAGTCTTTCGCATGGCCACGATCGCACTTCACGCTGCAGGCTTGGGTTTTCGCCGCGAGCTGATCCCGACGCTGCAGCAAGAGGTGCCCTCAGCCGTCCAGTTTTTCGAGCTCGCCCCCGAAAACTGGGCGGGTATGGGGGGCCGCGCTGGCCGCGCTTTGCGGGCCTTTACCGAGCGCTTCCCTTTTGTCTGCCACGGCTTGACTTTGTCCCTGGGTGGCCCAGGGCCGTTGGACGAATTGTTATTGCGCCGCACCCGTGACTTCATGCGCGAACACGGCATGAAGCTGTTCACCGAACACCTGTCTTGGTGCGCCGACGACAGCCACTTGTACGAGTTACTCCCCATTCCCATGACCGAGGAGGCGGTGCGCTATACGGCCGAGCGCATTGCACGGGCGCAAGACATTTTGGGCATGCGCATCGGCGTGGAAAACGCTTCCACCTACATCGCACCACCCGGCGCCGAAATGACCGAACCCGAATTTGTGCGTGCCGTGATCGAGCAGGCCGATTGCCTGCTGCACTTGGATGTGAACAATATCTATGTCAACAGCCAGAACTTTGGCTTTGACCAACATGCGTACTTAGAGCAACTGCCACTGGAACGCACCTGCTATGTGCATGTGGCCGGTCACTATGTGGAAGCCGACGGGTTGTTGATCGACACCCACGGCAGCGAGGTGATCGACCCGGTGTGGCAACTGCTGCAAGCCGCTTACCAGCGTATCGGCCACTCGGTTCCCACCTGCTTGGAGCGCGACTTCAACATCCCCGACTTGCCTACCTTGGCGCAAGAGGTGGCCCACATTGCACGCTTGCAAAAAGCCGCCTGGCCTCGTGTTTCAGAGCAGCCTCTTTTGCCCGAAGTGCACCAAGCTTTGTTTCATGTAGCCTCACCTTGGCAGGTGGCCTGATGCTGGCCTTTCAACACTTTCAGCACGCGCTGGCGCAGCATCTGCGCGACCCACACCATACCCGACGTCCTGCAGGGGTGCCACAACGCCGCACGGCGGTTTACAACGAGCTGGTGTTCACCAATAGCTGCGGTTTTGTGGACAGCTGTTTTCCGGTCTGCCGCCAGTTGCTGGGCGAGGCCCGCTGGCGCAGGCTGTGCCGCACCTTTGTCCGCGACTGGCCACTGCACACGCCCTGGTTTCGCGAGATCCCGCGTGAGTTTGTGCGCTACCTGAGCGAACACACTATTGCACAAGCCCTGCCGCGCTGGTTGGCCGAGCTGGCCCATTACGAATGGGCCGAGCTGGCGGTGGACGTGATGGAGGCCGCGGTCCCTGCACACGACCCTCAAGGCGACATGATGCAAGCGCGCGTGCTGCTCAACCCCGCTCGCGTGGATGTGGCCAGTCAATGGCCGGTGCACCGCATCGGGCCGACCTTGCGCCCGCGAAAAACAGAATCTACTTTTCTGGTGGTGTTTCGCGATGCTCAGCTCATAGTGAAATTTACCGAAATCAACGCGGTGACGGCGCATGTACTGGCGCTCTTGGACAGCGGCCTGAGCGGCCAGCAGGCCTTTACGCAACTGGCGCGTGAAATGGCGCATCCCGACCCAGTGGCCTTACAAGGCTTTGGCCGAGAACTTCTCACCGGCTTGCGTGAGCAAGGCTTAATTTTGGGTACTCTGACATGAATTCTGTACGGATCTTTATCCGCCTAGGCCTGAACGCACTGGACACCGCAGGCCTGTGGCTTGGCATGCTCAGCCTGCGCCTGCTGTTGGCTTGGGAGTTTGGCGAGGCTGGTTTTGAAAAACTGCAGGGGATTAACTGGTTTGCCGACATTCAAGATCAATTTCCCTGGCCCTTCAAGCTGATTTCCGCCGATCTGAACTGGGCCACGGCCACGGGTTTTGAAATCGTGGGCGCCATCGCCTTGGTCATCGGTCTGGGTACACGCTTCTTTTCTGCTTCGCTGATCGTACTCACTGTCGTCGCGATATTCAGTGTGCATTGGCCCGAATCGTGGTCTACCTGGGCTGAATTGTTTCAAGGCTATGCATTGACCGATAAAGGCCACGGCAACTTCAAACTACCCGTGATCTATATCGCCATGCTGCTGCCGCTGGTGTTCATAGGGCCAGGGCGCTTGTCGCTGGACGCGGCGTTGCGAGAGCGCCTGCGAGTGAAAACTTGAAAGTGCAAGCCCACTTTCGGTGAAGCGGGAGGGCCGAAAGCCCCAAAGAGTAGCAAGGCCTCTCATTGCCTTGATGTCAAAAGGAGATCAATATGAAATTCAATCAATGGGCTTTATCTATCGGTGTGGCGGCTGCGCTGACAGCCTGTGGCGGGAGCAGTAGCGGGCCATCGCTCAATGTGCAGTTAACCGGGTTGGAAAATCTCGGTGCAGCCTCCGTTTACGAAGGTTGGCTGATTGTGAATGGGGCACCTAAAAGTGCGGGACGATTCACAGTCAATGACCAAGGCGTGATGAGCCACAACAGTTTTTCGCTAGAGAGTGCGGATATCGCATCGGCGACGGCCTATGTTCTGACCATCGAGCCGCAAAATGACACCGATCCCGCACCCACCAAGACGCATTTGCTGGCAGGCGATTTTGACGCGGCTCGCACGCTAGCGACTTTGAGTGTGGGGCATAGCGCAGCTTTGGGTAGTGATTTCACCAATGCCGCCGCCAAATTCTTTTTGGCCACACCCACCAATCCAGGCACTGATGACCAGGGCATCTGGTGGATCGATCCCAGCTCGGGAAGCATGCAGGCGGGCTTGAGCTTGCCCACCTTGCCTGCGGGTTGGGTGTATGAGGGCTGGGTGGTGGTGGACGGCAAACCCACCACTACAGGCAGGTTTACCAGTGTGACGGGGGCAGACAGTGATGGTGCAGGACCCACCAAAGGCGCAGGTGCTGCGCCGCCATTTCCCGGGCAAGACTTCATTAACCCTGCCAAGAAGCTTCCCGGCGGGATGGCTGTGATATCTATTGAGCCAGAGCCGGACAACAGCGCCGCGCCATTTTTGTTGAAACCCTTGCTGACCAATCCGATCAGCAATGCCACAGGTACGAGCAATTTGCAGACCATGGTCAATCAGGCCAGCAAGGTCAATCCCAAAGGAACTGTGACCATCGTTCGATGATTACAGGGCCGATGTAATCCATGCTTTCAGGAGGTGATTTTCGGATCACCGCCTGCTTTTCGCAGTCAGCACCTCCAGGCGGCCGTCTTTGTAACTTATGACGGCGTCCAAACGAATTCAACAAAGCCGGACCTTGTGGGCATGCGCGCCCTTGAGCCAAAGCCCTCTTGACATTCATTACTTAATAGGAAAACGACCATGAACAGAACACTGACCTTGCTGGCCCTGTCTTTGACCGCCTGGCTGGCTCCGGCCCATGCGCTGGAGATAATGCCTTACACCGCCCAAGCGCTGATGGGCAAGCAACAAGCGGGTGAAGTGGTGGGTTTACATTTCCATGCGGCATGGTGCCCGACTTGCCGCGTACAGGAAAAAGTGTTTAACAGTTTCAAAGGGGACGCAGCGGTGCCAGGCACCCTGCTGGTGGTGGACTACGACCAAGAGCGCGAACTCAAGCGTGAACTGGGTGTGCGCTCGCAATCGACCCTGATTGTCTACAAAGGCAAAGAGCAAAAACACCGCTCCGGCGGTGTGACCGATGCGCAGGCTTTGCGCGGCGCATGGGTGTCTGCTCAGTAATCCGATACACAGCAAAAGGGACACCTCATGGATCTGGCCATCAGTCACCTGGGTTTGAGCTTGCTCGCCGGCAGTTTGACCACCCTCTCACCTTGCGTGTTCCCCATATTGCCAATGGTCTTGGGCGGGGCCGCGCAGGGTAATCGCCTGGCGCCCTTGGCCATGGGCCTGGGCATGGCCTTGTCGTTTGCCGGTATGGGCGTGCTGATCGGCTCCTTGGGGCCCGTCATCGGTCTGGATGCAGACCATGTGCGCTTGTTTGGTGCAGCTTTGTTGATAGGTCTAGGTCTGACAATGTGGGTGCCGGCACTAAATGAGCGTTTTGCCCAATGGATGATGCCACTGGCCAGTGGCGCCAATAATATGTCTTCGCGCATGCAGGGTGACACCCTGGGCGGGGCCTTGATGTTGGGTGCCGTTTTGGGCTTGGTCTGGAGTCCCTGCTCAGGCCCCTTGCTGGCTTCGGCCTTGACCCTGGTAGCCAGTGAAGGCGGGGCCGTGCGTGGGGGTATTGTGTTGGGTCTGTTTGGTGTGGGTGCAGCCACACCTTTGGTAGCTGTGGCTTACGCATCGCGCCGGGGCTTTCAGTCAGTGCGTGACAAAGTCTTGATGCACGGGGATCGGGTCAAAAAAATATTCGGCGGATTGATTTTTCTGGCAGGCCTGGGTATTGCCACCGGCGCCGATAAATGGCTTGAAGCGCAAGCGGTGGATCGTCTGCCTGAGGTGTGGTTGCGCTGGACCACCTTGTTTTGAAGGCGCGCCATGTTGCGACTTCAGCACCTTACTATCAACCAATAGTGTGGCGATTTAAGCCAGGACACCTGGAGTTCAAGCGAAGTACGGATCTTGGCAGGGCGGTCGCAAGGGCGAATCTAGTATTGGTAGCCCATTCGCAAGCCTAGTGCTTCGCCACTTCCCGGCCGGCGCCGGCCCTCGTAGCCATTAGTTTGGGTGGATCGAGTCCACTGAAGGGCGCTGTAAATGCCTTTGCCCCACTGACGTCGCCAAGCCATAGTCAAGATGGAGGTGTCCGCGTAGAAGTAGTCATCGGCCTTGAAATTAGCGAATGCGACATCATCCACCGCGGCGTTAATGCTGAATCTGGACCAACCAAATGAAAAAAGGTCAGTCGATTTCCACTCATAAATCAGTTCCAGGGTTTGCGATTTATTCTGATCCGTGACGACCTGCACCCCGTCATAATAGTCACGCGATGCAAACAGCGAAAGGCTGTACCGTGCTCGCAGAGAACTGCGCAAGTAGGTGTCAATGCCCAAGTAGTAGTTGTCAAGCAAATTACGTCTGTCTCGGTCAATGGGAGTTAACTTGGGGCTGTAAAAACCTGCCTGATCCGAACGCATCATGCCCAGGCGCACTTGCGTTCCGGTGTTTAAGTGCAAAAAATTCAGCGCTGCGCTGATCTTCTGGTTGGAATTAAAGGTGAAATTAGGTCTCAATGCGGTCGTGTTGAAGCCGAATTCCTTGGTTGCATAGTCCAAAATCATCGGGTTGTAAGCACCCAAAATCGCCTGCAATTGGTATTCACCCAGCGCTGTATTTGCGTACACCTGTAGCCCTGGCGCTGCGTTGTTTATCTTCATGTAGACCCTGGTGCGACAGAATACATCGGGCTCCATGATCCATGGCGAATCGACATCATAGGTTCTGCACCAATTGGTGTTAAAGCTTACGACGCCGGCTCGAAAGCCCAATTGCGGCGAAGGGCCCCATTCGACATTGGCCGCATCTAGCTGGATCCCCATCGCCTGGTCCGCCCGCAGTTTGAAGTTGGCTTCACTGTTTGCACTTAAGCGTATATTGCTTGTAAACCGCATCCAAGGGGAAACCGTTCGGTAATCCCATTGTGTGTCGGCGTCCGGCAAGTACAAAAAAATATGATCGTTGTAGGCGCTGCCCTCCCTATTTTGCTGACCTGTTGGTTTATCCGGTTGCTTAGGTTCGATCGCCCAGGCATCTAATCCACCGTCAAATGCAAAATTGATATTCAACCCTTCAGCTTGCGCCATGGACATGCTAGCCCCAAAGAGCCAAACCCCACAGCGCAGAAAAAAAACACGCGTCCAGCCGCGGCCCAGCGTCAAAAGCATGGGGCCAACTGCTCGGTGACTTGCGCCCGATTTAAATAACCTACCGCCGGATGGCGGCGCTTGATGCAGGCTTTCATTTCTTCTTCGTCTGTGATGCGGTAGAGGTTGTTCCTCGCTATGGAGCTTTTGCGTGCCAAAGCAGAGGATACATCTGCACTTAGACCCAAATCGCGCATGGCTTTGACCGTTGTGGGGTCGTTCACCGGCATAAAGCAGGCGGACAAAGGTAGGCCACTGAGCCGCACACTCACCCCGGAGTAAACGTCGATCAGGTCAGTCACCGAGATTTGAATTACGTCATCGGCGCCGTCTTGATGCGCGAGGGCAAACAAGTCGCCAGCATCGGGGCGGCTGCCCGCCACGTGCTCTGCCATGGGTGCGCGCGAGCAGTGCCATACCGTGTCAGCCCAGGCGGGCAATACCGGTATGAGCAGTAGCAAAAGACCTACACGCCTTAGACCACGCAAGCAAAATTGGTTCATGGTGTCCCCATTCGGTCAGCGTTGAACAAGCCCAATGGAATACATCGGGCACATTTTTCAATAGGCAAAGCCGGCCGCACAAACCTGGCCTTGTTGCTTAAAAAGTCATCGAGGGTTTTGTCTGGGTTGTGCGAAAGCCAAAGCGAAATAAAGCCAGCGACCACAGGTGCCGCGAAACTGGTTCCCACCCCGCTAAAACGGGCCGAGGAGCGCTCTTTGCCAAAAAAATCCAGCTCATAGGTGGCAACTTTCAATTTATTCACCCCCCATGGCGCATCCGCCGGCAGGGCTGCCCCGCCACCGGGGGCGTATACCAGGGTGCGTGGATCAAGCGCGGAGTACACCTCGATTTGATTCTCTGCGTTAATTGACCCAACGGAAATTACCCCGCTGCAATTGGCTGGCTCGGGTAATGGTTTGTGGAAGTTATTACCCGCTGCCGCAACGAATATTATTTTTTTCTGAACCAGATGGTCGATTAAGACTTGCAACTCAGGGTTGCACACGGACGAGCCGCCGCCCATGCTGAGATTGATGATTTTGGCGGGATTGGCGTTTTCGGGCACGCCTGGCACTGGGATGCCTGCGGCCCAAGAGATGGCATCAAGCAAATCTTTACGTGACATGGGGCACGCGCCAAAGACGCGGATCGGTACGACCTTGGCCGCGGGGTTTACGCCGAACACACCTTCGATACCATTGCCAGCCACCAAACTGGCTACTTCGGTGCCATGGGTTCGGAAGGATTCCGCCATCAAGCGCGACCCGCACTTGGCGCCCCGCTCGTCGGGGCTGAAGTCAGCAGAGCGCTCTTTGCGCAAATTTTGCGCTGCCGAGACCATGTCATAACCGGGCAATAATTGTCCAACCAAACTGGGGTGGCTCGCGATGACGCCGCTGTCAATGACGGCAACCACGATGCGATGTGGTCCAGGTCTTTCATTGACCGTGTTGATGGCTGCTGGTGCTTGCACTCGCTTGTCGGTCGCCCCAAGGTGCCAAGGTGATTCTTGCGCCATGGCCAGCCCGACCCAAAGCAAGGCTCCGCCTATGCGGAGCGCGACGAGGGAGAGTATTCGCATCGTAGGTACAGGAGTGATACTATTCATTTTAAAAATTAGTTTAACCGATACTTTTGTCGATAGGTACTGCTCTCTTCGGGTGCTCGCCCTGAAACAGTGCGATATGGTATGTTTTGTAATGGAAGCTGTTTTTCACTAATTGCATTGCTTTTGGGGTACAAATGAACAACTGGAAATGCTATGGCTACCTTACTCTTGGCCTGGGCCGGGCGATCACCTTGATCTCCTTAACTGGGTCATTGACAGCCTGTGTGGTTCCCCAAGAGACAGTGCTCCGAGCGGCCGAGCAATTGCCTGTGCCAGAGCAAGTAACTTGCGCCGCCAGTGGCGGCACCTGGGACACGAGTAATGCTATTTTGACCAAGGGTTACTGCGCCAAGGGGTCGCCTGGCCAATGCCTGGCCCATGGCGGAACTTGGCAGCGCGTGTGCATGATGGGCACGCTGGCCTGTGTGCAAGCCTATACCGATGCACAAAAAGCCTGTCGTAGTGGTTCTGATTGCCAAGGCCGGCGATGCCTGCAAGTACCCGAGGCACGCGCCAATTTGCAGCCTCAAAGCGGGCGTTGCATTGCCAACAACAACCCTTGTTACGGTGGCATCAACCTAGAAAACGGCCTGCCAGTGCCCACGGCGCAGGCCGATTGATGCGGTTCGCAGGCTGGAGCAGTCCTTGCAAGCGAATAGATGAATAATTTGTGCTTTTGACATTTGATGAGGAGTTTCCATGCGCGCGCGTCATCGTCTCGCTACCCTGACACTTTTGCTGTCCCTGCTGGGCGCCCAAGTGCAAGCGCAATCAGCCTTGGTGAGTCCAGAGCGGCCTCTCGGTGCAGGGCCGAGCGCGCACTTGAGCGCGTCTGCCACAGCGCAGGTCCAGCAAGACTGGTTGGTAATTCGTTTGACGGTGCAAAAGGAAGGTGCTAGTGCGCCGCTGGTGCAAACGCAACTCAAAAATGTGCTAAGCGCAGCATTAAGCCAGGCGCAGGTATCAGAGCGGATGCAAAACGAGAGTCCGAGTCAGGCCTTACAGATCAGTACCGGTCAGCTGCAGGTGTCGCCGCGCTACAACAATGAGGGTAAGAGTAGTGGTTGGGCCGGCGTGGCCGAAATGATGGTGCAAGGGCGCGACCTAGAGCGCATCACCGCCCTGGCCGGCCGCCTGAGCGGCCTTACCGTAAGCCAAATGGAATGGAAAATCAGCCCCGAACTGCTGGCGCAAACCGAGGCCAAAGTGCAGGGCCAAGCGGTGGCGCAGTGGCGCGCCAAGGCCGATGCGCTGACCCAGCAACTGGGATTTAAGCGCTACAGCATTGGCGAAGTGACCCTGGGTTCCCCCGGTAGCGGCCAAAACTTCGGACCGCGCGTGATGGCGATGATGGACGCCAGTGCAGACGCACGCAGCGCACCCATCCCGGTGCAGGCAGGGCTGGCGCAGGTCACCGTGGTGGTCTCGGGACATGTCTTGCTTCAATAAATTAGCGGGCTGTTCCGCTACAACTGTCGCTGTTTCGTCATCATCGGGTAGCACAACCAGGATCACAATGGGGAGTGCCCACCCGCTCCATTGATGCCTTGCATATCGACTTTGCACCCTCGCTATGGCTAGGTCGGGTTGGCATGTCTGCCTGTCCTGGTGCGGGTGGCGCCATGGCAAGCAGCCAATCGACGGGAAAACTCGCCCAGGATGTGGCGCATATGGCGAGGCAAGGTGTCAAAACTGTGATCAGCCTTCTCGATAGCGCCGAATTGCAGCGTCTGGGCGCCACAGGGCTTTCGCTTCTGCTTGCGCAACACGGCATTGCATGGCACCAGTTGCCGGTGGTGGACTATGGCGTGCCCTCGCAAGCGGTGACCTCGCAATGGAGACGCTTGCTGCCGCAACTGACCCAGGTGCTGCAAACCAGCAACATCTTGATTCATTGCGCCCATGGCAAGGGGCGCACCGGAACCATGGCCGCCACGCTGTTCAAGTCTTGGGGCTGGAGCAGTGGGGCAGCCATGTACCACGTTCGCCGGTACCGCCCAGGGACTATAGAGACGCATAAGCAAGAGGCCTATGTGGAGGCTTTTACTGCGGGCATTCCTAAGCCCTTGGCCACCACCTAGTGGCCAGCGAGGCTGGGCTTAGGCAATGGCTACCTGTTCCATCATGCTGGCGTAATGGGCGAGCGCTGGCGTCACCTGATCAGGTACCTTGGCCAAATCGTCGTAGCGACGCAGGCGTACCGCTTGCGCGTAATAAGTCAGTTCCTCGAACGCGCGTACCTGCGCATCGTCGAAGCGGCCGCCCTGTAATTCCAGACTGTGCTTGGAAGCAGGCGACAAGGAATCCCAGTAGAGCGAATCGGTCGCACACAAATAGCGTTTAGCGTCGACGTGCAGTTTGATGGGCTCTAGCACGGCATCCGAAAAGCACTTGCGCAAAAAGGGCAGGGCTACATACTGGTGCAGGTCGTCTTTGGTCGGTGCCGCCTCCTGGTCGGCCGCCGGCGTCACTGCAGCGCTGAGCATATGCCCCAGATCGTGCAACAGGGCGGCCACGACTGTTTCTGCAGACTCCTGGGCTTGCTCTGCGAGGTGGGCGCATTGCAGTGCGTGGTGCAGTTGACTCACCGCCTCTTGGCCATACCAGGTGGTGGCGCGGCTTTCTAAGAGTTGGACGATTTCTGGGATGGATAGGGACATGGTGTTCTCCGAGTTTGGGGTGCCTTCGCGTCTGCCTGTGCGGCGCTACTGCGCGCGCACGCCGATGATTGAAAAACGGATGCGGGCGCAACAATAATCGATCAGCGATACAGTGGCCAGGATGAGCAAAATCACAAACGCCATTTGCTGCAGCTCTAGTGTGCGGATTTGCTCCGACAAAATCAAACCAATGCCGCCTGCCCCGACGATGCCAATGATGGAAGCGCTACGGGTGTTGGACTCAAACGCATACAGCACCTGGCTCAGTAGCACGGGCAACAGTTGGGGCAAGATGCCAAAACGCACCGCAGAGAAAGACGAACCGCCGGTGGACACCACGCCTTCGACGGGTTTGTCGTCCGCCGCCTCTATGGCCTCAGAGAACAGTTTGCCAAAGCTACCCAGGTCTGCCATGAACAGGGCCAGCACGCCGGCAAATGGCCCCAGGCCCACCACATTGATCCAAATCAGTGCCCAAATCAGAATATCGACACCGCGCAAGCTGTCAAAACTGCGTCTGGCAAAAAATTGCGTGACGCGGTTGAGCGTGGTGTTACGTGCAGCCAAAAAACCCAGTGGGAAGGCCACGATTGCAGCCATTAAGGTGCCCAGCAATGCAATGGCCAAAGTCTCCACCATCGCGTAGGCATATACGCCAGCCAGGGACCAACTGCCCGGTTGGGGGGGGAACATGCGTAGCACCATGGCGCCCAGCTCGCCCAGGCCGCCGAGAATGCGCGCGTAAGACACGTCAAGACTATGCACACCGTAGGCAAACACCACGGCAGCCAAAAGGGCTGCTGAAAACGCCCCCATGCGCCCCCGGTAAATCGGCTCGAAGTGCGACGGGTAGCGCGTGCGCAGCAGACCATTCTTTTTGGCAAGGTCTGCGGCCGCGATCGGTATAGCTTGCACGCTCATCCTTGGCGTTCCTGGCCTAGCAGGCGGTGGCGAACGCGTTCGGTTAGCGCGTCTATCAGCATGACGGTGGTGATAATCAATACCAGCAGGGCGCTCACGTCGGAGTAATAGAACTTGCGAATCACCTCGAGTAGCGTCTGTCCTATACCGCCTGCTCCCACAAAGCCAAGTACCGCGGCGCCGCGCACATTAATTTCAAAACGCAACAAGGCGTAGCTGGCAAAGTTGGACGCCACTTGCGGCAGCACCGCGAAGCGCACCTTGTGCAGCCAATTGCCCCCTGTGGCCAGCACGCCGTCTACCGGTTTCATATCCACGTTTTCTACGACCTCAGCAAACAATTTGCCCAAGGCACCGGTGGTATGAATGGCCAGTGCCAAGATGCCCGGAAGTGGTCCCAGGCTAAAGGCGACCACAAAAATCAGCGCAAAAACGATCTCGGGCACGGTGCGAGAAAACTCCAGCAGGCGCCGTGTGGCAAAGACCAACCAGGTGCTATGGGTTATGTTATTGCTGGCCAGAAAGCACAGCACCAGCGCAGCAAAGGCACCGAGCACGGTGCCCACATAGGCCATCAACAAGGTCTCGCCCATCAGGGCCAACCATTTTTTCCAGCCCCAAAACCACTCTACCGGGTCGCTGATCACCCACTGCCCGTTGTCCAGGTGGGCGATGCGGTAGAAGTAGCTGGTGAAGCTGCCAATATTGTCGAGAAACTTGGAAGCCGATATCTCGGCGACGTGTCCTGCGAAGAGGACGGAGACGCCGAGCACCAGCAAACCCAGCCAAATTTGGCGGCGCTTGGCCGCCACCGCTTGCGCGTAGGCTTGGCTTCTGGTGCTTGGCGAATTCACGCTTGCTTACTTCTTGCGCAGTGCGTCGACGAACTTGTTGAGTTCGACCACGGGCAGATACGCTTCATGCGTAACAGGCTGGAAAGGCTCGTTTTTACCAGCCGAGAGTTTCTCGAAGGCGGCTTTGTCCTTTTTAGGTGCGTCAAATATCGCCTGCTCGATCTTCTTTTTCAGGTCAGCCGGCAGGCTGTCCAGGTAAGCGATCGGCGAGTTCACGATTTGGTCCGACTTGAAGATGATGCGGAAGTCTTCGCGCTTGACCATGCCCTTGTCGGCCATGCGGATCATTTCGGAGTCGTTTTCGTTATTCCACCAGTTGGCAGCCATGTCAACCGTGCCTTGGTTCAGCGCCATCACGGCGTTCACATGGCTACCGCTGTAGACCACTTTGCCGAAGAACTCTTCAGGCTTGATGCCCATTTTGTCCATGGCGTAACGGGGCACGTTGTTACCCGAGGTGGAATTGGGGTCGACCAAGGCAATGTTTTTGCCTTTGAGGTCTTCGATTTTTTGGTACGACGAGTTGGCCTTCACGTAAAACACCGCGTGGTAGCCTTTGACGCCGCCCTTGTTCACTTCGATGGCAAACGGCGTTGTCTTCACGCCAATCATGCGGGCGCGGGCGTAGGACGCCGGGCCGTAGTAGGCGACATGGATTTGCTCGGCGCGCTGGCCTTCGATCACGGCGGCGTAGTCACCAGCGATGCGCAGCTTGACCGGTACGCCGATTTCGCGCGACAGGTACGCGATGAAGTCACCATAGCGCTCGGTCACCATAGCAGCGTTTTCATCAGGAATGCTGGCAAAAACCAACTCAGGGTATTTGGCTTTCCAGTCTTGGGCCTGGGCCGAAGCCATCAGGGCGCTGGAGGCGGCCAGTGCGAGGAGTACGCGGCGATTGAACATGAAAATTCCTTGTAAATAAATGAAGGGGAAGGGGGAATGCGAAATAACTGGGTCATGCGTGTCGCACGAAGGGCACCACAACGCCGACTGCGCTGCTCTGCGGCGCGGCACGGGCGTGTACCTCGGTGGCCTCGATGCCATACAGGGTGTGCACCAAATCCTCGGTCAGTGCGTCGGGTGCGCCATCAAAGACCACCCGCCCTGCCGACATGCCTACCAAGCGGTCACAGTAGCTGCGCGCCACATCCAGTGCGTGAAGATTGCACAAGACAGTAATGCCCAACTCTTTGTTGATGCTGCGCAATGCGTCCATGACTAACTGGGTATTGCGTGGGTCGAGCGAGGCAATCGGTTCGTCAGCCAAAATGATTTTGGGTTCTTGGACCAGCGCGCGGCAAATGGCTACGCGCTGCTGCTGGCCGCCAGAGAGTTGGTCGCAGCGTTGAGCGGCAAAATCGGCCATGCCAAAGCGATCGAGAGCTTCTAGGGCGGCGAGTTTGTCGGCATCGCTCCATAAGGTGAGCAGGGCGCGCCAGGTCGGCACACTGGTCAGCCGCCCCATCAGCACATTGGTGAGCACGTCCAAACGACCAATCAGGTTAAATTGCTGAAACACCATGGCGCAGTTACGCCGCCATTGGCGCAGGGCTGGGCCTTGCAAATCGGTGACCACGGTCGCACCGTAGCTAAGGCTGCCCGAGGAGGGTTCGTTCAGGCGGTTGATCATTCTTAGCAGCGTGGACTTGCCTGCGCCCGAGCGGCCGATGACCCCAACAAAGCTGCCCGCATCGACGCTCAGTGTGACGCTATCGACGGCAGTGGTACTGCCAAAGCGTTTGCTAAGTTGGTGTAGAGAAAGTTGCGCCTGCGTCATAAGGACGCAGCATATGTTTGGGATGTGTCAGAATAATTACGAAATTTGCGATAAATGGTATTTAGACCACCCGCAGCCCGCCGCGCCAGACTGCCCGTACCACCGGCTGCTGCCGGCCATCGCCCAGTGGGGTCATGCGCACTTGCACCAGATCGGCGCGCAGGCCTATCGAAATAGAGCCGCGGTCGTGCAGGCCTATGGACTGGGCTGGGTTGCGGCTCACTAGCGCTACGGCCTGCGCCAAACTCAGGCCCGCAGTCTCAGTCAAGCGAATCGTGGCCGACAGCAAGCTGCCGGGAACATAGTCAGAGGAGACTATGTCCACCAGACCCAAGCGCGCAAGTTCAATGGCGGACACATTGCCCGAGTGCGAACCGCCGCGCACCACATTGGGCCCGCCCATGATGGTCGCCATAGCGCGCTCGCGCGCGGCTTGCGCAGCGGCAACAGTGGTCGGAAATTCGCATACCGTAGCGCCCTCCGCAAATGCTTGCTCCACATGCGCGACGGTAGTGTCGTCATGGCTGGCCAGGGCAATGCCATGTTGTTTGCAATAGGCGGTGAAGTAGCTGCGGTGGGGTTGGGCATAGCGGGCCTGGTGCTCTTTGGACAGGGCTACGCGCTCTTCAAACTTGGCCTGACTCCAGCCCTTTTTGCCGGTGAAGTAAATCCACGCGTGCTCAATGTTTTCCCACTGCCTTTGGCCCGGAGTATGGTCCATTAAAGAGATCATGCGCACCATCGGGTTGCCGATGAAAGGCGTAAACAAGTCCAGGGTGTTGGGCGCTGGAAGTTCGCAGCGCACATGCAGCAAATGCTCAGCGCGCAGCACACCGCGCCCAGAAAATTCAGCCAGGCATTGCAGTACCGAATTCCATTCACTACCGCGCACGCTATCGGGGTCGGACTCGCCTACCCCCAGGGCATCGAGCACGGTGGTGATGCCCGCCGCGGCAATCTCGGCGTCGTGCGCCAGCAGGGCCGGCGCGTCGTCCCAGCGCACTTTAGGGCGCGGCATCAGGTGGCGTTCAAAATTGTCGGTATGTACCTCGACCATACCTGGTAAGAGGTAGTCTCCCTCCAAGTCAATGGCGCCGTGTAGGGCGCTAGGGCCTAAGTCCACCGAGGCGATGGTGCCGTTTTGGCACAGCAGGCTGCCATGCACGACTTCGTCTGCCAGTACCAGGCGGGCGTTGGTCAATAGAGTGGGGTGTACGCTTGGGCTGTTCATAAGATTCAGGAGAGGGGTTGCATGGTCACGGTGCGGCTGGCCACGGCTTGGGCCACCAGACTGTCGTGAAATATTCCGAGAATGCCCACCCCTTGGGCGCGCGCCTCAGAGATCAGGTCGATCACGGTTTGGGTGTTCTCGGGGTCGAGCGATGCGGTGGGTTCGTCCAGCAGCAGTAGCGGGCGAGGTTTGATAAAGCTGCGCGCGATGTTGATGCGCTGCTGTTCGCCACCCGAAAAAGTGGCCGGTGGGAGCTGCCATAGCGAAGGCGCAATGCGAAGCCGCGTAAGCCACTGCGCCGCCACTTCGCGCGCCTGCGCGGCGCTGTAGAGGCTCGCACCACCTTCGAGCAAGGGTTCTGCCACGATATCAATCGCCGCCACACGCGGTATCACCCGCAAGAACTGGCTCACATAGCCCATGGCCTGGCTGCGCAGGTGCAGCACGGTGCGGGCGTTGGCCTGGGTGATGTCAATCGCAGGGCCTTGGGTATCGCGCACCAAAATACTCCCGGTACTTGCGCGGTAATTGCCAAAAGCGAGTTTGAGCACTGTGCTCTTACCCATGCCAGAGGGGCCACTGAGGCGCACGCATTCCCCCGGCATCAGCTGCAGGTCAAAGTCCTTGAGCACCGCCAGCACGGTGTTGCTTTGCAGGTGCAATACAAACTGCTTGCTGACTGCCTGCATGTGCAGCAGCGGCGTGGGAGAGGTGCTTGCGTTCATGGTTGCAGTACAGATGACACCAAGAGCTGGGTGTAGGGGTGCTGCGGGTCGTCCAGCACCTGGTCGGTCAGGCCGGTTTCTACTGCCGTGCCGCCTTGCATGACCAGCATGCGCTGCGCCAGCAGACGCGCTACTGCCAGGTCATGGGTGACGATGATGGCCGCGAGCCCCATTTGGCGTGTGAGCATACGCAGCATGTCTAATAAGCGCGCTTGCACCGACACGTCCAGACCAGAGGTCGGTTCATCCATAAAAACCAGGCGCGGCTGGGTGATCAAATTGCGCGCAATTTGCAGGCGCTGGCGCATGCCACCGGAAAAGGTATCGGGCCGGTCGTCAATGCGACTGGGACTAATTTCAACCCGTTGCAGCCAGTCGGTAGCCTGCGCGCGCAATTGGCCATAGTGGCGCTGCCCCAGTGCCATGAGGCGCTCGGCCACGTTGGCGCCGGCTGAGACGTTCATGCGCAGGCCGTCAGCCGCGTTTTGGTGCACAAAACCCCAGTCGGTGCGGGTTAGCATGCGCCGCTGGGCTTCCGTCATGGCGTAAATATCTTGCAGATCGCTGTCCTTCAGCGCAAATGCCACCCGGCCCGCAAGCGGCGTGTGGCGTGCGGCCACGGCATTGAGCAAGGTGCTTTTGCCCGAGCCTGACTCCCCCACGATGGCCAGCACTTCGCCCGGCCAAAGGTCAAAGGAGATGTCGCGCACGACCGTGCGTGTACCGTAAGCGCAACTCAGATGCCGCACTTGCATCAGCGGTGACAGGGCATCCAAGTGCTTCATACGCTTCCCAGCCCATTGTCCGAACGGCTAGACCTTGCCAAGGAGGCCGCTTGCCGTTTGCCGCAGTAGTCACTGTCCGAACAGGCAAACATACGTCCCCCTTGGTCGTTCATCAGCACTTCATCCAGATAGCTTTCATTCGATCCACACAGTTCGCAGGCGTGGTCCCAACGTTGTACCTCAAACGGGTGGTCTTCAAACCCTAGGCTTTCTACCGGCGTGTAGGGCGGCACCGCGTAAATGCGTTTTTCCCGACCGGCGCCAAATAGCTGCAAGGCGGGGTTGAGATGCATCTTGGGGTTGTCAAACTTGGGGATCGGCGAGGGCGACATGATGTAGCGGCCATTGACCAAGACCGGGTAGTCATAGGTGGTGGCAATATGGCCATAGTGCGCCAGGTCTTCAAACAGGTTCACATGCATCAAACCGTACTCTTGCAAGGCGTGCAGCTTGCGGGTTTCAAACTCGCGCGGCTCCAGGCGTTGCATAGGCTCTGGCACCGGCACCTGGTAGACCAATATTTGACCCTCGCGCAAGGGGGTCTCCGGAATGCGGTGGCGGGTCTGGATGATGCTGGCGGCCAGGGTGTCTGTGCTTACTTGAACGCCGGTGGTACGCTGAAAAAACCGCCGGATGTTGACTGCATTGACCGTGTCGTCCGAGCCCTGGTCTATCACTTTGAGCACGTCCTGGGGCCCGATCACCGAGGCCGTCACCTGGATGCCACCCGTGCCCCAACCGTAGGGCAATGGCATTTCGCGCGAGCCAAAGGGCACTTGGTAGCCCGGAATAGCCACCGCTTTGAGAATGGCGCGGCGGATCATGCGCTTGGTGCGCTCGTCCAGGTAGGCAAAATTGATATGTGGGTCGCGCACCGCGCCCAAGGGCTGGGCCTGGACTTCAGTCGGCTGCATCGCTAGGTTCCTGGTTGGCAAAAGCCTGGCGCATCTTGCGCACCAGATCGAGCTCGGACTGGAAGTCCACATAGTGCGGTAGCTTTAAGTGCTGTACAAAGCCCGAGCTCTCCAGGCTGTCACTGTGCGACAACACAAACTCTTGCATCTGCGCCGGCGAGCTTACCGCCTCGCCCAAGTCTTCTGCACGTAAGGCGCGGTCTACCAAGCTCATGGCCATGGCCTTGCGTTCGCTGTGGCCAAAGGCCAGGCCGTAGCCGCGCGTGAACTGTGGCGGCTGCGTTTGGCTGCCTTGAAACTGGTTGATCATCTGGCACTCGGTCAGTGGCAGGTCGCCAATGGAAATGCTAAATCCCAGTTCCTCGGGGGTAATGCACAGCTCTACCGTGCCAAAGCGGATCTCGCCCACAAAAGGGTGGGTTTCTGAGTAGCCGCGCTGGGTGGAGTAGGCCATCGCCAGCAAAAAGCCTTCGTCGGCGCGCGCCAAATTTTGCAAGCGTGCCGACCGGTCTGCCGGAAAGCGCAATGGCTGGCGCGTCAGGTCAAACGGATCGGGGTCGCCGGCCGGTGGTTCCTGGGTTTCCAGCAGGCTTTCTTGGTGCAGCAAGTCCACCACGCGCGGCGTGGCTTCAGTGCTGGGGGCCTCGAGACGCGCCGAGGCCAGGGTATTGCCGCGGGCCAAGAGGCTGAAATCGAGCAGGCGCTGGGTGTAATCGTAGGTCGGGCCAAGCACCTGGCCGCCAGGCAGGTCTTTGAAAGCCGCGGATATACGCCGCGCAATCTGCATTTTCCCGGTATCGACGGGCTCGGTGTAACCCAGGCGTGGCAGGGTGGCGCGGTAGGCGCGCAGCAAAAATATGGCCTCGACCAAATCGCCCGCGCTTTGCTTGATGGCCAGCGCTGCCAATTGCGGGTCGTAGACCGAGCCCTCGGTCATCACCCGATCCACGCCTAGGCGCAATTGTTGGCAAATTTGCGCAACGCTGAGCTCGGCCACGGCCGGGTCGCCCCGGCGCTCTTGGGCCAGCACGTCATAGCTGGCCAAAATAGCAGATTCGCCCCCTTTGACGGCAACATACATGGCGCTTATGCCTCCAATAAGGTGGTGCGTGGCAGGCCCACCAAGGACAGGCCATGGGTGAACAAGAAGTCCACGCCGCAAGGAAAGTGCGCTTGCTCGGCCCGCCGCTGGATACAAAAGTCCTGGGTGAGACCGCCTATGTGCAATTGCCTGCTGCCTGCAATGCCTGGCCCGCGCAGACTCCAGCCAGAACCGTGGGTTTGCAAGCTGTCTACTTGTACAACACAGGTGGCGGACAGGTCGGGGTATTCGGCGCTGCCTTGCGCGAAGCGGGCTAAGGGCGGTAATTCGGCGGCTTGTGCCACCCACGCAAAGTCGGCCTGCGCCGGGTCTTGCACCATCGAGCAGCCGGTGTGAAAGCGCAGCCAGGCCGCGGCGTCGCTGTGGATAAATCCGTCGGACAGCCAGAGTTTGCAGTCTTGGTCGAGCAGGGCCAACAGCAAGGCCGCTGCCGCTGGGTGCGCACCGCGGGGCGCTTGCATCCCCTTGAGCGGCCCCGACGCATCCATCACCGCAATACGGCCGGGTAAAGAGAGCGCGTCCATTGCATGGCGAAACACGCTTTGGCTACACAGCGCGGGATCGGCAAAGCCGCGTCCTAGGTCTTTGAGTTGCGCTGGCATCAGGACGTACTTTCTTGGCTTTGTCCATCGCCGGCTTCGCGCGCCACGGTAAAAAACTCTACCCGCGTGGCCTGCGCTTGGGCGTTCTTTTGCTGCGCTTGGGCGCTTAGCATTTGGTGCAAAGGTTGCACCAGCAGGCGGTCCCAGTGGGCATGCAGCAGCGGATCTTGCAACAAGGCGTCGGCCAGTGCGGCCAATTGTGCGTGACGGTGCGAGCTACCCATCACATAGGCCACGCCCACTTGCTGGCAGCCAGTGCGGACCGGATCAGGCTTGAGCACGCAGCGGGTTACGCTCACTTCCCCCAGGTTGAAGCGTTGCCCGCTACCGCCGGCGCGCCCTTGAACCATCATCAGGCCAGTCTCCGTGGGCCGCAGCCATTGCAGATCGCCTTCGCATTGGGGGGCTAAATGGGTTTCTAGCCAAGGCAGCGGGGCACGTGCCAATAAGGCCATCCAGATCGATCGGGCCGCCGAGTCCGAGGGCTTAGTATCGGCAGCGGTGGCGTAATGGGTGTGCAACATGGATGGGTTAGCCTTGGGAGGAGAGACTTTAAGACTTTCTTGTTTCTTTTTTGTGACTTCAAGCGCCGCCACTTAGCATGAATGATATTGCCGCTGCCTACCGCCATGCCGCCTATTTTGCCCCCGCGCCCGACAGTGCTGCTTGGCTTTTGGGCACCCAATGGCTTGGCCGTTGCCCTCGCGGCGGAAAAAATTTAGCCCAGCCCGTGCCTGACTCTTGGGAGCCCTCTGTATTTGCGCAGATCACGCGCGAGCCCAGGCGCTACGGCTGGCACGCCACCTTAAAAGCGCCTTTTGTTCTGGAGAGCGGCTACGCGCCAGCGGACTTGCGCGCGCGTTTTGCGGCCTTGGCGGCAAGCTTCAATCAGGTGTTCAAGCTGGAGGTGGACGTAGCCCGGGTGGGCAATTTCCTGGCCTTGGTACTCAGGCAGCCTTGCCAGCCTTTGCAAGATGTGGCGCGGGCATGCGTGGAGCAGCTCCATGCTTGCGCTGCGGCTTTGCCGCCTAGCGAGGTGGCGCGCAGAAGCCGGGGTGGTTTGAGCCCACGCCAGCAAGCAATGTTGGCGCAATGGGGCTACCCCTACGTATTGGAAGACTTTGTTTTCCACATGACGCTGACCGGCCCTTTGGATGGCCTATCGGCCGTACAAACGGAGCAGTTGGCTGGACATGCGAGAAACTGGTTTGCGCCCTTGTTGGCGCAAGGCCTGTATGTGGATGCTGTGTCTTGGTTCTGCGAAGCGCAGGCCGGCGCAGATTTTCATTTTGCAGAGCGCTTTGGGTTTGCGTCATGACGGTCGGCGTCATCTATGTGATGGGCCCCTCAGGCGTGGGCAAAGATAGCTTGCTGAATTGGCTGCGCGCCCATGTTCGGGCTTTGCCCAGCCCGCCGGCGCTGCGTTTTGCCCGACGCGCTATCACGCGCGCTGCAGGTGCCTCCAACGAAGACCACGAGCCCCTTGCGGTGGATGCCTTCTTGCAACTTGAACAGTCTGGGGCTTTTGCGCTGCATTGGCAGGCCCATGGCCTGCACTACGGTGTGCGCCACACAGAGTTGCAGGGCCCTGGATGGCTTATGGTCAATGGTTCACGCGCTTATGCCCCGCAGGCGCGTACACGCTTGCCGGGGCTTACGGTGCTGCATGTGAGCGCACCCGATGTACTGGTGGGCCAGCGCCTGGCCGCGCGCCAGCGCGAAACGCCAGATCAGGTACAAGCCCGCTTGGACAGGGCAAAGGCGCAAAGTGTCGCTATGGAACCGGGCGATTTGCACATTGAGAACGCCGGCAGCTTGCAGGACACCGCATTGGCGCTGTGCCAGCTGTTGCAAGCCAGAACCGGCTTGGCTTTGCTCCAAGCCGATGCATCACTATCGGCTGGCTGAGATCGAGCCGGACGCATCCATCGCCCAGCCAAGCCGACCTTAAATCACGGTTACCGCAATGCCAGACTGGACAAACACTTCCAGTCCCAAGGCCTGGTTGAAATACGCGTTGTACATCTGCCCGTCCAAGCTCAGCTGGCCATGGGCCAACCAGCTTTGGTCGTTTGAACCGCCCCATTGCTTGCTCAGTGTGAGTTTGTCCGCACTGTCGCCATCGATGCGCATTTGTAGGTGGTCTTTAAAGGTGTCGGCAAAGGAAAAACTGTTTTGCACCCCTAACGCCAACACGTCTGCGATGGACACCTTGAGTGTTTGCGCTCCATTGCCCCGCATGTCCAGGTGGTTGATCGCACCTTGGCCGTCGCGTGCAGGCGTGAGGGTATAGAGCGACGACAGATCCAAGGTCTGGTCGTTCGCCAAAGCATATTTACCGACAGACCCCACCAATTTACCGGGCTCAAAGGCGCCGGAATCAATAGACGAGGTGGTCAATAAAGAAATATTTCCCGTCAAGTTTCCGAAGTCCCAAGCCTGGGTATTGGTTTTAAGCCATTCGTTACCCGCCTTGTCTACGAAACGGATGCTGAACTCACCAGGTTCAAAGTGGTTTTTACCGTTCAAGTTCAAACTGCCCGTGGTCTGGGTAATTCCATTGAAGGAGTAAACCCCTTGTTCGTCGGCGATAAAGCTCATTTCGGTGAAGTCCGATGTGCCGGCTTGAACAACCTTGGCCGCATTGGCAACCGTTGGCGCGCGCAAATCGATGGTGAATGCCTGGCTGCTGGCGCCCATCTGGTTTCCGGCCATATCCACAATGTAGGACTTGAGTACATAGCTGGTCGCGACCCCCTGGGTTCCCAATGGGACTGAGCTGCTGTCAAAGGCCCAGTCGCCGGCGCCAGAGGGTGTCAGATATTGATACGTCACGATTTTGCCCCTGCTGTCCAGGACCTCGGTTAGCACTTGGCCGGTGCCGGTGTCAAAGCCACCCGTTCCGGCACTGCGCGTTACCGTGCCTGTAAATGTCAGCAGTCGGTCGTTGCTAAGAAAGTCCGCTGTGCTAGTGCCCGTATCGGTTTGTAACAGGCCAATGTTCGGAACAAAAGCGGCGTTGGGATCGACTTGCCCATCCCATTTTTTTTGTGGCTGGGTATCGACGGTTACTTCACGCGTCAACGCCGTGGCAGACAGCATATTGCCGGCGGTATCTGTCAATTGCGCTTTCAGGGTGTATTTCCCGTCAGCCAGCGGCAGCGCAGCACCCAACCATGTCCAAGTCCAACTACCTGCGGTTTGAACCGGTTTGATGTATTGACTGGCCACAATGAGCGACTGTGCATCCAGCAGTTTTACTTGTAGCCAGTCATCGGGATTGAAGGCGGCACTGCTTGTATTGAGTGTGCCAGCCCAAGTCAGGGTGTTATCGCCCGTCAGAAAGTCCGCAGCGTCAAATCCCGTATCCTGGCTGATCGTGTCGATACGCAGGCCCACGTTCTGGCTGGAACTGCTGATGCTGGTGTCCAGGGTGAAGGTTCCGTCTGCGCTCGCGCTATTGCCTGCAGCGTCCGTTACGGTCACTTTGTAGTTCTGCACATTACCAAGCAGTACCTCGGTGATGGGGATCAGGAATTGGCCTTGCGGGTCGGCCCTGCCTTCATAGACCTTGCCACCAATGGCAATTTTGACGATCGCATTGGCTTCGGTTGTACCCGAAATGCGAGGTTTGTCATTGCTGGTGATATGGTCTGAATTACTCTGTCCAGTGTCATCGGCGCCGTAGAGTTGTGCCTGCTTGATCGTAGGCAGCCTGACTTCGGCGGCGCTTGTACCACCGCCTGCCAGTGCACCAACTAACAGCACAGGCGCTGCCAATAAGGGGTTGAGGCCAGCAGCAGCCACTAAGCCACCGAGGGCGGCAGGCTCTATAAATTCTTCGACGAGGATCTGCCCTGCACCCAAGGCCATGCCAGTGGAGGGGCTGCCATCGCCCATTTGCCCCAGGCTGCTCGACCATTCGCCGGACTCGGGAATGTAGGCGTAATAGACCCCAACTTGCAGCTCGCCAATTAAATCACTTTGCGATGCGCCGCTTGGGCTGTAGAAGTCTGTGATGATGAGATCGGCCTGCTCTCGGCCATCGAAGCTAACCCGCAGATCCCGACCCTTTCGAATGACGCGAATAGTGTCCGGCGCAAGACCGGTACTGTTGTCTATGAGTTGAAAGCGCATACCGGGCAGGCCATTGACTGTCGTAGCGCCCAAGGATGTCGATGTATTCATCTCGACGAGGGTGGCAACCCCTTGGTCAGGGAGTATTTTGACTTTGTATGACTTTTTCATGGTGAGGGGATGTGCGAGTTGGTCAATTTCTGGCGCCGTACACAATGATTTCAACGCGCCGATTGGGCGCGTGACACAATTTGCTGGCGGGTGTTAGCTTCTTGGGGCAAGTGGTTTTGAGTAAGGAGTCCTCACCCTGCCCTTCCACTTGAAAGCCCTTGAGCGCTTTGACGCCGCGATCTCGCAGTTGGCGGGCCACTACCTCCGCTCGCGCTAATGACAAAGCGCGGTTCGCTTTGGGTTTTCCTATGGAGTCGCTGTGACCCACCACCCGGATACGTTCTACTTGCTGGAAGTCGCTGATCAGTTGCTGGGCCATTATTTCGATGCTGTTGTAGCCTGAAGTCTTCAATTCGGTTTTGCCAAATTCAAAGAGTGCGTCACTTTGGAGTGCATAGGCGCGTGGCGCAGCGGTCTTGCGCGTCGCTGCCGGGGTGAGGCTCGCCGGGTCTGCAGGAACTGGCAGCTTTGCGGTCAGCCCGGGTGTCACCGGTGCGGACAGCACTGGCGCTGCGGTTTGAACGGGGGCACACGATTGGGCCGCAGGTGCGCGTGAAAGCACATGGGTTTGTTGGGCGGTACGCGCGAGTTCTTGTTGCGCTGGTTCCGCTGCGACTTCAACGAGTTTCATGTCGGCAGGGTTGGCTTCGTTGACGCGCAAATACAGCGTCTGACCCGCTTGCAGTGCCCAAGATTGTCCGGGTGATTCTTTGGTCTGGTGCATTTTTTTCGCATCGTCGTAGCCGGTTTGAATGGCGATAGCCCCCGGTGCAGCGCAAAACTCGGAATAGCCACCACCGAGCAAGGCGGTGTGAAAACGGCTGTCAAGGTAGATGTTGACCGGGTTGGTGTAGGCGGTAACTGCTTGGCGGTAAACAAAAATTCGGGCCTGCCGCTCCGGTGCAGCCATTGCAGTTTGGAACTTGTTCCCGAATTTGGAGATAGGTACGGGTCCTGCGTTGCTTGCTGGCATTCCCGGCGCTACGCTGGTCTGGGCCTGTAAGCCAGCACCGCTTACCAAGGTGCCAGTGACAAAAACTGTCCAAAAGACCCCGCGCCGCAATGTCCGAAAAACGGATGTAGAAAGGCTCGGTGGCTGCGAGTAAATTTGTTGGATCATTACTGATTATCAATTTAAATATTAAATATTATTTCCATAATTGTATATATAAATGAATACTGCATCTATGGGAAAGACGGTCAAGCCCAAGGTGGCCGACAATGCGCGCTTTATCAACCCCCGCAATTGAGGCTTGTGATGCGGCAAAAATTCACCCCTTGGCGTGGGCTCGTGTTGCTTTTGGGCGCATGCGTCTGCTTGGTGCACCCTAGCTCGGCGGCTGACAAGGCCCGTCCCAACATCGTCATTTTGGTGGCCGATGATTGGGGCTTTAGCGATGTGGGTGCCTTTGGCGGAGAAATCGCCACGCCGCATCTCGATGCCCTGGCCGCAAAGGGCAGCCGTTTTTCTAACTTTCACGTGGCCGCTACCTGTTCGCCGACCCGTTCCATGTTGCTCACTGGGGTGGACCACCACCGTAACGGCGTGGGCAATATGCCCGAGACCACGCCGCCCGAGCAAGAAGGCAAACCGGGCTATGCCGGCGTGCTGGCGCCCGATACCGTCACCCTGGCCACGATGCTGCGCGATGTGGGCTACCACACCTATATCGCGGGCAAGTGGCATGTGGGCAAAGCGCCCGCAAACCTTCCCGGTCGGCGTGGTTTCGAGCGCTCGTTTATCCAGGCCGACAGCGGCACCGACAACTGGGAAAACCGGCCTTACATGATGCTCTACGATAAAACTTATTGGTTTGAGCAAGACCGCGCGGCGCAATTGCCTAAGGACTTTTATTCCTCACGCTTTTTTGTCGATAAGACCATAGGTTATATCCGCGAGCAGGCGGCAGATGGCAAGCCATTTATGGCCTACGTCGGGTTTCAGGCCAACCATATTCCGATCCAGGCTCCAGCGGATTTTGTTGCCAAATACCGTGGCCGGTATGACCAAGGTTGGACCGTTTTGCGCCAGGCCCGGCGCGATGGTGCGATACGGGCAGGCGTGATGCCCGCGGGCATGCCGATGAGCACGCTGCCCAGCACCGTGCCCTGGGACAGCCTGGCGCCGGATAAGCAGCGCCAGCAGGCGCGCCGCATGGAGGTCTATGCCGGTATGGCCGAGGCTATGGATGCCGAGGTGGGCCGCCTCGTGCAGCACCTTAAATCGAGCGGCCAGTATGACAACACGGTGTTCGTATTTTTGTCTGACAACGGGTCTGACCCAGCCGATCCTTTCAATATACCCAGCGCCAATGCCTGGGTACGTATGAACTACCAGGTGGATGCAGACCCGATGGGCGGCAAGGACACGTTTTCGGCCAACGGACCGAGTTGGGCCAGCGCCACGGTAGGGCCATTGCGAGGCTATAAATACTTTGCCAGCGAGGGCGGATTGCGGGTGCCGCTGATCGTCTCAGGCTTGCCAGGCGTGGCCGGTGGACAGGTGGTTGCAGCGCTGACGCATGTGAACGATATTGTGCCCACTTTACTCGAGGCCGCCGGTATTGCACCGCACCAGGGGCAGTATGCGGGGCAGACAGTACAGCCCTTGAGCGGTCGCAGCCTCTTGCCTTTGTTACAAGGCAAAGCCGATTACGCCTACCGCCCTGACGAAGCCCTGGGCTATGAGCTAGCTGGCAGCGCAGCGCTTTTTTTGGGCGACTACAAGCTAGTGAAAAACATAGCGCCGCTGGGCGATGGCCAGTGGCGCTTGTTTAACCTGCACCAGGATCCCGGCGAGACCTTGGACTTACAGTCCGCCCAACCGGTGGTGTTTGCCTCTATGCGGGCCGCCTATGACAAATACGCGCAAGACTACGGCGTGCTGCCGGTACCCGAGGGCTTTGACCTGCAAAAAGCCGCTATGCATTACGCGATCCACCACTATTTCCTGCCTAAATTGCGCGCGGCCTGGCCTGGGTTCTTGGCGCTGGCCGGTGCGGCGCTGGGTTGGGCGTACTGGCGCAGGCGCCGCAAGGCTATTTCTTGATGCGATCGGCCAGCATTTTGTAGCCGTTGTCATTGGGTGTCATCCCATCGTCTTCGGTGCGGCTGATGGGCAGCACGATGTCCTCGTTTTCTTCTGCGATACGCCGGATGATTTTTTGCGTCTTGCTGATGTTCACCTGATATTTCGGATCATTACCGGCGGGTAATACCCAATACACCTTGTCCGCCTCGGTCAGCTTTCGCAGCACCCGCAGTTCGGTTTCGGTAAATACATAAAAATGGTCGTAGGTGCCCAGGCTGATGATCACGCGCTTGGCGACCAGCGGCGTCTTTTTCATGAACTCCTTGTTCCACTTTTGCGAACTCAGACCTTCTTTGCTATAGGTTTTACATTCGGGCCGCATCTCGGCCAAGCCCGCTGCAATGCCATCTCCAACAATCAAACACTCCAACATAGCTTTTCCTTTTACGTGGCGCTATTGCGGCCTGGGCTCCCGCCCAGTGGACGCTTGGCGGCAAGCCTGGTTGCACTCACCAAAAAACCTGCTGCGACGAGCACGCAAGTATGGCCGGAAATGTGACCAGCCAAGCCCAAAAAAAGCGATTCAGACCGAAAAACCAGAAAACCAGGAAATGAAACACCATCGCGATAGCGCAATAAGCCAAAGCCACCAGCGGGTGCAGCAGGGCCAGGGGTGCGGCACATTCCCAACCAATGAAGGCCCAGGCGCCCAGGCGGGCCACCCAGGGCTTGCGCAAAACGCTGGCCGGCAGCAGCGGGCCGTAAACGGCAGCATTCAGAAAAATAGTCATAGCCTGGCCGCTGCGCCATTCGGGCTGCATCAGCTTGACCCAGCCAGACATAAAGTAAGAGGTAATGGATTGCAAACAGATGTACCACAGGCCCGCGCGCCAAGCCAAGTGGGAGTCGCCGCCGAGCTGAACCAATTCTGCCAAGAGCAGCCCAGTCAGCGCCACCAGCGTCATGAAGTCGCTGCCGCCGTTAAATGCGCCGCGCCAGCGGATCAGCATCGATACATGGCTGACAAATAGAAATAGCGCCAGTGCCAGGTTACTACCCTGCCAGGCCAGCAAGAGCAAGACGGGCAGGCGCAGCAGCAAATGGACCTGCATGGCGCTGTCTGCAAACAGCAAGTCCAGCAATTTTTGCACCGGGCCCGGGGGAATGTCGGCGCGCTGCACCGGCCAGGCCCATAAGCCCTGCACCGTCAAGGCCAGGCGTATGCGCAAATATTCCAGGGTTTGCAGCAATATGCTCAAGGCCAGCAAGACCTCCAGCGCGCGGGCCGCGCCGCTTACCGGCATGGCAGCACCGGCGAGCGCATCATGGTGTCTTCTTCTATCAAGCCTGAGGTGCCATCTAGCACCATGCGCAGCTCAAATTGCCCGTGGGTACAGCCTGGCTGCTGGGCTAGCAGACTTTGGCAGACCAGGCGCGAAACCAATTGGTAGCTGACCAGGGCACGCGCGTCTGCGTCTGCCGCCATGTGGTTGAGGTCGGCGGCCAGATGCTCCACCAGGTTTTGCTGTACCAGGGCCAAATTGGTATCCGCGTTATGGAACAAATGCAGCACCCGGCGCGGGCGCCGCGGGAAGATGGGGCTCCAGTCCGACCATTGCAGTGCGTCTGAGGGCAAGGTGTGGGGCAGCGCCCAGCGCGCATAAAGATGCGGCACATTGCCGGTGGCGTGAAAAAACTTCCAATTGGGGAAAAAAGCCCGAAGCAAAAATAGCCAAGGCCCCGTCACGATGCGGCTTTTAAACACCAGGGTCGCCAGCAGCACCAAAAAGTACAGCAGAAAAAGTGCTTCAAGCATGGCGGCCCACTACCCTGGGACAAAGGGGTGAGAAGTCCACCATGCCTGACGGTTCACTCGGCTCCATGGCACATCGCTCCAACAATAGCAGTGCAAAGATTGTAGTGAGCGCCTGCCTGGCTCAGACCCAAGCCCCGGTCTTGGACGAAGGGTAGGGCTAAGGGGGCGGATCGGGCTTGGGACTTGGGTTTTTGCGCTAGATCAAGGCAGCGGTTAATATCCGAAGCTTCGCTGAATCATTTTTTTGGAGTTTTGCTCATGAGCCAAATATTGCAATCCCTGCACAAAACGCTGCTGGCCGGTCTGGTCCTGCTGATCGCTATCGTCTTAATTGCTGGTGCGGTATCGGGTAGCCCAATAGAACTGACCCCCGTGTGGTGGAGTTTCCTCTTTCGCTGGCTGCACGTTACTTGCGGCGTGATGTGGATTGGTCTTTTGTGGTATTTCAACTTCGTCCAAATCCCCAGCATGCCCAAGATTCCCGATGAGCAAAAGCCCGCGATCAGCAAGGTGATTGCACCGACCGCACTGTTTTGGTTCCGCTGGGCGGCATTAGCTACCGTGGTCACTGGCTTGGCAGTGGCGGGCCTGCAAGGCTACTTGCACGCCGCCCTGCGCCTGCAAGTGGGCTTTGCCGCCATTGGTATTGGCATGTGGCTGGCCTTGATCATGGCCTTTAACGTCTGGTTCATCATCTGGCCTAACCAGAAGAAAGCCCTGGGCATTGTCCAGGTAGAGCCGGCTGAAAAAGCTGCCGCCGCCCGCCTGGCTATGCTGGTGTCACGCACCAATACCATGCTCTCTATTCCCATGCTCTACATGATGTCGGCCCAGTCTCACGGCGGGCTGTAAGTAATTACCCGTAGGGCGATTCCGGCCGCGCCCTTGTATTTGCAAGACGCGGCGTTTTGCGACTGAAATATGCGCTACCCTCAGGGCAGCGAAGCATTAGAATTTGCGCCGCTGTCCAGCCCTCGGGCCTTAAGCAAATTTTCTCAATAATTAAATGGAGTTTGACTGTCATGAAACTGAAAACCCTCGCAGCCGCCGTACTGGCACTGTCTACCGGAATGGCTATGGCACAAAGCGTTGTGACCATCGCCCACGTCGGCCCTACCAGCGGTGCTATTGCCCACTTGGGCAAAGACAATGAAAACGGCGCCATCATGGCCGTAGAAGAACTCAATGCAGCCGGCGTTACCATCGGCGGCAAAAAAGTCACTCTTAAGTTGATGACCGAAGACGACGGCGCGGATCCTAAGCAAGGCACCGCAGTGGCGCAAAAGCTGGCCGATGCCAAAGTCGTTGGTGTGGTCGGACATTTGAACTCTGGCACCTCCATCCCCGCTTCCAAAATCTACAGCGATGCGGGCATCCCCCAAATCTCTCCTTCTGCTACCAACCCCAAGTACACACGCCAAGGTTTCAAAACCACCTTCCGCGTAGTGGCTGATGACACCCAATTGGGTGGCACTTTGGGTAAGTACGCTGTCAACACGCTCAAGGGCAAAGCCATTGCAGTGATCGATGACCGTACCGCTTACGGCCAAGGTGTGGCTGAAGAGTTCAGCAAAGCGGTTGTGGCAGCGGGAGGCAGCGTTGTTGCCAAAGAGTTCACTACCGACAAAGCAACTGACTTCAATGCCATCTTGACCACCATCAAAGGTAAAAAGCCCGATGTAGTGTTCTTTGGCGGTATGGACGCTGTTGCAGGCCCGATGCTGCGTCAGATGAAATCCTTGGGGATCAATGCCAAATTCATGGGTGGCGACGGCATCTGCTCGGCAGAGTTGGTCAAGCTCGGCGGTGACGCGATCGCGGATAACCAGGTCTATTGCGCGGAAGCTGGCGGCGTAGAGAAGGGCAGCAAATACGAAAAATCCAAAAACGAATTTGAGGCTAAGTTCAAGGCCAAGTTCAATGCGGATGTTCAAGTCTATGCACCCTACGTGTATGACAGCGTGAAGTTGATGGTCGCCGCTATGGTTAAGGCTGGTTCTTCCGATCCGGTGAAGTACCTGCCCGTTTTGGCCGCAACCAAGAACTTCGAGGGCGTTACGGGCGCAATTTCCTTTGACGCCAAAGGCGACATTTTGAATGGCGCATTGACCATGAAGACAGTGCGCGGTGGCAAGCTAGACACCATCGCGGTTATCCGTTAAACACGGATAGCTAGGACAAAGAACCGGCCTTTGGGCCGGTTTTTTTTACGCCTGCCAATGTCCTATTTGCGCTGCAATAAGCGGTAGGGCGGCAGGCCTTGCAGCATGCGCCGGCCATAGGCCTGTTCGCTCAGGCGCTTGTCGTAGCAAATCACTTGCGCGCGGTCTTCTTCGGTGCGGATGGCGCGGCCCGTCCATTGCAGCAGCTTGATGCCAGTGGCAGGGATGACGAGTTCATTAAACGGGTCGCGCCCCATGCGGCGCAGCCATTCAGCCCGCGCCTCGTCTACCGGTTCGGATGGCGGTGCAAACGGCAGCTTGGTAATGAACACCGTTTCGCACAGAATGCCCGGCAAATCCAGGCCCTCACCAAAGGATTGCAAGCCAAAAATAATGGAAGGCAGACCCGCCTCCACCCGCGCCATATGCGCGGCCAGCAAGCGCGTGCGTGAACTGCTGCCTTGCACCACTACGCTTTCCAGTAGCCGGGCGGGAATCGCGTCGGTGGCGGCGCGCATTTGCGCCCGCGAGGTGAATAAGACCAAGGCGCCATGCTGCACTTGCGCCAAGTCTTGCATCAGGTATTCCACCACTTCGCCGGTATAGGCCTGCACGTTTTTCGCGTCGGCCATGGTGTGCACCACGGTGAGCGTACCTTGCGTGGCGTAGTCAAAAGGGCTGGAGACTTCCAGCGCCTGAACCTCCGGCTTGCCCGAGAGTCCGCATTCCTGCAAAAAATAGTCAAAGCTGCCGCAACTGGTGAGCGATGCCGAGGTCAGAATGACCGCGCGGGCCTGGCTCCAGACAAACTGGCGCAGCAAGTCGCCCGGCACCATCGGGCAGGCATGGGCGCTGACGAGCAAAAAGTTGCCTTCACTTTTGCATTGCAGCCATTTGGCCAGCGGCTGCTCGCCGTGCTCTAGCAAGAGGCTGGCTGTCGATGTGAGCGCGCCCAAACGCGGTGCCAGTGGCCCCAGCTTGGCGTATTGCTGGCTGCATTGCAGCGCTTGCATCGGGTCATCCTTGGCGATTTGTTTAATTTGCGTGCCCAGGGCGTCCAGCGCCTGCGCCAAACCGGTGGCCTGCGCCAGCACTTGCGCCATTGGCGCGACCAGGGCCTCGGGCAGCACGCCGTGGGCAAAGCGCAGCGTGCCGTCCTGGCCCTGGGTGCTTGCGTGCACTAAGTCCAGTACCATGCGCGCCGATTGGTTCAGCGTGGTTTTGAGTTGGCTGCTGACGGTGCCCACATCAGGGTCCAGGTCCAACTGCAGCGCATTGCTGACCTCTTGCAAGACCTTGGGCAAGCGGTCTAGCCAGCGCAGGCTGGCCAGCTCCATAGCGCTGCTGAATTGGTCCAGGGCGACTGCGGGCAAGTGGTGCGCCTCGTCAAACACCAGCAGGCAGTTATTTAGCTCGGGCAAGGTTTTCATGCCCAGCGAAGCTAGCACCAGGTCATGGTTGGCAACAATCACTTGCGCTTCTGCCAGTCGGTTACGCGCCTGGTAATAGCTGCAATCCTTAAATCGTGGGCAATGCCGCACGGTGCAGCTGTGCCGTTCGGCGGCCACGGTGGCCCAGTCCTGCGGCTCGGGCGACTCGTTCAGGCTGTCGCGGTCGCCGTCCCAGCGCCCCGTCGCAAGTGTGGCGGCCATATGTTCATACAGCCGAAAGCGGCGCTCTTCTAAGGCTTCTTGCGAGGCCGTGCCCAGCGCCACCGCTGGAAAATCGTCTTCAAAAAAATCATCCTCTGCGCCGCCGCTGCCCACCAGGCGCTCCAGCTTGAGCTTGCACACATAGCGACCGCGCCCTTTGGCCAGCGCAAATGCAAACGGCTGCTCCATGCTGGCGCCCAGGGCGGGCAGGTCTTTTTGCATCAGTTGCTCTTGTAGCGCAACCGTGGCAGTGGAAATCAGCACCCGGGTTTTGCGCTGCAAGGCCATGGCAATGGCGGTGCTGGCATAGGCTGCCGATTTGCCCACGCCGGTTCCCGCCTGGATGACGGCGATTGCGCGTTGTGGCTCTTCGCAATCGCCCAGGTCGGCGCGGCTTAAGGTTTCGGCTACGCATTGCGCCATGGCGATCTGGCCTTCGCGCTGGCGAAAGCCCGGCGTGGCTTGCAGCACATGGCTAAAAGCCGCAAAAGCATCTTTCGCCCAGGTGTGCGGGTTACTGGGGGCGGCCTCGGGGGCTTGGGTTGCAGGGGACAAGGAGATGGGTCTCAGTGAGGTCAGGCATACATGGCCGGCGCGTGATGCGCCACACGAGGCGGTGCACCGGCAAAGCAGGCCTGAAATATACCTGTTGCAGCAGTGATAATCCGCCCGCCGCCAATTCCGAGATTGACGCCGCACAGGCGTGGCCATTTGTGAAAGTGACCAGCCGCATACACACCCAAAACAAAAACCGTTTGCAGGACTGCACGCAAAAATCTACGCGCGCTGAATCGGCCGCTGCTTTGGGGCAATGGACGCGCCCGGAGGCGCGCAGCGCCTGGACGCTTATGTGTCAGACGATTTCCGCTACCGCATCAGCGCCAAGGAAATTGCCGCTCAAATCAGTGGCAGGGGCAGCAGGCGCTGCGCACTTTCAAACGCCATGCGTCGCCCACTAAGCGGGTCTTCAAAGACCAGGCTTTTTGCCAGCAATTGCAGTGGTTTGGAAGTGTCGCTGGCGCCTTCTGGCGTGAGCTGCGGATAAATGCCATCGTTCAGGATGGGTAGGCCCAGCGCCAGCATGTGCACACGCAACTGGTGGCGCTGACCGCTTAAAGGTCGCAAGCGGTAGCGCGCCCAGGGTCCACATACTTCCAGCACATCGATGTCGGTAATTGCATTCACCGGCCCCGGTACTTCGGCCTGCTGCATAAAGTGCGCGCCTACCCGAATACGGCTTTCGCGTCGCTGCGGCATAGCGAGCGTCGCATCGAAAGGCGCAATGGCTTCATAGGTTTTCTCCACCCGCCGTTCTCTGAATAATGCGCTATAGGCGTCGCGACTGGCCGCTTGCAGTGAAAACAACACCAACCCGGCCGTGTCGCGGTCGATACGGTGGATAGGCACCAGGTCGGGCACGTCTACGCTTTGTTTTAAGCGCAACAACAAGGTGTGCTGCAAATACTTGCCTGAGGGGATAACGGGCAAAAAATGTGGCTTGTCCACCACCAACAAGTGCGCATCGCGGTACAGCACCTGGTGCCTAAAAGGGATCGCCGTTTCGCTTTCGACAGCCCGGTAGTAATACAGCCAGCCGCCGTCTATGGCCGGCGTGTCGGCTTGCAATGGCTGCCCATCGGCGCCGAGCACCAGGCCTTGGGCCAAGCGCTGTTGCCAATCCTCTGCGCTGATATGCGGGAAGCGGCCCACCAAAAAATCCATCACGCAGGCCCACTGACCGGGTGGGATGACAACCCGGCTGGCCCCTACGCCATCACGCGCGGGCAAGTCGCGCAGCGCACTGGCTAATCGCATACCTTAGCGCCGCAGGCAGACCACATCCCACACACCATGGCCGAGCTTGAGCCCCCGGTTTTCAAACTTGGTCAATGGCCGGTAGTCCGGCTTGGGCGCGTAGCCCTGCAAAGCGGGGTGCGCGCTGCGCGCCGGGTTGTTTAGCAGTGGCTCAGCTTCCAGCACTTCCAAAATTTGTTCGGCATAGGGTTGCCAGTCAGTGGCGCAATGCAAATAACCGCCGGGTTTGAGACGCTGCGCTAGTTTCTCGACCAGCGGCGTTTGTATCAAACGGCGTTTGTTGTGCTTGGTTTTGTGCCAGGGGTCCGGAAAAAATATATGGATGCCGTCCAGGCTGGCCAGGGGCAGCATATGGTCAATCACTTGCACCGCGTCATGCGCGCAAATACGAATATTGCCCAAGCCGTTTTCCCCAATACGCTTGAGTAAGGCGCCCACGCCGGCTTGGTGTACCTCGCAGCACAAAAAGTCGGTGCCAGGCAAGGTGGCGGCGATCTGGGCCGTAGCCTCGCCCATGCCAAAGCCGATTTCCAGCACCACAGGCCTTGTGCTGCCCGGTGCCTGGCTGCTGCCAAATGCCTCGGACCAGGTGATGAGTGCCGGGCGGTAAGGCAGCAAAAATTGCGGCCCCAGTGTCTCAACCGCCTTGGCCTGGCCATGGGTTACCCGGCCTGCGCGCAAAACATAGCTTTTGACGGTGCGCATAAACACCGGTGGGGCGTCAGGTTCGGGGGAATGATGGTTGTGCATGTAGGGTGATGCGCATGGCGCACAGGGGGCCGCTTGCTGGCCTGAAGCGCGCAATTTTAGGTGGCGGGCAATTGCTGCTCGGGCCGCACCCAAGCCTGCGCCCAAGCTGCCGTCCAAACGGGTAGCGCTTGCTCCACGCCGCCCGACTGCGCGGGCAGGCCCAGGGCGGCGGCGGCTTGGTTCAAAGCCTGCAGCGGCTGGCCGATGTCGATGGCTTGCGCGCCGTTTTGCTTGGACAATTTTTCACCATTGCCGCCCAGTACCAGCGCGGTATGCAGGTACTGCGGCGTGGGCAGTTGCAGGCTTTGTTGCAGCCGGATTTGGCGCGCGGTGTTATCCAGCAGGTCCGCGCCGCGCACCACATGGCTGATACCTTGATCGGCGTCATCCACCACCACGGCTAACTGATATGCAAAGCAGCCATCGGCGCGCTGCAGCACGAAGTCGCCCACCGCGTCTTGCACATCTTGCGCTTGTGGCCCGGCGGCGCGGTCTTGCCAGTGGATAGCGGCGCCCTCGGTGCGCAAGCGCCAGGCCCGCGCCGCTTTGCCGTGCAGGCCGGTGCGGCAGGTACCGGGGTAGCGCAGTTCCGCGTGGCGCGGGCGGGGCACGTCGGCGGCGATGGCGTTTTCAATGTCCTTGCGCGAACAGCCGCAGGGGTAGGCCAAAGCGCCCGCCACCAATCGGTCTAACGCGGCGCGGTACAGCGCGGTGCGCGTGCTTTGCCACACGGGTGGCGCGTCGGCATGCAGGCCGCAGGCGGCGAGTTGCGAAAGTATCAAGCGGTCCGCGCCGGGCACGGTGCGTGGGCTATCGACGTCTTCGATGCGCACCAGCCACTGGCCGCGATGTGCGCGGGCGTCTAGCCAACTGGCCAGCGCAGCCACCAGCGAGCCCGCATGCAAGGAGCCGGTGGGCGAGGGCGCAAAGCGGCCCCGGTAGTACGAAAACTTGTCAGGCGGCTGCAAGCGCCAGTTCCAAGCCCGACACGAATGCGTTCTCCACCCGGTGGCCCAGGCACCAGTCGCCGCACAAGCCGATGCCGGATTTGGCGTCCCACATATGGCTCTGGCCCAAGGGCTTGTCGGTTTTAGCGTACAGCCAGCGGTGCGCTTGCACATAGGCCGGTTGGGCGCGGATGCCAGTGACTTCGGCAAAGGCTTTGAGCAATTTGCCTTGCGCGCGCGCTACATCGTCGTGGATATGTTCTTGCGACCAATCCGCGCTGGCCTGTACCGTCCAGCGCTCCACAATGCCGCGCCCTGGTTTACTCGATTCGCGCGCCAGCCAGGCGATGCGGTGGTGGGTGCTGCGCGCAGCGTTCCATTGCGGGCCCAGCGTGGTCAGGCCCGGCTGCACCGCTTGCGGAAAGGCCAGCATCAGTGTCCAGCAAGGCTGCACGGTGACGCCCTGCAGCGCTTGCGACATTGCTGCGCCGCCTCTGGTCTTGGCGGGCAGGGTGCGCAGCAAGGCCGCCGCCTGCGGATGCGGGATGGCCAGCAGCACATGGTCAAAGCCGCCGTGTACACCGCTGCTGTCATCGCTGCCACGCGTGCGTAATTGCCATTGGCCTTTGTGCAGCGCGTCTGTTTCGATCGCCATGACGCAGGTTTCCAGGTGGATATGCTCAGAAATCGGTGCGGCCCAGGCGACAGCCAGGTCGCGCATGCCCGGCCCCGGCACCCAATGGGGCTCGCGAGCAGGCAGGCCGGCTGCAGCGACGCGGCCGTGCTGGTCCAGCACCTGCACCATGGTCACGCTCCAGGGGCGGCACACGCCGGGGGCGGTTTCCAAAGCCTGGGCAAAGCGCGGGTCGCGCACAGTGAAGTACTGTGCGCCATGGTCAAAGGTGCCAAAGGGGCTGCGCCGCGTTGACATGCGTCCGCCCACGCCTTTGCTCTTTTCAAAAAGGGTGACGCGGTGACCGGCTTGCAACAGCGTGCGTGCGCAGCTGATAGCGGCCAGTCCGGCGCCGACGATGGCAATATTTTTGGGCCTTTGCATGCGTGGTTCTCCTTGGCGTTTTTCACTCTCGCCGCTTTCGGCATGCTGGCTACTGTACACCCGCTGCCGTATCAGGGTGCCAGCAGTGCTTTGCGCGTGGCCTCGTTCTCTAATTGGTCCAACCACCATTGCAAGGCCCGCCCTGGCGGCGCCGCTTTGGTGCCGCGCCAAGCGTAATGGATGTGGGCCTGGCGCACGGCCTGCTCGGTTCGCTTGGCCACTAGCCGCCCGCTCGCAATATGGGGGGCGGCCATCGGTAGGGGCAGGTTGCCGCTACCCATGCCGCGCAGCTGTGCATCGAGCTTGGCATGCATACTGCCGACCGTGAAAACTTCTTGCCCTTGAAATAGGCCAAAACTCATGCCACTGCCCCGCTGCACCGAATCGGCCACCGCCACAGCGCGGTGCCGCTGCATCATGGCACTGCTTAAAGGCTCGGGCGCTGCAGCCAGTGGATGTCCTGGCGCAACCGCAAAGACGAAGGAAACCGAACCCAAGGCTTTGATGTGAATGCCGGTCTGCCCTTGCACATCGGGCCCCACGCCGATCGACAGATCGGCTTGGCCAGCAATCAAGCAGCCCATGGTGCCGGATAAGGCTTCGTCGCGCAGGCGCAGGCGGGTCGGTGGTGACAGGCTAAAAAAGTGTTCGCACAAGTCCATGATGGTGGAGCGCACGATGATGGTGTCTAGCGCGATCGTGAGTTGCGACTCCCAGCCAGTGGCCACGCGCTTGACCCGGTTGGCTACCGCGTCGATGTCCTCCAGCAAGCGCGCGCCCTCGCGCAGCAACTCCGCGCCGGCCGGGGTGAGCTTGGCCTGGCGCGAATTGCGGTCGTACAAGAGCACGTCCAGTGCTTCTTCAATCTGGCGCACCCGGTAGGTGAGCGTGCTGGGCACCAGTTTGAGGGCACGCGCTGCAGCGGCAAAGCTGCCTTGCTCGGCAATGGTTTGCAGCATGGACAGGGTGTCGGGAGTGAGGTAATCGCGAGCAGATTGCATCTGAAGTGCCTTTAGGTTCGAAATATTTGAATGATGCCATCAATTTCCTTGGCTTCAACAGCCCATGGTTTCCCTTAGCATCCAGCCATGATGTATTTACGCAAATCCGCTGACCGAGGCTATGCCGACCATGGTTGGCTCAAGTCCTTCCATAGTTTTTCCTTTGCGGGCTATTACGACCCGGCTTTCATGGGCTGGGGCAATTTGCGGGTGGTCAACGAAGACCGGATCGCGCCGGGCACCGGTTTTGGCACGCACGGGCACCGAGATATGGAGATCATCAGTTATGTGCTGTCGGGCAATCTGGCGCACAAAGACAATATGGGCAATGTCAAAGGCATACCGCCAGGCGATGTGCAGCGCATGAGCGCAGGCACTGGCGTGCAGCACAGCGAGTTCAACCACGCGCCCAATGCGACCACCCATTTCCTGCAAATCTGGATCGAGCCCGATGTGCGTGGCATCGCACCGTCTTACGAGCAAAAAACTTTTGCTTCCGCCGAAAAAGACGGCGTGCTGCGATTGGTAGCCGCACCGGGCGGTGCGCAGGGCGCGGTGCAAATCCATGCGGATGCGCGCATGTATGCCGCCTGCTTTGGCGGTAGTCAATGTGCCACTTTGGAATTAGACCCTGCCCGCAAAGCCTATGTGCAGGTGCTGCGCGGTGCTTTGTCGGCTAACAATCAGGCATTGGGCCAGGGCGATGCGCTGCTCTTGCAGGGCGAGAGCCGCTTGGTTTTTGACCAGGCCCAAGCTGCTGAAGTGCTGGTGTTTGACCTCACGCCTTAAGATTTTTTACTAGGAGTTTTTATAAATGACAGATCGTTTCCAAAATGTATTTGCCCTGCTGGCCCGTGTGCTCTTGGCTGCCTTGTTTCTGCCGGCGGGCATTAGCAAGATTGCAGGCTTTGCGGGTACTGCAGCCTATATTGCCTCGGTCGGATTACCCTTGCCTGAACTGGGCGCGGTCATTGCTGTCGTGGTCGAAGTCGGAGGCGGTCTCGCCTTGCTGGCCGGCTACCAAACGCGCTTGGTCGCTCTGCTCATGGCCATTTTTACCGTGGTAGCGGGCGTGTTTTTTCACGCATTCTGGACTGCTGCACCCGAGCAATTAATGGTGGAACAAATCATGTTCATGAAAAATATTGCTATCGCCGGTGGCTTGCTGGCCTTGACCGCTTTCGGTGCTGGCGCACTCAGCCTGGATGCGCGTCGCCCACAGTGAGTGCTGCGCAGCGGCGCTAAGTGTCGCCTGATTTTTGTTAGTGCAGCGCGCCAGGCGTAGTTGCTGACGGTTTCTCTCTGTATCCCTGGCCTTTTTTTCTTGGAAACTTTTACTATGACATCGACAGTTGTGATTTAACACTCCGGCTACGGCCATACCCAACGCCTGGCCCAGCAAGTGGCCGAGGGCGCAGATGCCGAGCTCATTGCCATTGACGCCGAAGGCAATATCACCGAAGCCCAATGGGCTGCACTCGACGCGGCAGACGCCATCATCATGGGCTCGCCCACCTATATGGGCTCGGTGTCCTGGCAGTTCAAGAAATTTGCCGATGCCTCGTCCAAACGCTGGTTTGCCAGTGCCTGGAAAGACAAGGTCGCCGGTGGGTTTACCTGCTCAGGCTACCCCAGCGGTGACAAGCTCTCCACCTTGCAAAGCATATTGACGCTGGCGATGCAACACGGCATGGTCTGGGCGGGCCTCAACATCATGGGTAACGAGAGCATTAACCGGCTCGGTTCGAGCATCGGCGTGATGGCCCATGCGGGTAACACCACTGCGGCCGACGCCATGCACCAGGGTGACTTGGCTACCGCCAAAGCCTATGGTGCACGGGTAGCGCAGGTGGCGGCGAAGCTGCGGGCTTAACTCGATTTGCGGGCCTGGTGTCTGCGCAGCGCCCTCCAATTGCGGCGTGGGTGACAATCCAAGTTCACTCGTGCCGCTTTTTATTTCCTGATGCACCCCTTAAGCAAACTCCTGCGCTACGCCAGCGCTTACCGGCGCGATTTCAAATTAGCTGCGCTGTATTCGGTATTGAATAAGTTTTTTGACATCTTGCCCGAGGTGTTGATCGGCGCGGCGGTGGATGTGGTGGTGAAGGGGGAAGAGAGTTTTCTCGCGCGTAATGTGCTGGGCGCGGTCGGCATCACCAACACCTGGGAACAATTGCTGGCGCTGGCATTGTTTAATGTGGTGGTGTGGGGTGGCGAGTCTTTGTTTCAGTATTTGTACGAAGTGAAGTGGCGCCAGCTCGCGCAAAACCTGCAACACGATATGCGCCTGGACACCTACCGCCATGTGCAGCGCCTGGATATGGCGTATTTTGAGAACCAGCGCACTGGTAATTTGATGGCTATCCTGAACGATGACATCAACCAGATGGAGCGCTTCTTAAATGGCGGGGCCAACCAGATCATCCAGGTGTTTTTCTCTTCGCTGATGGTCAGCGCCGTGTTTTTTGCTTTGCAAAAAGAGATCGCGCTAATTGCTTTGCTGCCGGTGCCTTTGATTTTGCTGGGCGCGTTCTGGTTTCAAAACCGGCTGGCGCCGCGCTACACCAAAGTGCGCGAGGCGGCGGGCGATGTGGGGGCGCGGCTCAATAACAATTTGCTGGGCCTGGCCACCATCAAAGCCTTTGCCACCGAGGGTTTCGAGGCGGGGCACATCGAGGAGGCGAGCAACCGCTACCGCCAGACCAATGCCGCCGCCATCCGCATCAGTGCGGCCATCACGCCGGTTATCCGGATGGCCATTCTGGCTGGCTTTACCGCCACACTTTTGTACGGCGGCTGGCTGACTTTGCACGGGCAATTGGCGGTAGGCGCGTTTTCGGTGTTGGTGTTTTTGACGCAGCGTCTGCTCTGGCCGCTGACCGGTCTGGCCGAGGTGGCCGATATGTACCAACGTTCCATGGCCGCCATCGAGCGTGCCATGGGTTTGTTGGACACACCGATTAGCATCGCCTATGAAGGCAAGCACTTTGCCAAAGAGGCGATCCAAGGGGACATCCGCTTTGAAAACCTGACTTTTTCCTATGCCAGCGCAGGCGAGGCGCCCACGCTGCAGGGCATCAATCTGACCATACCGGCGGGCCAAACAGTGGCCTTTGTGGGCTCTACTGGCTCCGGAAAATCTACCCTGGTTAAGTTGTTGTTGCGCTTTTATACGCCGCAGCAAGGGCGTATCTTGCTCGATGGCCAAGCGATTGACGGCCTGAATTTGCAAGATCTGCGCCGCGCTATCGGCTATGTGGCGCAGGACGCATTTTTGAGCGATGCCAGCGTGGCCGACAACATCGCTTACGGCGAGCAAGACCGCGCTGGCGTCAGCGATGCGGCCATCGCTGCCGCAGCGCGCGCCGCCGAGGCTACGGAATTCATCGAAAAATTACCCCTTGGTTTTGCCACCCGGCTGGGCGAGCGCGGACAAAAACTCTCAGGCGGACAGCGCCAGCGCCTGGCTTTGGCGCGCGCAATTTTGAAAGACCCGCCTATTTTGGTGTTGGACGAAGCCACCAGCGCGGTGGATAACGAAACCGAAGCGGCCATCCAGCGCTCGCTAGAGGTGGTTAGCCAGGGCCGCACTACCATTGTCATCGCCCACCGCCTGTCCACGGTGCGCCAGGCCGATTGCATCCATTTGATGGACGCTGGACGCATTTTGGAAAGCGGCACCCATGATGAACTGCTAGCGCAAGGCGGCGCCTATGCCGCGCTGTGGCGATTGCAGACGGGGGAGCGCTAAGGCGTCCTAGCGCATACTGGCAGCCGCTAAGTCCTGCTACTTGACACTGGCGCCTAAAACGAGAACTATGTGCGCTTTGGACATCCGGTGTGCTCGCAGGGGCGAGCCCTCGTCGCTTGCCTGGCCAAGGCGCGGATCAATAAAAGTGCAGCCACTGCCCGGACTGCCAAGACTTCAGAGAAGGAGCGTTCCATGAGCAAAATGGAAGAGCTGTTGCGCCAGCAAGCGCAGATTGCTGCCGCCATAGAGGCGGAAGTGATACGTTCCAGGGACGAGGCAGCCAGAGGTGCGGCCCAGGGCCAGTACGAGATGGCGGTGCTGATGCACTTTGCGCGCGGCGTACCCAAAAACTACCCCGAAGCCATGAAGCTCTACAAATTGGCCGCAGCCCAGGGGCTGAGCGAGGCGCAACTCAACCTGGGCCTGATGTTTGAAAACGGGCAGGGTACTTCCGAAGATTTTGTGCAGGCCCTCCATTGGTACAAACAAGCGGCGACCCATGGCAATGCAGAGGCGCAATGGCGGCTGGGCGTCTTGTGTGAAGAAGGAAGGGGCGCCAAGCAGGACTTTCAGGCCGCCATGCAGTGCTACAAAATGGCCGCGGCCCACGGCCTGGCCCAGGCGCAGTTCGCCATCGGCCTGATGTATGAAAACCACCACGGGGTGGAGCGCGACTATGCCAAGGCGGCCGATTGGTACAAACAGGCCGCAGCCCAGGGCCATGCCGAGGCCCAAACCCGGCTGGGCCAGATCTATGAACGCGGTGTGGATATCAAACAGGACTTTGCGCAGGCCATGCATTGGTTTCGCAGCGCAGCCGATGCGGGGCACACACCTGCGCAACTGCATGTGGGCTTGTTATATGAACACGGGCAGGGTGTGAAAGAGGATGTGCACCAGGCGCTGCACTGGTTCAAACTGGCTGCCTCCCAAGGCCACGCCGATGCCCAGACCAAGATGGGCTTTATGTACAGCAATGGCCGGGGCGTCAAGCAAGACTACCACCAGGCCATGGACTGGTACCGGCTGGCTGCCGAAAAAGACCATGCCGGTGCCTTGTCCAACCTCGGATTTATGTACGAGCATGGGCAGGGCGTAGAGGAAGACGAGGCCCGCGCGCTCACCTATTACGTTCGGGCGGCTAAGAAAGGCGATGCCTATGCCATAAAGAACCGCGACCTGATACTGGCACATCGCGCAAAACACGAGGCACAGCAGGCTGCTCTGGAAGCACAAAACGCAGCGCAGGAGGCACATAAGCCCGCCAAGTAGTTTGCGCTTCGCTCCAAGGGGCTAAGGCTCAATAGGCCAGAATAGGGTTGGCGTTTCAATGCGTCGACCAATACACAAGCCTTTGGAGATTTCGATGGACACTCAGGCCCAAACCAATCAATTTGCACTTCTCGGGCAGCGCCGTTTTGGCCCCTTTTTCTGGACGCAGTTCAGCGGCGCGGGCAATGACAATGTATTCAAGTTCGCTTTTACGGTGATGGTCACCTACCAGTTGCAGGTGGCTTGGCTGCCGCCTGCGCTGGCTGGTTTGGTGATAGGTGCTTTGTTCATCCTGCCCTATCTATTGTTTTCTGCCACCAGCGGACAGATTGCCGACCGTTGGGACAAAGCCCGGCTGATGCGCCTGGTCAAAAACCTGGAAATCGCCATCATGCTGCTGGCAGCATACGGCTTCGTGGCGCAACAGGCCGGGGTATTGCTGGCCTGTACGTTTTTGATGGGTTGCCATTCCACCTTATTCGGTCCGGCCAAGTTTGCGTATTTACCGGAAGTCTTGCAAGAGCGCGAACTGGTGGGCGGCAACGGCATGGTGGAGATGGGTACTTTTGTCGCCATCTTGTTGGGCAATATGGTGGGCGGCCTGTTGGTTGCCATCCCCGACATCGGACAGTCAGCAGCGGCAGCAGCTTGCGTGCTTTTTGCGGTCTTGGGGCGAATCGCCGCAGCGTTCATTCCGGCCACCCCAGCGCATCTGCAAGGCCAAGCCATGAATTGGAACCCGTTTACCGAAACCGCCGCCAATTTGCGATTGGCTGCGGCGGACCCCGTGGTCTTTCGTTCCATGCTGGGCATTAGCTGGATGTGGTTTTTTGGCGCCGTATTTCTCAGCCAGTTCCCTTCGTTTGCCAAAACCGTGCTGCATGGCGATGAGCAAGTTGCGTCGCTGCTGCTGGTTGTGTTTTCGGTGGGCGTGGGCATCGGTGCGCTGCTGTGTGAAAGCCTCAGCCGCAAAGGTGGGGGCCTGGGGCTGGGTCTGGTGCCGCTGGGTGCGGCGGGCATGAGCGTATTTGCGGTAGATTTGTATTTCGCATCGCGCAGCCTTGCGCCTTCGGCTTTGATGGGCGTCAGTGACTTTGTAGCCCAAAGCGTGCATTGGCGCGTGATGGCTGATTTGCTGTTTATGAGCCTCTTCACCGGCCTGTTCAGCGTGCCCATGTACGCGCTGATCCAACAGCGCAGCCAGGTCACACACCGCGCCCGCATCATCGCGGCCAACAATATTCTCAATGCGCTGTTTATGGTGGTCAGCGCCGTGCTGGCCGGGGCCTTGCTGAGTGCGGGCTTGACGATTCCGGATGTGTTTTTGCTGACAGGCCTTGTAAACGCCCTGTTTGCGACCTATGTATGTGTCAAGGTGCCTGCGTATGGGCAGGATTTGCGTGCCATGCTGGGTCGGACCTCCTAGGCGCAGATGAAATCGGAAATTTAGTTATGCAATGGTTGTTTCGTGCTTTTTTGTTGATACTTGGCCTGGGTTTTATGCTGGCCTTGCTCTGCATGGCGGCACTGATGTTTGTTTTCTCACTGCTGCGTTGGCTGTTTACCGGGCGCAAACCGCAGGTGGTCCTCATCATGGACAGCTACAAAAGATGGCAGCAAAAAGCCCCCTGGCAGGCGCGGCAACAAGATAACGCGGACATCATCGACGTGCAGGGGCGAGATATTGAGCCCAGCCAGGCGCGTTTGCCACCGACCGACAAAAAAGACTGAATTGCGCGCCCGGGCTACGCAAAGGCCTTAGAAACCATCGCCTTGCAATGGCATGGGCTGCAAATCCGGCCCCACCACGCGGCGTTCGTCAAATACAAAGCAGCCGCCTTGGTAGTGTTTGGCATCGGTTTCCTCAAAGTATTTGAGGATGCCGCCTTCGAGCTGATAAACATGCTCCAGCCCTTCCTCGCGCATCAAGATGGCGGCTTTTTCGCAGCGTATGCCGCCGGTGCAAAAACTGACCACCGTCTTGTCTTGCAGCGATGCTTTGTGCGCCCGAAAGGCGTCGGGGAATTCGGTGAACTTGTGGATGCGCCAATCCAGCGCACCGCTGAAAGTGCCTTCGTCCACTTCAAACGCATTGCGCGTGTCCAGGGTGACCACCGGGCGACCCGCATCGTCCACCCCAGCCTCTAGCCAGCGCCGTACGGTGGCGGCACTGACCGCAGGCGCGCGGCCCGCCGCCGGTTGAATGGCAGGGTGGTTCATGCGGATGATCTCGTTTTTTACCTTCACCAGCATTTTTTTGAAAGGCTGCTCTTCGGACCAACTCTCTTTGGGCGCCAGCGGTGCAAAGCGTGCGTCGCTTTGCAGCTGCGCCACAAAGCTGCGCACCTGTTCGGCCTGCCCGGCCAGAAACATATTGATGCCTTCATGGGCCAGCAATACCGTGCCCTTGAGCTGCAAGCCCAGCGCGCGGCTATGCAAGGTCTCGCGCAGCGCCGCCGCATCGGGCAGCGGCGTAAACAGGTAGGCAGAGATATTGAGGATGCTGGGCATGGGTATAGGGTTGGCGCCGAGAAATGCTGACGCTACCTGTATTTTCGGTTATGCGCGCAGATGGTGCGCTTAAGTACCCGGCTCGGCCTTGGAGTCCGAGCGACGCAGCATATCCAGCGGGTTGACATTCGACACCAGCAGGCAAGCCAGCACGATCAATCCGCCGCCTACGGCCATGGCCAGGCTGGTGGCTTCCCCTAGTAGCAGTACCGACCAGAGCACGCCAAAGCCGGTGCTCATAAAGTTGGCCGTCATCGACGCCATGGGCGGCACATGCTGCATGATGCGCATAAACATCCAATAGGCCAGGCCCGAAGTGGCGATACCCAGCACGCTGACAGCGGCCAGGGCGCTTAGGGTGAAATGGGCTTGCGGAAAATCATATACCGCGCCGGGCAGCAGCATGAGCACCGAAGCGGCATGCATGCCGGCCGTGATAGCCAGCGGCTCCATGCGCGTGGTGGCGCGTTTGAGGTAGGGCGTGGCGATGCCCGATAGCGCTGCCGCGCCCAAACAGGTCAGGGCCGAGAGCATCAGCTCTGCGCTGGGGTGGACCGGCCCCAGCCGCACCACCAGTGCTGCGCCGGCCAGGCCCAGCAGGCATCCGGCTAATTTTCCGCGCGTCAACACTTCTTCGCCCAACCAGGCTGAGGCAAACGCGCCAAATAACACTGAGGTGACGGATATCAGCGCGCCATAGCCACCGGGCAAAAACAAGGCGGCTTGCGAATACAAGGCGTGCGGCCCGGCCACGGCCAGAAAGCCGATAAACATCAACTCCTTCCAATGCTCGGTGGGCCAGCGGTGCTTGAGCGCGCGCATGATGATCGCCAGCATCATGGTGCCCAAACTCATGCGTAGCCAGGGCGAAAAATTCGGCCCCAGTTGGGGCACTGCAATGCGGGTCAGGATGAAGGAGGCGCCCCACAGCGCAGAGAGGCAGGTCAGTTGCAGCAGGTATTTGGCTTGCACGGCGCTTGCCTAGGCGTGGCTCATCGCCAATTAGGCCGCCTGCGCACGCAAACTCTCTAGCGCTTCGTCCAGCGCTGCAGCATCGTTCACCGAGGCAATAAAGCCTTGGCAGGCGGGCAATGCGCTGGCACCCCCAGCCTTCAGTTGGGCCATCACTTGCGCCGCCTCTTTCGGGTTGGCAAAGCCGGTGCTTTGCAAGAGCAGCGCGCCTTTTGCATCGAGCAGTTTGAAGTAAAACTGACCATCGGCTTCGCGGTATTGCTTGAAGGCCGCGCTGGCAGTTTTGGCCGCTTTAGCAGGGCCGCCAGTGCTTTGCGCAGCCAAGCCGCGCAGGCCCACGGCCTGGCGCAAGCGCGCCATAAAAGGCGTGGCCACGGCGCGCGCTTTCATGGCGCCTTGCAGCAGCAGGGCTTCCACCTCTTGCGGATGCTCCATCAGGTGCTGGTAGCGTGCGCGCATGGGCGCAATCTCTTGGTCGATGCGCGCATACAGTTTTTCTTTGGCAGCGGCCCAACTGATGCCTTGGGCAAATTCCTGCGCAAAAGCGGTGGTCTCTTGTGGGCTGGCAAAGGCTTGGTAAATCTGGAACAGGGCGGAGCCTTCGGTGTCTTTGGGCTCGCCCGGCGCGCGCGAATCGGTTTTGATATTGGCTATCAGTTTTTGCAATTGCGCGCTGCTAGCAAACAGCGGGATGGTGTTGTCATAGCTCTTGCTCATCTTGCGGCCATCCAAGCCCGGCAAGGTGGCTACGCTTTCTTCGATGGCCGCCTGCGGGGCCACGAAATATTCGCCATAGCGGTGGTTAAAACTATGCGCCATGTCGCGCGCCATTTCGATGTGCTGTACCTGGTCGCGCCCCACCGGCACATGGTGGGCGTTGAACATCAAAATGTCCGCACCCATGAGCACCGGGTACATAAACAGGCCGGCGCTGACATCGGTGTCCGGGTCGGTACCGGCGGCGGTGTTTTTGTCCACCGAGGCTTTGTAGGCATGCGCTCGGTTGAGAATGCCTTTGCCGGTTACGCAGGTTAAAAACCAGGTCAGCTCGGGGATTTCCGGGACGTCAGACTGGCGGTAAAACACCACGCGCTGCGGGTCTAAACCAGCAGCCAGCCAACTAGCGGCAATTTCCAGCGTGCTGCGCTGGATGCGTGCCGGCTCGTCAATTTTGATGAGCGCGTGGTAGTCGGCCAGAAAGTAATAGCTCTCCACACCGGGCCGCAAGCTCGCTTGCACCGCGGGGCGTATGGAGCCCACGTAGTTACCCAAGTGCGGCGTACCCGAAGTAGTGATGCCGGTTAAAAAACGAACAGTGCTCATGGTGTTTTAGACAAAAAGGCCCAACAATCTAAATCGGAGCGCCGCCGCTTTGCAGCAGGGCGCGCAAGGGGCTCAGCAGCAGCTGCAGGGCTTCAAAGCTCAGGCCCATCAAAGGCAGCATCCAAAACGTATTGATGACCTTGGTCAGCACCAGCGCCATCACAATAAAAAATCCCCAGGGCTCCACGCGCGAAAGCCAATAGGCCTGGCGCATGGGCAGCAGGCCTACCAGTATGCGTCCGCCATCGAGTGGCGGCAGCGGGAAAAGATTGAACACACACATCACCACATTGACCAGCACGCCGCCCTGGCACATTTTCAGCAAAAAAGGCTCGCTGACGCCGGCACCTTGTAATACAAACAGGCCCGCTCCCCAAACAAGGGCTTGCGCGAAATTAATCGCCGGGCCGGCCAGCGCCACCCAGACCATATCGCGCTTGGGGTGGCGCAGCTGCCCAAAGTTCACCGGCACTTGTTTGGCATAGCCAAACAAAAACGCGCCCGAAGTGCTGAAATACAGCAGCAGTGGCAGCAAGATAGTACCCACCGGATCGATGTGCTTCAAGGGGTTGAGCGAGATACGGCCCAGCATCCAAGCGGTGTTGTCGCCAAAGTAGCGCGCCGCATAGCCATGCGCGGCTTCGTGCAGGGTGATAGAAAAAATCACCGGTATCGCGTACAGGCTAACGGTTTGAATCAGTTGGGCAATATCCACGTGCTGGCTTTCAAAAAATCGGGGGCTTGTGCGTTAAAGGCCCAGCCGGGCTGGGTCGCCCCGGCCCAGGCGCACCACCTCGGCGTCGCCCGTGCTCAGGTCGATCACCGTGCTGGGCTCTAGCGCACAGGCACCGGCTTCGATCACACCGTCTATCTGGTGCTCAAAGCGTTCACGTATGTCGGCGGCATCGTTGAGGGCCTGACTTTCACCGGGGGGAATCAAGGTGGTAGCCAGCAATGGCGCGCCATGGAGTTCCAGCAGGGCTTGCAGGCATGCGTGCTCTGGCAGGCGCAGCCCTATAGTTTTACGCGAAGGGTGGCTAAGGCGGCGCGGCACTTCTTTGCTGGCCTCCAGAATGAAGGTAAACGGCCCGGGCGTGGCGGACTTGAGCAGACGAAATTGCCGGTTGTCCACGCGGGCGTAACTGGCCAGCTCGCTCAGGTCGCGGCACAAGAGCGTAAGGTGGTGTTTATCGTCCACCCCGCGAATCTGGCGCAGCCGGTCAGCAGCGGCTTTGTCGTCCAGGTGGCAGACCAGTGCGTAACTCGAATCGGTGGGCACCGCCAGCACGCCGCCTTTGTGCATCAAGGCCACCGCTTGCTTAAGCAGGCGTTGTTGCGGGTTGTCCGGGTGGACCTCAAAAAACTGTGCCACTGCGTCGCTTACTGTATGCGCGCGGCCAGCAATTCCCACACCGGTGTCAAACCGCCGGGCAGGTAAGGCAGAGTGCCTAGCTCTGTGTGGCTTTCTAAGGGGCTGTGAAAGTCGCTGCCGCGTGAGGCAGCCAGCCCAAATTCTTGTGCCGTGGCAGCATAAGTGACATATTCCGCAGCCGAATGGCTCCCAGTCACCACTTCCACACCGCGCCCGCCATGGCCTTTGAATTCGGTAAACAGCGCGAACTCTTCGTTGGGGGTAAATTTGTAGCGCGCCGGATGCGCCACCACCGCCATGCCACCGGCGCCGGTAATCCAGCCCACCGCGTCTTTGAGCGTGGCCCAGCGGTGCTCCACATAGCCGGGCTTGCCCTCGGTCAGGTATTTGCGAAATACCTCGTTGGTTTCTTTGCAGACGCCGGTCTCGACCAAGTGCCGGGCGAAATGGGTACGGGAAATCAGGTCGGGGTTGCCCACGTATTGCAGCGCGCCTTCAAACGCACCCTTGATGCCCACTTTGGCCAAGCCGTCGGCCATGTCCTGTGCCCGCAGCCTGCGTCCGCCGCGGGTCTGCTCTAGGCCTTCGCGCAAATCCGCATTGTCGGTGTCGATGCCCAGGCCCACGATGTGGACGGTTTTGCCCAGAAAAGTGACCGAAATTTCCACGCCCGTGATGTAGCGCATGCCTACCGCCTTGGCTGCGGCTGCGGCGCGGGCCTGGCCGCCAATCTCGTCATGGTCGGTCAACGCCCACAGCTCCACGCCGTTGGAGGCGGCACGCTCGGCCAAGGCTTCAGGGGTCAGGGTGCCGTCCGAGACCACAGAGTGGCAGTGCAGGTCGGCGTTGAGGATGGAGATCACTGCGGCATTTTAGGCGCTGGGGATGGGGTTGGGGTTTGGCGGCTGTGGCTTGGTGGGTTGACTGGGTTGGGTCGGGAATTTGCTGGGTATTGGCCAGGGCATGGTTTTTTTCAGCGCAAGGTCTAAATTGGTCGGTGGACCGATGATTTCGGAAGGTGGTTGACTGGCCGCTTCCTAGCCAAAGGGGTCTCAAATGTCCCCAAAGTTGTCGGCCCAAAGCGGACAGGTCTAAGGCGACTTCTGACCTGCCGCAATCGCCTGAAATCAAGGGAAAGCCGCTGCGCTATGCTCCCGTTGATGCAGTCCCGCTTTGATAGCCCCACCACGCGCGCCGCCGGCTGGATGGCCGGCTGGCTGACGCTGATGGTGGTAATCGCCGTCGCCGGGCGTGAGGCCGCGCGCGAACTGTCGGTGTTCCAGATCATGCTGCTTCGCTCTACGCTGGGAATGTTCATGCTATGGCCGCTCGTACGCGCAGCAGGCGGTCTTATCGCGGTACGGACCGAACGGCTGCCTCAACACGCGCTGCGTAATGCGGTGCACTATGCCGGGCAGTATGGTTGGTTTGTAGCCCTGACACTGATCCCGCTCGCAGAGTTGGTTTCCATTGAATTCACCATGCCGATATGGTCGGCGGCCCTGGCCGTAGTCTTTCTCGGTGAGCGAATGGGTGCTCGTAAGTGGTTCGCGGTGCTGCTAGGTCTCGTGGGTGTGGCAGTGATCGTGCGTCCCGGCGCAGGCGCGATAGACAGCGGGCAGATCATTGCGCTTGCCTCAGCCCTCGGGTTCGCAGTCTCCGTCGTGCTGGTGAAGTCCCTTACCCGCATGGATGCAGCAGTGGCGATAAGTTTCTGGATGCTGGTGGTACAAAGCGCGATCGGGCTGGTGCCGGCGCTTATCGTCTGGCAATGGCCCTCTGTCCACACCTGGGGTTGGGTAGTTGTGGTGGCGTTTTGCGGAACCTACTCGCATTACTGCTTCGCCAGGGCGATGCAGCTTGCAGATGCCACCGTTGTCGTACCGATGGACTTCCTGCGTGTGCCCTTGACCGCGCTGGTTGGCTGGTTGGCTTACTCGGAAAGATTGGATCTATTTACGTTGTTAGGCATTGGCCTGATTCTGACTGGGAACGTTCTGAACCTGGCTCGCCTGCCAACGGATGATGAGCGGGTCCAGCCCAAGGAGTGAGGTGCCGTCTATTTCGGACGAGGCTGTGAGCACCGGTTTGCGACCCGTACTTGTACGCTTGTTGGCCACCCAGTGTAAAGAATCGAACGGCACGTAAGCTGACATTGGCCCCTGATCGCAGATTGCTAAACGCCGTCTTTGCCACCAGCACATTGTCATTTTTTATTGAGTAATTCCGCGTTGAGCACCTCGATAGCATCTGCCCCAACGACGCAATTTCACAAGCGACAACACCTCAAAAATTACGGTGATCAAAAGCACTTTGAAGTACACGTCAGGTTCGAGCTTGCGCGCAAATCCAGCTAGCAAGCCCAGTATTTAAAAATCCGCCGGACACTCCCAGTGCATGGGCATGCCAGTCTGCGGGTGCACCAGCGATAGCCCGCAGGCGTGTAAAAGCAGGCGCGGGGCCATGGCCTGTACCTGCGCTGGCGCGTACAAAGCATCGCCCAAAATGGCGTGCCCCAAGGCTTGCATGTGCAAGCGCAGTTGGTGGCTGCGGCCGGTCAGCGGTTCAAGTTCCACCCGGCTGCTTTGGTTTTGCGCATCCTGCGCTACGCAACGCCAGCGGGTTTGGCTGGCTTTGCCATCGGCCTGGATAACGCGCAAGGGGCGGCGCGGCCAATCGACGGCTATTGGTAAGTCGATAGTCCGCCAAATTCCGTCAGGATCCAAGAGGCCTGCCACTTGCGCTACATAGCGTTTTTGAACCAGGCCGTTGGCGAATGCATGGTTGATAGTGCGCTGGGCATCGGCGCCGCGCGCCATCAGCAACAGGCCCGAGGTCGCCATGTCCAAGCGGTGTACCACTAGCGCGTCCGCAAGGTGCGCTTGTACGCGGGCGCTCAAACAGTCTTGCTTGTCCGCGCCGCGCCCCGGCACTGACAACAGCCCTGCCGGTTTGGTCAGCACCAGCAGCGCATCGTCTTGGTACAGCAGTGTGATGTCTGCAAGCGCTGATTTATCGGGGGTGCACATTGCCGTGTTGATGGGTGCGCGTGTCTGCGCGTTCTTGGCCGAGTTCATCGGCGCTGCTGCGGGTCGCGCACGGCTTGCACTTGCAATTCGCTGATGGCTGCGGCTTGATTACCCCAAGCGCTGCGGGAATAAGTGAGCACCTGGGCGATCTGCGCATTGCTTAGTTCCAGCATAAAAGGCGGCATGCCAAAAGGCCGGGCATTGCCTTGCGTGGAAGGCGCAAAGCCACCGTAGAGCACACTGAGCACTGCGTTGTTGGGCTTGTCCATCAGCAGCGCGTGGTTGCCTACCATTGCGGGATAGATGCCTGCGCGGCCTTGGCCGTTTTCGCCATGGCAGCCGGCGCAATTATTTTTATAAATGTTGGCGCCTTGTGTTTGGGCCAAAGTTTCTTTGCGTGGCTTAGTGCATACCGCGTTCTCGCAACCCGTCGGAGACGACGATCCCGATGCAGCTGATTGCAAGGGCAAACTGGATTGCTTCGCTTCGCTCGCAATGTCGGCATCAGATTTTTGCGCAGTCCCTAGGTCCTGTGATTGGCTAGGCAAATGAGCGGACGCTAGGGGGCGCACCAATGACTGCAAATACACCGCGATGGCCTGCGCATCCTGGTCCCTCAGGTATTGTGTGCCGTGCAAAACCACTTCGGCCATAGGCCCAGCGGCAAATCGGCCCGCACCTACGCCGGTTTGTAAAAAGCTTTTCAGTGCGTGCGGGTCGGTCGTCCCGGCTTGCGATGCGTCACGCAAAGAAGGTGCATACCAGGGCAGGCCGGGTAAGACTGCGCCCGTGCCGCGTGAGGCATCGCGCAAGCCGCCCAGCGCGTCGCGCGGGCTATGGCATTCCTGACAATGGCCCAGGCCTTCGACCAAATAGCGCCCGCGCGTCCAGGCCACCGGGTCTGCGCCACCTGGCTCTGCATCCTCGTGCGGTTTTTGGAAGGGTCGGAAGTACATCGCGCGCCACAAGCCCAGCGCGGTTTGTGTGCCAAAAGGCCACACCATGTCCGCCGCCGCCTCAGGTCGGGGCACGGCGGGCACCGATTGCAAAAATGCCCATAGCGCATCGGAGTCTGCGCGCGTCAAGCGGCTGTAGCTGGTGTAGGGAAACGCGGGCGAAAGGCGCTGCCCGTCTTGCCCTAAGCCCAGATGCAGAGCTTGCCAAAAATCGTCTTGTGTCCAGCGGCCCAATCCATGCGCCGGGTCGGGCGTCAGGTTGCTGGTATGCACCGTGCCAAAAGGTGTTTGTATCGCGCGCCCACCGGCGAGCATTTCGCCAGCGGGCGCGGTATGGCAAAACACGCAATTGCCCACGCGCGCCAGGTATTGCCCGCGTTCCACCTGCGCGCTGGAGGGTGTTTGCGCAACCTCGGCCCCGTTGACCGGGCTCTGCCGGTAATAGGCGTCAAAGCCCCACAGCGCCCACAGCAGGGCGCCTGCCAGTGCGCCAAGTAGCGCCATTGCCACGGTGCGCAGGGTGCGACCACTCACCACGGCGCACTCCCGCAGCGAATCTCTTTGGTACCGGGGGCCAGAGGCGGTTTCTGGGTGGCTGCGCGGGATACCAGCGGTACGGTTTGGCTGGACAGCCAGCTGCTCAGGGCATGCACATCGGTGTCGCTCAGGCGCTTGGCGATGTCGGCCATGCAGTCGGGTGCTTGGGCTTGTCGCTGACCGTTTTGCCATCCGCCCAGCTGGGCGTTGAGGTAGTCGCGCGGCAGGCCTAACAAGCCGGGCACCGAGGGCTGCATGCCGGTCAGCGCGCTACCGTGGCATTGCACGCAGGCCGGTATCTGCAAGGCCGGGTCACCCTGGCGCACCAGTTGCAGCCCGCGTGCCAACAAGGCCTTGTTGGTGGGCTGCGGCGCGGGCGGCGGGTAGGGGATTTCCAGCCCAGCAAAATATTCGGCCAGTGTGCGCAGATAGGTGTCGTCCAAAGGCGCGAGCAGACTTTGCATCAGCGGATAGTTGCGCCGCCCTTGTTGCAAGTTGACCAACTGGTTATACAAATAGCCTGCGGGCTTGCCAGCTATGCGTGGGTAGTAACCGTCAGGGCCAGAGCGCCCCTGGGGTCCGTGGCAGCCAGTGCACGCCAAGGCGCGCTGGGCCATGCTGTCCTCAAACGGAGCAGCCTGTGCTACCAGGCATACGCCTAGCAGCCAGCAGCACAGCGCCAGGCGCCATAGCGGGCTCAGTAGGGGGCTTGTTTTATCCTGGCGCATGGGGCAAAGCTTAACGCCCTGCACGGTTAGGGCGCTTCAAGCCCCTCGCAATCCTGCGACAATCGGCTTGGCCTTTGTTTCGTTTTTTTGTGATTGCAGTTCCCATGTCCAGCACCTCTGTTTTTCCGGTACGCGCCACCGTCGTGCGCGATGCCAAAGCGATTAGTGATTTGTATGCGCAGGTAGCGCTTGAAACCTACCAGTCCTTATTGGGCACCGACCAATTAGCTCCCTTGGGCCAGGACAAGCGCCAGGCCTATTGGCGCGAGGCGATTGAGTTTGCCGAGCCCCAGGTGATGGCGGCCATGCACGGCGAACGCATCGTCGGCTTTGTCGGCTTTGACCGCAGCCGCGACGAGGCCAGCCGCCAAACTACCGGTGAGATTACCGACATCTATGTGCACCCGGATTTCCAGGGCCTGGGCGTGGGCCTGTCTTTGTGGCATTCGGCGCGCCAGGGTTTACATGACGAAGGTTGTATCGACGTCACCTTGTGGATGCAAGCACGCAACAAAACGGCCTTGCGCTTTTTTGAACTGGCTGGCTTCAAGCGCGAACCGGGTGCCGAGCGCGAAGTGCAAGTAGTAGGTCATACCATCGCCGAGCTGCGTTTGCAGCGGACACTGATTTAAACCTGTGCCGGCCTTGCGCGGGGATTGCGGCCCGCGCTGATGTCCGCGGCTCAGGTCTTGCGCACAATCACGCTGCCGATCGAATAACCCGCGCCAAAGGAGCAAATGACGCCGGTTTCGCCGCTTTGGATGTCCGCTTTGTTGCGGTGAAAAGAGATGATCGATCCGGCCGAGGCGGTGTTGGCAAATTCGTCCAATATCACGGGCGCTTCGTCGGCGCTTGCATCGCGCCCGAGCAGGCGGCGGATGATGAACTGGTTCATGGATAAATTGGCCTGGTGCAGCCAGTAGCGGCGCACTTGCGCAGGTGTCAAGTCCAGGCTTTGCAGATGGCTCTCGATGTGCTCGGCGGCCATAGGGCAGACTTCCTTAAAGACTTTGCGCCCTTCCTGGCGAAAGAGCTGGTCCCGGTCGTCTGGGTCGCGGTCTTCGGCGCGCGACATAAAGCCCTGGTTGTTGCGGATATTGTTGGAAAACGTGCTGAGTAAGCGCGTGCCCAAAATCTCAAAAGCGCCCTGCGGCGCCAGGTCGAGGCGCTCCACCAAGATGGCGGTGCAGACGTCGCCAAAGATGAAATGGCAGTCGCGGTCTTTCCAGGCCAAATGCGCCGAGGTAATTTCCGGGTTGACCACCAGTACCGCACGCGACTGGCCGGTGCGCACTGCGTTGTAGGCCAGCTCCAAAGCAAATGTGGCGGAAGAACAAGCTACGTTCATGTCAAATGCGTAACCATGGACGCCCAGCGCCGTCTGAATTTCCACACCCATGGCGGGGTAGGGTCGCTGCATATTGGCGGCAGCGCAAATCACGCCGTCCACATTGGCAGCGGTCTTACCGGCCGCACGCAAGGCCTCCTGGCAGGCTTGCACGCCGATCTCAGCCATCATAGAAATTTCGCTATCTGGGCGGGGCGTAAAGCGCGGACGCATACGCTCCGGGTCCAGCACGCCAAGTTTTTCCATGACGTAACGGCTTTTAATGCCCGAGGCTTTTTCGATGAACTCGACACTCGACTCGGTGAGAGCGCTGTGTGTGCCGGCGGCAATCGCCTCGGCATGGCGGGTATTTTCTAGCGCGGCGTAGTCGTTATAGGCCTGCACCAGCTCTTCGTTGCTGATGGTGTATGGCGGGGTAAACAGGCCAGTGCTGCTGATGGCAACGCGATGCATAGGGTTTCCTTAATCTTTGGCAGGGGCAGCGCGTAGGTTTTTCAGGCCAGGGCGTGGCGCACAAAATCGAACCGGTCCTGGCCGAAAAATAGTTGGTCACCCACAAACATAGTGGGCGCACCAAACACCCCGCGCGCCACGGCTTCGTCGGTGTTGCTGATGAGTTGGGCCTTAACCTGCGGGTCTGCAATCAGGTCCATAAATGCCTGCGCCTCAAAACCGGCGGCGCCCAGTACTTGCGCCATCACCTGCGGGTCGCCCATATTGCAGGGTTTGACCCACATAGCCTCGAAAACCGTATCGATATAGCGCCCCAAAGCATCGGGATGGCGCATTTGCATGCCGCAGGCGCCGCGCATCAGGGGCAGGGTGTTGATAGGGAAATGCGGGTTGAAGGCAAAGGGCACGCCGTAGTGCTCAGCCCAGCGTTGTATGTCCACGCCCATCCAGCGGCCCTTGGCCGGCACGGTGACGGGGCTGGCATTGCCGGTAGCTTTGAACACGCCGCCCAGCAGCATCGGGCGGTACACCAGGTGTGCACCACAGTCCTCTGCCAACTTGGGCAACTGGGTGTTCGCCAGGTAAGTCGTGGGGCTGCCGAAATCAAAAAAGAATTCAATGGTTTTGGACATAGGCGCTGTTTTTGCAATTAATGATTGGCCAAGGGGTTGATTGCTAAGCAGCTTTAACCATGGCGCTGGCGCGCGAGCTCAGCACCCTGGGCCAGGGCGTACAACTTGCGCGTGGCAATGCTGCGGTCCATAGGCGCCATGCCGCAGTTGGTGCAGGCAGTGAGCTTCATTTTGGGTACAAACTGCAAGGCGCGGCCTATGGTGTCGGCCACTTCCTCGGGCGTCTCCACCACGTCGGAGGCCACATCGATCACCCCGACCATCACTTCCTTGCCCTCGAGCAAAGCCATTAAATCCATAGGTACGTGCGAATGCGCGCATTCCAGGCTGACTTGGTCTATGCTGCTCTTGGAGAGCGCCGGAAAAACTTTTTCATACTGGCGCCACTCGTGGCCCAGGGTGTCTTTCCAGTCCGTATTGGCCTTGATGCCGTAGCCATAGCAAATATGCACCGCCGTTTTGCAGGTCAAGCCCTGGGCGGCGCGCTCCAGCGCTTGCACGCCCCAGTCGGCCGCTTCGTCCATATAGACATTGAAAGCCGGCTCGTCAAATTGCACGATATCCACGCCATCGGCCTGCAACGCCAGCGCCTCGGCATTGAGCAGTTCGGCAAAGGCGAAGGCCATTTTGATGCGGCCTTCACGCCCGCCGCCGTAGTACTGGTCGGCTACGGTATCGACAATCGTCATCGGGCCGGGCAGGGTGAATTTCAGGGTGCGTTGGGTATGCGCCCGGGCCAGTTGCGCCTCCATGGCATGCACCCGCCCTTTAAGGCGAAGCGGCCCCACCACCTGGGGCACCATAGCGTCGTAGCGGTTATCGCGTATGCCCATGCGCACTTTGTTTTCAAAGTCGATACCTTCGACCTGTTCGACAAACCCATGCACAAAATGCTGGCGTGCCTGTTCGCCGTCGCCGATCACGTCCAGGCCTGCGTCCTCCTGGGTCTTGATCCAAAGAAGCGTGGCATCGGCCTTGGTTTGCTCCAAGGCTTGGCCGCTGGCGCGCCATTGGGGCCAGAGCTTTTGCGGCTCGGCAAGCCAATCGGGTTTGGGTAAGCTGCCGGCAATGGCGGTGGGGAACATAGGCGTCTCCTGATTTTTAAATACGGGTGTGCGATGGGCCCTATGTCCCGGGGCCGTGCCGTATGGATTTAGATTTTTCCGAGGTAGTCGCGTTTACCAACTTCTACCCCATTGTGGCGCAGGATGCTGTAGGCCATGGAGACGTGGAAATACACATTGGGCAAGGCGTGGCCCAATAGAAACTGCATACCTTTGTAATGGGTTTCGGTATCGCCGCGCTTGGTCACGATGTCTTTGTCCTCGGTGCCGTCAATGTGCGCCGGGGTAAAGGTTTCGATGAAGGCGATGGTCTTGGCAATGCGCGCTTGCAAGTCCGCAAAGCTTTGCTCTGTGTCCTCGTAGGCGGGGATGTCTACCCCGGCCAGGCGGGCCATCACGCCTTTGCAGGTGTCGCTGGCGATCTGAATTTGCCGCTTAAAGCTCAGCATGTCGGGGTAGAGCCGGAAATCGATGAGGGCGGCCGGGTCTATTTTTTTGGCTTCCACGTGGGCTTGGGCTTTTGTAAGGAGCGCGGATAAATTGGTCAAGGCATTGACCAGGCGCGGCGCGCTGGCGTGGTACATGGAAATCGTCATGGGAGGTGTCTCGGGTAAAAAATGGCTGGCGCCGGTTTGGCGCGACGCTATCTTAGCGACCCCCGCAGTGGCGGGCGGGGCTGGCGTTATGCTTGGCACTCTGAGCTACCCGCACCCCTGACGAGAAGGATTTAGGCAATGAACTCACCACTGACTGCCGCTTCGCTCATGCCCTCTGTTTCTGCGCGCGCTATCGCGCCGGCGTTTTTAGAGCAATTGCAAGCGCGTTTTGGCGTCCAGTGCTCCACCGCCATGGCGGTTCGCGAGCAGCACGGGCGCGACGAATCGGCCATGCAAGCCCCGCCCCCGGTAGCAGTGGTGTTCGCACAAACCGCCGAAGACGTGGTGGCCGCCGTGCAACTGGCTGCGCAGTACCACGTGCCGGTGATTCCTTTTGGAGTGGGCTCTTCACTGGAGGGCCATTTGCTGGCCGTACAGGGGGGTATCAGCCTGGATCTCAGCCGTATGAACCAGGTGCTGTCCATCCATGCCGATGACTTGACTGTGACCTTGCAACCGGGCGTCACCCGCAAGCAGCTCAATGAAGCGGTGAAATCGGCAGGCTTGTTTTTCCCGATTGACCCCGGCGCAGATGCGAGCCTGGGCGGCATGTGCGCCACCCGCGCCAGTGGGACCAACGCCGTGCGCTACGGCACCATGCGCGAAAACGTGCTGGCGCTGCAAGTGGTCACTGCCAGCGGCGAAGTCATACGCACCGGGACCGGTGCGAAAAAGTCCTCCGCGGGCTACGACCTGACGCGCTTGATGGTAGGTAGCGAAGGCACGCTAGGCGTGATCACCGAAATCACGCTCAAACTGTACCCCTTGCCTGAGGCGGTGATGGCCGCGACCTGCGCTTTTTCAACCTTAGCCGATGCGGTGAACACCACCATCCAAATTATTCAGCTGGGCGTGCCGATTGCGCGCTGCGAATTGCTCGACGGCAATACGGTGCGCATGGTCAACCAGCATTCCAAACTGGACCTGACCGAAGGGCCGATGATGCTGATGGAATTCCACGGCTCGCCTGCGGGTGTGCAGGAGCAAATTGCTACGGTGCAAGAAATCGTCAGCGACAACCGCGGCCATGGCTTTGAGTGGGCTGATACGCCGGAGGAGCGCACGCGCTTATGGACCGCGCGGCATAACGCCTACTTTGCAGGTATCCAGTCTCGCCCGGGTTGCCGTTGTGTGACTACCGATACCTGCGTGCCCATTTCAAGACTAGCCGATGCGCTACTCGATTCAGTGGACGAAGCCAATGCGGCGGGCATACCCTACTTCATGGTCGGCCACGTGGGCGACGGCAATTTCCATATGGGCTACCTGATTGACCCGGACAACGCCCAAGAGCGCGAAACCGCCGAACAACTCAATGCGCAACTGGTGGCCCGTGCATTGCGTCTGGGCGGCACCTGCACCGGCGAGCATGGCGTGGGCCTGCACAAAATGGAGTTTCTGGTGAATGAAACCGGCGCGGGTGCGGTGGCCATGATGCGTGCTATCAAGCAGGCACTAGACCCGCACAATATTTTGAACCCCGGAAAAATATTTGCGCTGTAAAAACTGTTTTGCCTGCGCCGAGTCCTTGCTGGAGCCCGGTGTAAAGCCTTTGTGGCAAAGTTAGCCCCCATGAGCACGTACCGCACACTCGAAAATCTAATCGGAAATACGCCCCTGGTGGCTTTGCAGCGCATAGGTGCAACGGACAACCAAGCGCGCCGCAACATCGTTTTGGGCAAGTTGGAGGGCAATAACCCGGCTGGTTCGGTAAAGGACCGCGCTGCGGTCTCCATGATCGGCCGAGCCCAAGAGCGCGGCGACATCCGGCCCGGCGACACCTTGATAGAGGCCACTTCCGGCAACACCGGCATTGCCCTGGCCATGGCCGCCGCCATCATGGGCTACCGCATGGTGCTCATCATGCCAGAGGACTTGTCCATAGAGCGCGCCCAAACCATGAAGGCCTTCGGCGCCGAACTCATACTCACCCCCAAGACAGGCGGCATGGAATATGCGCGCGACCTGGCCGACCGCATGCAGGCCGAGGGCAAAGGTCGCGTGCTGGACCAGTTTGCCAATGGCGATAACCCGCGCATCCATTTCGAAACAACAGGCCCAGAAATTTGGCGCGACACGGCAGGTGGCGTTACCCACTTTGTCAGTGCCATGGGCACCACCGGCACCATCACCGGGGTAGGGCGTTACCTTAAGCAGAAAAACCCGGCCATACGCATCATCGGAGCGCAGCCCGCCGAAGGCTCGCGCATCCCCGGCATACGCAAATGGTCACCCGACTATTTGCCCAAAATTTACGACGCCAGTTATGTGGATGAAATCCGCCTGGTCAGCCAGATGGACGCCGAAGACATGACCCGTCGCATGGCCCGTGAGGAAGGCATTTTTGCCGGTGTTTCAGCGGCGGGTGCGTGCTGGATCGCCCAGCAAATCGGCAGCGAAGTGCAAGATGCGACGATTGTTTTTATCGTCTGCGACCGGGGTGATCGCTACTTGTCCACCGGTGTTTTCCCCGCTTGAAATGATCGGCACAGCATGACCCATGCCTATAAGTTTTGTCCCATGTGTGCGACAGCGTTGGCCTGGGTCACGCAAGCCGAAGATGGCGGCGATAAATCGCGCCTGCGCTGCACAGCCTGCGACTTTACCCATTGGAACAACCCTACGCCGGTGCTGGCCGCAGTCATTGAAATCGACGGCCGCATCCTGCTGGCGCGCAATGCCGCCTGGCCGGGCAAGATGTATGCGCTGATCACCGGTTTTATGGAAGCGGGTGAAACCCCGCAAGAAGGCATCGCCCGCGAAATTGCCGAAGAAACCGCACTGAATGCTGACGCACTGAACCTGATCGGCGTGTACGATTTTCAGCGCATGAACCAGATCATCATTGCCTACCACGCGGTCTGCCGCGGTGAAGTGCGGCTCTCGCCCGAACTCGTGGATTACCGCATGTACGCGCCCGAGGACCTCAAATGCTGGCCCGCCGGTACTGGCTATGCGCTGGCCGATTGGCTGCGCTCGCGCGGGCATACGCCGCAATTTATTGAGTGGGCCAAGCGCGACGAAAGCGCAGCCCCGCGTTCTGAAACTTAATTTCCCAAGGGCAGCATGAGCATCGAATACACCATCGCCAAAGAAGTGGACAGCCGGGGTCTGAACTGCCCGCTGCCCATACTCAAAGCCAAACGCGCGCTGGCCGATATGCAAAGCGGCGACGTACTCAAAGTCATTGCCACCGACCCCGGCTCGGTGCGCGACTTTCAGGCCTTTGCCAAGCAAACCGGCAATACCTTGTTGGATCAGCAAACGGTGGACAAGGAGTTTATTCACCTGATGCGCAGGCGTTAAGACCAGCGCCCACTTCGTATGGATTCGTTTTCTGTATGCGTGTATTGCGGTTCCCGCTCAGGCGCCGATCCGCGCTTTGCACAATCGGCACGCGTTACTGGTGCCTTGATCGGTAGCCAGGGCTGGGAGTTGGTCTATGGCGGCGGCAAAGTGGGACTAATGGGCATGGTGGCCGACGCGACGCTGACCGCAGGGGGCAAGGTGTACGGCGTGATTCCGCAAACCCTCATAGACAAAGAAGTCGGCCACACCGGTCTGACCGAGTTGCATGTGGTGGACAACATGCATATGCGCAAAACCATGATGTTTGAGCGGGCCGATGCGTTTGTGGCCCTGCCCGGCGGCATAGGTACTTTTGAAGAATTGTTTGAAATCTGGACCTGGTATCAACTGGGCATGCACCACAAGCCCTTTGGCTTGCTCAATGTGGCCGGCTACTACGACCCGCTGATTGCCATGCTAGACAGCATGGTGGCGCAAGGTTTTCTTAACCCCGCCGTGCGCGGGCTATTGCAGGTGGGCACGGATGCGGGGGAGTTGTTGCAGCGCCTCCACCAGTTGGCTAGTGGGGACAAGTGAAGACGCCAACTCCAGGCGGACGTGATGCCAGTTGCCGGTGCTTTATTTCACTGTGGGCATGACGCAACGCCAACGGACGCGAAGTGAAAGCTTCCACCGAAGCCAACCATGCAGCTTCAGGCCTGCAACCACAACTCCAGGGGCATGCCCCCCGTGCCAATCACCAGCGGCTGCGCTTCGCCAAACTGCTGTACAAACGCGCCCCGGCCCGACACATTGCCTGGGTTGTTTCCGCTTTTCACTTCTAGCGCTTGCAAGGTGGCGCCGTCGCGCAGCACGTAGTCCACTTCTTTTTGCCCGTTATTCCAGTAGTGGATAAGCGGATGGCGGCTGCTGTGGGTCAGGTGCCGGGCTAGCAGTTCGGCGCCTACCGCACTCTCTGCCAGTCGGCCCCACACCTCGGGGCGCGCAAGTGCCGCTTGCAGGCCCACGCCTTGGGCCACCCAGTGGCAGCCCATCAAGGCGTTGTTGAACACTTGCAGTTTGGGGCTGGATGCGCGTTGGCGCACCACTTGGCCCATGTATTTGGGCAGGCCACAGGCCATGCCCGCGCCTTCCAACAGGTCCAGGTAGTGGGCCAGGGTGGTGGTGTTGCCCGCATCGTCGAGTTGGCCCAGCATTTTTTGGTAGCTCAATATTTGGCCGCTGTACACGCAGGCCAGGTCAAACACGCGGCGCAGCAGCGCGGGCTTTTGCACTGGGGCCATCAGCAAAACGTCTTTGCTGATGGTGGTTTCGATCAGCGCGTCGCTGACATAGGCGGCCCAGCGGCTTTCGTCATGCACCAAGGGGGCAGCGCCGGGGTAGCCTCCATAAAAGATGAATTGCTCCAGGCTAAAGCCAAAGGCGTCGCGCATTTCGGC
>CAMBFO010000003.1 GCA_945865675.1 Comamonas sp. lk
GAGTCGGGCCCGCCCAGCCAGGGACTGCGTCGGCAATGGCCGGTGGTCAACTTCGGTATTGAAAAGCACTACGGCTACGCATTCCAATGGTTTGCGTTGTCATTGCTGATAGCAGGTTTGTACCTGTGGTTTCAGTTTTTTCGCCGCCCCGCGGCCACTTCCCGGGATATCGCAAACCATGGCCCCCACTGACAGTTCAAGCGACCAGCCGCTGGGTTTGACCGTGCATTCCATGCCCGCACCGCAGGACATTGCTGCCAACGCTGCCCATACCCGCATGGGCCGTTGGAAGATGCTCTTGGTATTGCTGGTGTGCGCTGCACCCGTGGTGGCCTCGTATGTCACCTATTACTTGATACGCCCTGAGGCACGCCAGAATTTCGGAACGCTGATTGACCCCCAGCGCCCACTGCCGGACATACAGGCGCTGGAGATGGGCGGTAAGCAGACCAATTTGCGTGCCCTCAAAGGCCAGTGGCTCTTGATCAGCGTGGCCGGCGCTGACTGCCAGGCGCAGTGCCAGCACCATTTGTACATGCAGCGCCAATTGCGCGAAGGTATGGGTAAAGAAAAAGACCGTGTCGATTGGGTGTGGCTGGTCAGTGATGAGGCGGCTATTGCACCAAGTTTGTTGCCCGCGCTGGGCACCGCCACTGTGTTGCGCGTGCCAACTGCGCTATTGCAAACCTGGCTGCAGCCTGCGCCAGGCATGGCTTTAGAAGACCATTTGTATGTAGTCGATCCGCTGGGTAACTGGATGATGCGTTTTCCCGCCCGCATGGGGGTGGACAAGGCACCCAAAGCCAAGCGCGATATGGAGCGCCTGCTACGCGCTTCCGCATTTTGGGATACGGCCGGGCGCTAAGCCTTGACAGCGAAAACCATGGACACCGCGCTCTGGAACCTCTCGCCACTGGGCCAGCTTGTGCTCATCGGCATGGCCGTAGCGGCCCTACCCCTGGCCTACCTGCTTTGGAGTGGGCGCCACCGCCAGGCCGGAGGCTGGCACTACGCCTTGACCCTGACCACCTTGTTCCTGACCTTTGATCTGGTTTTGTTCGGCGCATTTACCCGCTTGACCGACAGCGGTTTGGGTTGCCCCGATTGGCCAGGATGCTACGGCCATGCCAGCCCAGTCGGCGCCAAGGGTGCTATCGCCTTGGCGCAGACGGCTAACCCTGAAGGCCCTGTCACCCATGGCAAGGCCTGGATCGAAATGCTGCACCGTTACCTGGCTTCGGGCGTGGGTATGTTGATCGTGCTACTGGCCATCAGCGCATGGCGTGAGCATCGAGAGGCACGGGCTGCACAACGGCGTGTACCCGTCCACCCTGCATGGGCGATTGCGACCTTGGTCTGGGTATGTGTGCAGGGTGGCTTTGGCGCGCTGACGGTCACCATGAAACTTTTTCCGGCCATTGTCACCATGCACTTGTTAGGCGGCTATGTGTTGCTGGGCTTGCTGACATTGCAGGCCGCGCAGCTGTGGCTGCAGTCCGGTGCACGGCAAGTCCAAGCTATTGCGACATCCGTGCGAGTCGGCCTGTGGCTGGCCCTGGCGGCACTTCTGCTACAGGCCGCACTGGGCGGCTGGGTTAGCACCAACTACGCGGTGCTGGCTTGCATGGAATTCCCCACCTGCCAGGGCAGCCATTGGCCGGCGATGGATTTCGCGCAAGGCTTTACGCTGTGGCGTCCCCTGGGCTTGCAGCCCGATGGCCAGCCCCTTAGCTTTGAGGCGCTAACCGCTATCCATATGGTGCATCGCTGGATGGCCGCTGGCCTTGTTTTGGTGATGGGGCTGGTGCTTTGGCAATTGCGTGCCTACCCGGCGCTGCGCCGCCCGATGCAGGTATTGGGATTGCTGTTAGCCTTGCAATTGCTGACCGGCCTGAGCAACGTGGTGCTGGGTTGGCCGCTGCTGGCCGCCGTGCTGCACACCGGCGGCGCTGGCGCTATGTTGGTATGCCTGGTGTGGCTGCTGGCCGTCAGCCGTATGCCAGCGAACCGTCCTGTGGCTTTGCGAACTACCTTGAGACAAGCAACGTGACCCCACCGGCCAGCATCACCTCTTGGCTACCCACTATGTCCGTGGTGCGGCAGTTCAACGCCTTGACCAAGCCACGGGTGATTCAACTGATTGTGTTTTGCGCACTGATCGGCATGGTGCTGGCCGTACCTGGCGCGCCGGATTGGGCGCAAGTGCGACTGGCAGCGATCGCATGTTTCGGTATCTGGCTGGTGTCGGCCGCTGCTGCTGCCTTCAATTGCATTGTGGAGCAGCAGATTGACGCCAAGATGAAACGCACCTCTTGGCGGCCCACCGCACGTGGTGAACTGAGCAATACCCAAACCCTGATATTTTCCGCGCTCTTGTGCAGCGCCGGCTCGGCGATTTTGTTTTTCTGGGTCAACCCGCTGACGATGTGGCTGACCTTTGCTACTTTTGTGGGCTACGCGGTGATTTACACCGTCATCCTCAAACCCCTGACGCCGCAAAATATTGTCATCGGTGGCGCCTCCGGCGCTATGCCGCCAGTACTGGGGTGGGCGGCAATGACAGGGGATGTCGGCCCCGAGGCGCTGATTTTGTTCCTGATTATTTTCTTGTGGACGCCGCCGCATTTTTGGGCTCTGGCCTTGTATCGGGTGGAGGACTACCGCAAGTCCGGCCTGCCCATGCTGCCGGTCACCCACGGCAGTGAGTTCACCCGCTTGCATATCTTGCTTTACACCTGGGTTTTGTTTGCTGCCTGCCTGCTGCCCTTTATGTACGGCATGAGCTCTTGGCTGTATCTGGCGGCGGCCGTGGTGCTCAGCATATGGTTTTGTGTCTATGCCTGGCGCCTTATGCGCAATTACTCAGACACCCTGGCGCGCGCTACTTTTCGCTTTTCACTGATTCATCTCAGCGCCTTGTTCGCCGCTTTGTTGCTGGACCATTACCTCTTATGAAACACCATGCTTTCCCTGTAACGGCGGGCATGTTGCAACGCCGTGGTGTGATGCGCCTAGGCCTGGGCGCCGCCGCTTTGTTGCTGGCCGCTTGCAACCCGAACAAGCCTGCTTTCAGTTCGGTGGACGTGACGGGGGCTGATTACGGCAAAGGTTTTGAGCTGAACGATCACAACGGACAGCTGCGCCACCTTAGCGACTTTGCCGGCAAAGTGGTAGTGATGTTTTTCGGCTACACCCAATGCCCGGATGTATGTCCCGCCACCATGATCGAACTGGCGCAGGTTAAAAAACTATTAGGCAAGGACGGTGAGCGCTTGCAGGCGCTGTTTGTGACGTTAGACCCCGAGCGCGATACGCCGGAGTTGCTCAAAGCCTATATGGTCAACTTCGACCCCATGTTCTTGGCATTGCGCCCCACGCCTGAGCAATTACCGGCGCTGGCCAAAGACTTCAAAATTTATTACAAAAAAGTAGCAGGAAAAAGCGCAGATAGCTACACCATGGACCATTCGGCCGGTAGTTATATCTTCGACACTAAAGGCCAGTTGCGTTTGTTCACCCGCTATGGCAGCGGCGCGCCGGTGCTGGCAGCGGATATCGCACAGTTGCTGAAGTAAAAAACCTCGCGTTGATTAAGCGTAATCGACCAGCGCGGTTTTCATTTTTTTCATCGCCGCCACTTCGATTTGGCGGATGCGCTCGGCGCTTACGCCGTATTCGGCTGCCAACTCATGCAGCGTCATACCACCGCTGTTGTCGTCGTTGACCTTGAGCCAGCGCTCTTCCACGATGCGGCGGCTGCGCGGATCGAGCACCTCCAGCGCACTGGCAATACCGTCCGAGGCCAATACATCGCGCCGGTGCGCTTCGATTACCGCTAGCGGCTCGTGATTGCTATCGGTCAGGTAAGAAATCGGGCCATAGACTTCTTCACCATCGTCCGAAGCCATCGGGTCGAGCAAGACGTCGCCGCCCGAAAGCCGGGTTTCCATTTCCAGTACATCTTGGGCGCTGACGTTTAGTTCGTCGGCCATGGCGCGCACTTGGGCCGGGCTCAAGGTGTCCCGGTGGGTGGCCATATCGGCGGCGGCATCGTCAGATTTAAAGCGCTGCTTCATGGAGCGCAAATTGAAAAAGAGTTTGCGTTGGGCCTTGGTGGTGGCCACTTTCACCATGCGCCAGTTCTTCAGGATGTACTCGTGGATCTCGGCCTTGATCCAGTGCAGCGCGTAGCTCACCAAGCGCACGCCCTGGTCGGGGTCAAAGCGCTTGACGGCCTTCATCAGGCCGACATTGCCTTCCTGGATCAGGTCACCATGCGGCAAACCATAGCCCAGGTACTGGCGCGCTACCGACACCACCAAGCGTAGGTGTGAAAGCACCAATTTACCGGCGGCTTCCAGGTCGTTGTCATCGCGGTACTGGCGCGCAAAGCGCTGTTCTTCTTCCAGCGTCAGCATGGGCAGCCGGTTGGCGGCGGAAATGTAAGCGTCCAGGTTGCCAAGCGGCGGCACCAAAGACCAGGGATTGGCCGAGGCCAAAGCGGTATTCGAGGCGATTGCGAGGGACATAGGGGACTCCTTTAGTCTTAAGCCTGAATATTAGCACTCAAACACAGAGAGTGCTAATAAATCTACTGGTTTACCCTAGGTTTACTTGCGGGCTTATAGTCCGGGGATGAACGAATTTGTCCAATTGTTGCAGCAAGGCAACAGTGGCGTCTGGTGGTTTATCCCTAGCGCCATTGCGCTGGGGGCGCTGCATGGACTGGAGCCCGGGCATTCCAAAACCATGATGGCTGCCTTCATCATCGCGGTGCGCGGCACGGTCGGCCAGGCGGTATTGCTGGGCCTGGCGGCAACGCTATCGCACACCGCTATCGTTTGGGCGGTCGCCATGGGCGGCTTGTATTTCGGGGGGCAGTGGGACGCCGCGCAAAGCGAGCCCTATCTGCAACTGGTGTCGGCCGTGTTGATCGCCGCCACCGCCCTGTGGATGGCGTACCGCACTTGGCTGCAGGGATTGCCCCATGCGCACGCGCACGATCATGGGCATCCGCACAAGCACAGCCACGATCACGATCACGATCACGGACACGGACACAGCCACGGACACGGACACGCGCAGGCCACGACGCACACACATAGCGGATCGATCGCGGATGCAGAGCAAGGTATGGATGCCCATGCACGAGCGCATGCGCAGGAGATCAGACAACGATTTGCCTCAGGCCATGCCACCAATGGACAAATTCTGGTTTTCGGATTAACCGGCGGTTTGATTCCCTGTCCGGCGTCGATTACCGTGCTTCTGCTGTGTCTGCAACTCAAACAAGTCGCGCTGGGAGCCACCCTGGTGCTGAGCTTTAGCGTAGGCCTGGCGCTCACCATGGTGGCTTCGGGCGTGCTGGCTGCTTGGAGTGTGGGGCAGGCGACGAGGCGCTGGTCCGGCTTTGGGGCTTGGGCCGCTAAGGCGCCCTATATTTCCACCATCTTGATGCTGCTACTCGCCGCCTGGATGGCGAGCGAAGGCTGGCATGGCTTGCAGGCGCTACCGTCCTGAAGGCGCAAGCCCCGCAGGACGGCGCCGCTTCGCCAAGCAAAGGCAAGGTAAACCACCTCAAACTAAATCAAACGCAGCCCAATGCAGTGGAGTGCGAGCCAGTTGCCCATTTCTTTTGCCACGCCGGAGTTGCTCACGGCCTGGTACACAGTCGGCCCGGTCACGGTGCGCCGGGTGGGTTGGGATGTCAAAACCGCCTGAGCCGCGCACCATGTTCCAATGGGGGGATGATCTCATCACCCCCTTGCAATGCATCCTGACGCCCAATCGCTGTGGCGTCTTCCCCAATGGGCTTTTGCCGTGCTGCTGGCGGTGCTGGGCATGTTGGGGCCGTTTTCCATAGATACCTATCTACCGGCTTTCGCTGATATTTCTGCTTCGCTGGGCACTACGCCTTTGCACATGCAGCAGACTTTGTCGGCTTACTTGTTTGGCTTTGCATTTATGTCGCTGTTTCACGGAACGATTTCCGACAGCTTTGGTCGCCGCCCGGTGGTGCTCTGGGGCTTGGCGGTGTTCACCCTGGCCTCGATGGGGTGCGCGCTTTCGCAAAGCATCGGGCAGCTGATTTTTTTCCGTGCACTGCAAGGCTTTTCCACCGGCGCAGGCATTGTGGTGGCACGTGCGGTAGTGCGCGATATGTACCCGCCCTCGCAAGCCCAAAAAGTGATGAGCCAGATCACGATTTACTTCGGCATTGCCCCCGCGATTGCGCCGCTGATCGGTGGCCAGTTATTGCTTTGGGGTAGTTGGCACTTGATATTTTGGTTCCTCACCGCGATCGGCGTGGTCTTGTGGATCGCTAATTACAGGCTCTTGCCCGAGACGCTACACATCAGATTGCGCCAGCCTTTTCAAGTGCGGCACTTGATGGCCGGCTATTGGCAACTGGGCTCGGACCCGCGCTTTGTGTCGCTCGCATTGGCCAGCGGCATTCCTTTTAACGGCATGTTTTTGTATGTGCTCAGCGCGCCGGTGTTTTTGGGCGAGGTGCTGCATTTAGCGCCGCAGCATTTTTTCTGGTTTTTTCTGTTCACCATCGGCGGCATCATGGCCGGGGCCTGGGTTAGCGGGCGGGTGGCCGGGCGCATCACGCCCAAGCGCCAGATCCGCAACGGCTTTGTCATCATGCTGTGCATCGGGGTGGTCAATTTGGTCGCCAATGTGCTGTTCACCGCCCATGTCAGCTGGGCCTTGTTTCCGGTAGCAATTTTTGCCTTTGGCTGGGCCATGATGGTGCCGGTGGTCACACTGCTGGTGCTGGACCTGTACCCCGAGCGGCGCGGCATGGCCTCCTCGCTGCAAAGTTTTATTGGCTCGCTGGCCAATGCCATCGTTGCGGGCCTTATTTCGCCTTTGGTGATGCATTCGGCGGTCGCGTTGGCAGCGACGTCGATTTGCATGATGGGCATTGGCCTGGTGGCCTGGGTGCATATGCGCAAGCGCTGGCCAGCGATCGGCAACGAGATTCTCAAGGCTTGACGCGGGCGCTCTCTACACCCCGGCCATCACCACATCCATGGCAGCCATCAGTGTGCTGGCTTGCGGGGCCACATTAGCTACCACCTGACGCAAACTGCGTGTCGGTAAGGGCGCTGCATAGTGCGCCAGTGCAGCGCGCCAAGCTGCCATATACTGTATTTATTTACAGTATTTCTAACCCATGTCCGCCTTGCCTGCCCCGAGTCCCGACTTGCCCGATCGCACTGCGCCGGGGTTGCTGCGCGCCGACGTCTGGCGGGCCGATGCGCTGGCCGCACCGCGTGCGCAAACCCTGTCCAGTGGCGACACGGCGTTGGACGCCCAATTGCCCGGTGGCGGTTGGCCGGTGGGCGCGCTGACCGAATTGCTGCAAGCCCCGGGCGTGCATAACGAGTGGCGCTTGCTGCTGCCCGCGCTGGCTTCGAGCGGCAGCGGCCCGGTGGTGCTGGTGGCGCCGCCCTATCTGCCATTTGCGCCCGCCTTGCAGGCCCAGGGTTTGCAGGCGCAGCGCCTGCTCTGGCTGGGTGCGCCGGACAGCCAGGGCACGGCCGCCCTGTGGCTGAGCGAGCAGGCGCTGCGTTGTGCGGCGGTGGATGCAGTGCTGGCCTGGCTGCCGCAGGTGCGCCCCGAACAATTGCGCCGTTTGCAGTGGGCCGCTGCCGAACACCACAAATTGCTTTTCGTGCTGCGCCCCAGCGCCGCGCAGACCCAGGCCTCGCCTGCTGTGCTGCGCTTGTTATTGGACTTGGACGATGGCGCGGCGCTTTCGCTGCACATCCTCAAGCGCCGCGGCCCACCGCTGGACGGGCCTCTGCATCTGGCGGCACGCCCAGCAGCGCTGTTGCGCGTGCTGGCCAGCGCCAAGCCAGCGCCTGCGGCAGAGTCTGCACCAAGCCTGCAGGCCACCCCAACGCAGAGCACCTCAGCGCACATCGCTGTCTTGCAACCGCGCAGGGCGGCGCCATGAAGCCCTATTGGCTGGCCGTGCGTCTGCAAGACGCGCAGCGCGCTGCTGGTCGTGATGTCGGTGCAAGTGGCTATGCGCCATTACCGGCCTTGCCGCTTACAAGCGCTTTGTGCGGCGCTACTTCCCCGGATGCGAGAACAGAGCTTTCAGGCGCTGCGGCCTGGGCTGACCCGCTGGCGGCGCTGGCCTGGTGGAGTTTGCAATTTACGCCCTGGGTGGCGCAAGTGCAGCAGGCTTTAGTGCTGGAAATCTCGGCCAGCGAGCGCTTGTTTAGCGGACGCAAGGCGCTGGTGCAGGCGCTGTTGGAGTCTGGCCACGCGCCCCTGCCTATGCAGTACGCGCATGGCGAGAGCGCTTTGCTCGCGCTGGCGCGCCTGGCCTGCGATGCTTTGCAGCAGGCGGGCGACCTGGCGCACCCGCCGTTACCACCCGATGCTTTGCCCCTCTACACGCTGGCTGCAGCGCAGGCGCATCTGCCCACGCTGGAGCGTTTGGGCTGTACCACCTGGGGCCATTTGCGCGCCTTGCCGCGCGGCGGCGTGGCCCGCCGCTTTGGCGCGCCCCTGCTGACGGCTTTGGACCAGGCTTATGGCGCCGCGCCCGAGGCCTATGCCTGGTTGCGCCTGCCCGAGGTGTTTGATGCGCCGCTGGAACTGGCCGCGCAGGTCGAATCGGCCGCCGCCATGTTGTTTGGCGCGCGCCGTTTGCTGGCGCAGTTGCAACTGTGGTTGCGCGCCCGCCAGCACGGGGTGCTGGCGCTGGAGTTGCGTTGGCAACTCGATGCGCGCCGTGCCAATGCCCGCCACCGGGATGCTTGGCACCAAGGCGATGGCTATGGCCGCCTGCACTTGCGTACCGCCGAACCCACCCAAGACCCGCGCCACTTAGAGCGCTTGCTGGCCGAACACCTGGCGCAGGTCACGCTGCCTGCACCGGTTTTGTATTTGCGCCTGCGTACGCTGGAAACCTGCGCATTGCACGGCCAAAGCCTGAGCCTGCTGCCCGATGCATTGCGCAGCGGCGACAGCCTGCACCATTTGCTGGAGCGCGTGGCTGCGCGCCTGGGGCCTTACAGCGTGCGCGCCGTGAGCTTGCAAGATGAGCATCGCCCCGAGTGCATGCAGACCTGGCAAGCGCTGGGCGCGCAGGCAAGCGCCGTGGTGTCAACCGGCATAGGACGACCGACCAGTGCCGCAGCGCAAACTGGCATGGCCTTAGGCACCCGCGCCATATCGCAAGCCAGCACCATCGCCGCGCAGGCGCTTTATCCCACTTGGTTGTTGTCCCAGGTGCGCAGCCTGCCCTGCGGCGCTGATGGTTTGCCCCAGTGGGACGGCCCGCTGGCCTTGCTGGCCGGACCGCAGCGCTTGGAGCAACAGGCCTGGGACACGGGGCCGCAAGTGCAGCGCGACTACTACATCGCCCACAGCCCCGGCCAGGGCTTGCTCTGGGTCTATCGCGAGCGTTTAGGCGCAACCCAGGGGCAGGGGGCCGCCTGGTATTTGCATGGCTTGTTTGCCTGAAGGCCTTGTGAGCTTATGCCGTGGCTCAAGTCAACACAGACAAAGCCCAGCCCGCCAGCGCACAGGCAACAATCACCTGCACCACGGGCCGCTTAAAGCGGATCAGCGCGAGCGCGGCGGCTGCCGCAATGACAGCGGATGCCGCATCAAAGCGTCCGTTCATGCCTTGCGGCCAAAACACATGCTGGCCGAAGAACAGCGCCAGGCTGACGATGACGCCGACCACGGCCGCGGTAATCGCGGTGAGCGGCGCGCTTAAACGTAAATCCTGGTGCGTCGATTCGATGAAAGGCCCGCCCGCCAAGATGAACACAAACGAAGGCAAAAAAGTAAACCAGGTCACCACCGTGGCGGCCAGGGCACCGGCCAGAAACAGATGGTCCGGGCCTAGCAGTGCTTGGGTGTGTCCGCCCACATAGCCTACAAAAGCCACCACCATGATCAGCGGCCCCGGCGTGGTCTCGCCCAGGGCCAGGCCGTCGATCATCTGTGCCGCGGTTACCCAGCTGAACTGCTCTACGCCGCCCTGGTACACATAGGGCAGCACCGCATAGGCGCCGCCAAACGTCAGCAGCGCCGCTTTGGTGAAAAACCAGGCCATTTGCGTCAGCGTATGTTCCCAGCCTTGCGTCAGCACCAGCAGTGCTATGGGCAGCAGCCATAGCATCAGCCCCAAGGCCAGCACTTTCACCAAACCGGACTGCGTAAAACGCGCATGTGCGGGCGTAGGCGTATCGTCGTCAATCCAGGCTGGCGCGTGCGGCCCGGCCTTGGCTGCGTGGCCGGTGCCCGCTTGAAATACCTGCGGCGCAAAGCGCCCGCCGATGGCGCCTATCAGTCCTGCACCCAGCACGATGGATGGGAAGGGTGCTTGCAACACATACAGCGCAAACCAGGACAGAGCCGCCAGCGCCCACAACAAACGGTGGCGCAGCGTGCGCGTGCCGATGCGCCAGGCCGCTTGCAGCACGATGGCGGTGACGGCAGGCTTGATGCCGGCAAACAGTCCCGCCACCAGCGCCGTGCTGCCAAACACCAAATAGACCCACGACAAACCGATCAGGATAAACAGCGAAGGCAGCACAAACAAAACCCCCGCCACGATGCCACCCCAGCTGCGGTGCATCAGCCAGCCCAGGTAAGTGGCCAGTTGCTGCGCTTCCGGGCCGGGTAGCACCATGCAGTAATTGAGCGCATGTAAAAACCGCGCATCCGAAATCCAACGCCGTCGCGCCACTAACTCTTCGTGCAACAGCGCAATTTGCCCGGCCGGTCCGCCAAAGCTGATAAAGCCGACCTTCAGCCAAAACGGCCAGGCCTGGCGCAGGCTGATGGGGGCTGGGGCGGTGGGGGGAGAGTTGTGGGCCGCTGGTGCGTTCATGGTGTTTCCTGACTTACAGCGCCGGATCCTAGGGCCGTCGCCCGCATTGAAGCGGTCTGTTTATACTGTATTTTTATACAGTATTTAAAACGAAGCTTCCGTGCCCACCGCCGCCCCGTTCCCCGCCTATGCCGAGTTGTACGCCATCAGCGCGTTCAGCTTTCAGCATGGCGCGTCCCTGCCGCAGGAGTTGGTGGCGCGGGCCAAGGCTTTGGGCTATGCGGCGTTGGCGCTGACCGATGAGTGTTCGGTGGCGGGCGTGGTGCGCGCGCACGAGGCGGCGCGTACGGCGGGCTTGCAGTTGTTGCCGGGCGCTGAGTTTGGCGTGCGCGCGGTGGCAGGGGATACGCTGTTGCGCTTCGTCGCTTTGCCGCACGATTTGCAGGGCTGGGGCAATCTGTGCGAGTTCATTAGCAGCGCGCGTCGCGCCGCACCCAAGGGGCAGTACGCGCTGCATTGGCAGCCTGCGCAAGGCGGTTGGGCGGCCTGGCCAAGCTTGGCGGGCAATGAGATTATTTTGCTTTTGCCACCTGCTTTGTCGATGGAAAAAGCCTGTGTGATTGCAGCGGCTGCGCGCGCGCACTATGGCGCGCAAGTGTGGTTAGGCGCGACGCGCAGCTTGGGCGCGCAGGACGCGCTGCACAGCTTGCGCACACGCCAGATCGCGCGCTTGACTGGCTTGCCAGTTGTTGCGGTGGGCGCGGTGCAAATGCATGTGCGCTCGCGCAAACCTTTGCACGATGTAATCACCGCCGTGCGTTTGCGCCTGCCGGTAGCACAGTGCGGGCGCGGTTTGCAGGCCAACGCGGAGCGGCATTTACGCAGCCGCGCGCGCTTGGCAAGTTTGTTTGATGCCCAGCACTTAGCGAACACGCTGGAGATTGCCAATCGCTGTCATTTTTCATTAGACAGCTTGCGTTATCACTACCCGTTGGAGGCGGTGTTACCGGGGCAGACCCCGGCGCAAACGTTGCGCCATTACACTGAAGAAGGCGCCCTGGTTCGCTACCCCGCAGGCATGCCCGAGAACGTACGCGCGCAGGTGGAGCATGAGTTGGCGCTGATCGCCGAACTGAAGTACGAGATGTACTTCCTTACGGTGCACGACATCGTGCGCTTTGCGCGCAGTCGCGGCATCTTGTGCCAGGGGCGCGGCTCGGCGGCCAATTCGGCGGTGTGCTACTGCTTGGGCGTGACCGAGGTGGACCCTTCGCGCATGAGCGTACTGTTTGAGCGCTTTATCTCGCGTGAGCGTGACGAGCCGCCCGATATTGATGTGGACTTTGAGCACCAGCGGCGCGAAGAAGTTATCCAATACATCTACGCCAAATATGGCCGCGAGCGCGCCGCTATTACCGCCGTGGTCACCCGCTACCGCCCGCGCAGTGCGCTGCGCGATGTAGGGCGCGCGCTGCAAATTCCCGAAGCCCTGATTAACGCGCTGGCCAAAGAGCACCCCGGTATGTATGGCCGCACTGTGCTGGCCGAGCGCTTGCAAAGTGCGATTGCGCGCGCAACTGCAACTGTGACTTCTTCGTGTGCAACAAGCCAGGGCGGCAGAGGGCTCAGCGTAGGTAAAGGAGGAGCCCGCGCAGCGGGCGGGGGACACGGAGCAGGGCGCTCTGCCGCTCTGGCGTCCACCGAGGAAAACGAAGCACAGCGCTCTACCGCCCAGGCATATGACGAAGCAAGTGACTTCACCATCCCACCACCTCGTCGCCTGCAACTCTGGCTTGACTTGGCCACCCAGCTACAAGGCTTCCCGCGCCACCTGAGCCAACACGTAGGCGGCTTTGTGCTGACGCAAGGTCCGCTGACGCGCATCGTGCCGGTAGAAAACGCCGCCATGCCTGAGCGCAGCATCATCCAGTGGGACAAAGACGACCTGGACACCGTGGGTTTGCTCAAAGTCGATGTGCTGGCCTTGGGCATGCTCAGCGCTATCCACCGCTGTTTGGACTTGATCGGTCAGTGGCGCGGCAAGCCGCTGCGCCTGCAAGACATCCCGGGCGAAGACCCGGCGACCTACGACATGATTTGCCAAGCTGATACCGTGGGTGTTTTCCAGATCGAGAGCCGTGCGCAAATGAGCATGCTGCCGCGCCTCAAACCCCGCTGTTTTTACGACCTGGTGGTGCAAGTGGCGATCGTGCGGCCCGGCCCCATCCAAGGCGGCATGGTGCATCCTTACCTCAAAGCACGCGCCAACCCGCAAGCCGTGCAATACGCCAGCGCGGCTTTGCAAGAAGTGCTCAAACGGACTTTGGGCGTGCCGATTTTTCAGGAACAGGTGATGCAAATCGCCATGGCGGCGGCCAACTTTAGCGGTGGCGAGGCCGACAGCCTGCGCCGCTCCATGGCCGCCTGGAAACGCCAGGGTGGGGTACAGCATTTTTACGATCGCCTGGTCGGCGCCATGGTCGCCAATGGCTACACGCAAGACTACGCCGATGCCTTGTTCAAACAAATCGAAGGCTTTGGCGAATACGGCTTTCCCGAAAGCCATGCCGCCAGTTTTGCGCTGCTGGTCTATGTGAGCTGCTGGCTCAAATGCCACGAACCCGCCTGCTTTCTGGCTGCCATGCTCAAAAGCCAACCGCTGGGCTTTTACAGCCCCAGCCAATTGGTACAAGACGCCCGCCGCCACGGCCTCAGAGTGCTGCCCGCAGACGTGAGCCACAGCGACTGGGATTGCTCTCTCGAACAATCGGAAAAATCGGGGTCAGAACCCAATTTACAACCGGCCATCCGTTTAGGTTTGCGCATGGTGGCGGGCTTGCATGCGCGCGCGGCTTTGCGTATCAGTGCGGCACGCGGGCAGGGGGCTTTTGCCAGTACCGAGGACTTGGCTTTGCGCTGTGTGCTGGACGCGGGCGACCTCAAAGCCTTGGCCAGCGCAGACGCTTTGTTATCGCTTAGCGGCCACCGCCGCCAGCAGGTATGGGACGCGTCGGCGCTGCACCGTGCGCCCGCGCTCTTGCAAGGTGCGCCGGTGTATGAAAAGCCGCTGGTCTTGGCCGCAGCGCATGAAGCGCAGGAAGTGCTGTTTGACTATGCGGCTACCGGTCTTACTTTGCGCAGCCATCCGCTGTCGTTTTTACGCGCGCGCCTGGCAGCTAAAAACCTGCTGAGCGCCGCGCAGTTGCGCGACTTGCCGCATGGCCGTTTGGTGCGCGCCTGCGGCATCGTCACCATGCGCCAGCAACCACAAACCGCCAAAGGCGTAGTCTTTGTGACCCTGGAAGACGAGACGGGTTGCATCAACGTTATCGTCTGGAAAAGCCTGAAAGACAAACAGCGTGTCGAGTTATTGCGCGCGCGTCTGTTGGCCGTCTATGGCGTCTGGCAGCGCGACGAAGACAGCGGCGGCCAGGTACGCCACTTGATAGCCAAGCGCCTGGTGGATTTGACGGACTGGTTGGGTGATTTATCCGCAGGCAGCCGAGATTTCCGCTGATAGTCTTGCCGCCCCATACTCGCTGCCAGGCCTTGCTTAGAATCTCTCGAAACAAGGAAACAACATGAAAAAAATAATTTACGGCCTACTGTTGGTACTGGCCGCGCTGGCGCTGGCGATTCAGCTAGGCGGCCATGGCTATTTTTGGAAAGCCCTGGCCAGCACCTATTTCCAGGGGCATAGCACCGCGCATATTGACGACGCCAACAATTTTGCGCAAAGCAGCATCGCCGCAGGCGCGCCCCAGGCCTGGCCCAAAGACGCGCGCTACAACCAAAAAACCTTGGACCCGGCCATGGCGTCCTATTTGCAGCAGCACGGTACGGCAGCATTTGTGGTGGCACAAAAAGGCGCTTTGGTGCATGAGCAATATTTCGGCGCTTATTCCGCCCAAAGCCGCACCAACTCGTTTTCCATGGCCAAAACCATCACTACCTTGCAGGTGCAACAAGCTGCGCAGCAGGGCTTTATCAGCAGTTTTGACGCACCCTTGACCGAGCGCCTCCCCGAATACGCGCAAGACCCGCGCGGTCAAAAGGCCACCGTGTCGCAACTCTCCAGCATGAAGTCCGGCCATGACTGGACAGAGAACTACTACCTACCGCTCAACATCACCACCGATTTGTATTACGGCAAAGACGCTGAAAAACTGGTGCTCGGCCAAGGCTTTGAGCGTGAGCCTGGCACCGAGTACGAGTACAGCAGCGGCAGCACCCAGCTATTGGGGGTTTTTCTCAAGCGTGCATTGCAGGCCAAGGAGCCGGGCCTGACTATTAGCGGGCATTTGTCGCGCAGCCTGTGGGTGCCGCTGGGTATGGAAAGCGATGCGATTTACACCCTGGACCGCGAAGGAAGCGCGGGCGGTATGGAGCGTGCCTACTGCTGCATTTTTGCCACGGCGCGAGACTTTGCCAAGTTTGGTCAACTGCTGTTGCAAGACGGGCAGTGGAACGGCCAGGCCTTGCTGGACAAGGCGTTTGTAGAGCGTATCCGCAAGCCTGATTTGCAGCCCTATTACGGACATTCTCTGTGGATGGATTGGACGTATAAGCACCCGTTTTATTTTTTACAGGGTCACCAAGGCCAGTACGTCATCGTGGTGCCTTCGCTAGACCTGGTGGTAGTGCGCACCGGCCAGACCCGGGACAAAAAAACCAAAGGCCCCAATGGCATCACGCCGGCTGAGGTGTATCGATTTGTCGATCAGGCGGTGGCGATGGTGCAGTAAACCAATGCTATGCGCATTAATGCGCACTAGCCCCAGAACATTGGTATTCTTCAAGCTGAACCCTAAATCAATACAAAATGCTCGAAGACATCAAAAAGACCCTTTGGGCATCGGCCGACAAGCTGCGCGCCAACATGGACGCTGCCGAATACAAGCACTTGGTGCTCGGCCTCATCTTCGTTAAATACATCTCTGACGCCTTTGTGGCGCGCCAAGCCGAGCTGAAAACCCGCCTGCGCGATCCGGCTGACGAGCTCTTTTATGGCGATGCGGCCGACGAAGACATTGCGGCTGAGCTGGAAGACCGTGACTACTACACCAGCGAAAACGTGTTTTGGGTGCCCGAAGGTGCCCGCTGGGAAGCGCTGCGTGCGGCCGCGCCCCAGCCCGACATTGGCAAACGCGTTGACGACGCGCTGACCGTGATCGAGGCCGACAACCCCAAGCTCAAAGGTATCCTCGACAAACGCTTTGCCCGCGCCCAATTGCCCGACGGCAAGCTGGGTGAGCTGGTCAACCTCATTTCCACCATCGGCTTTGGTGATGACCCATCGAAGGCCCGGGACATCTTGGGCCAGGTGTACGAATATTTCTTGGGCATGTTTGCCAGCGCCGAAGGCAAGCGGGGCGGGCAGTTTTACACGCCCGCAAGCATCGTCAAAACACTGGTGGCCGTGCTCTCGCCCAGCAAAGGGCAGATTTACGACCCCTGCTGCGGGTCGAGCGGCATGTTTGTGCAGTCTGAAAAGTTCATCGAAGACCACGGCGGCAAGCTGGGCGATGTGTCCATCTATGGCCAAGAGGCCAACCCCACCACCTGGCGCTTGGCGGCCATGAACCTCGTCATTCGGGGCATGGACTACAACCTGGGCAAAGAGCCCGCCGACACCTTCACCCGCAACCAACACCCCGACCTGCGGGCCGATTTTTGCTTGGCTAATCCGCCTTTCAACATCAGCGATTGGTGGCACGCCAGCCTGGACGGCGACGCCCGCTGGGTCTATGGCACGCCCCCGCAAGGCAACGCCAACTACGCTTGGCTGCAACACATCCTGCACCACCTCAAGCCCACGGGCAGGGCGGGCATTGTGCTGGCCAACGGCAGCATGAGCAGCAGCCAAAACTCTGAGGGCCAAATCCGCGCCGCGATGGTGGATGCCGACGTGGTGGAAGTGATGGTGGCCTTGCCCGGCCAACTGTTCTTCAACACGCAAATCCCCGCGTGCTTGTGGTTCTTGGCCAAACAGAAAAAGCGCAAGGGCGAAGTGCTGTTCATCGACGCCCGAAAACAAGCCACCATGATCAGCCGCGTGCAAAGCGAGCTGACCGACGAAGTGATCGAGCGCATCAGCCAAATCGTGGCCGCTTGGCGTACGGGTGGTGACAGCTACCAAGACATTGCAGGCTTCTGCCGCAGCGTGACCCTTGCCGAAATTGCCCAGCACGGCCACGTGCTCACCCCCGGCCGTTACGTGGGTGCGGAAGAAGTGGAAGACGACGACGAAGCCTTTGCCGACAAGATGCAAAAGCTCACCGAAAAGCTAGGCGAGCAAATGGCCAAAGGCGCCGAGCTGGACGCGCTGATCCGCCAGAAGCTGGGGGGGCTGGGGTATGAGTTCTGAGTGGCCACTAGTTCGTTTGGGAGATTTAATTAGTTTGAAGGGTGGTTTTGCCTACAAGGGGGAGTACCTTGGATCACAGGGAGCAGTACTTCTCGGAATGGGAGTTGTATCGTATTCGGAGCGGTTTTTAAAAACCGGAATCAAGCGCTATAGCGGTGAATTACCTCCTCCTCATCGAGTAGTGGCTGGGGATATGGTTATTGCAACACGACAGCAGTCTGACAATTTGCCCATTCTCGGTTGCCCAGCAATTGTTCCAACAGATTTGCCTAGTGATGAAGTAGTCGTCGGAACAAATTTGTACAAGGTAACAAATACATCCGATGTTGAGACTCAATTTTTATACTGGTTGCTCCGTGGCAAAGAATATCAACGAAGGATTGTTGATTGCTCTAAGGGAACGACTGTACGAATGATCACAAAGGATGCTGTTGAAGACTTCTGTTTTGGTTGTCCCCCTCCAAAAATTAGAAAAGAAATTACAGATTTATTGGATGCAATCGACGACCGCATCACCCTCCTGCGCGAAACCAACACCACGCTCGAAGCCATCGCCCAAGCCCTGTTCAAGTCCTGGTTCGTGGACTTCGACCCCGTCCACGCCAAGATACAAGGCCGCGCCCCCGAAGGCATGATTGAGGCCACCGCCGCCCTGTTCCCCGCCAGATTTGAGGATTCTGAGTTGGGGCCTGTGCCGAAGGGGTGGCGGAATGTCAGTTTGAAGGAGGTTGTTTCAATACATGATTCAAAACGCATTCCGCTATCAGGGCAAGAGCGCGATAAACGTCAAGGCCCATATCCTTACTATGGTGCGGCGGCATTGATGGACGCGGTTGATGACTATCTTTTTGACGGTGTCTACTTGTTGACCGGCGAAGATGGATCAGTTGCTGACGCGAATGGTTATCCGATCATGCAATATGTGTGGGGCAAGTTCTGGGTAAATAACCATGCGCACATCCTTCAGGGTAAGGATGGAGTAGCGACCGAACACGTCATGCTTTCCATGCAGCGGACGAATATCACGCCCTACATAACTGGAGCGGTGCAGGCCAAGCTCAGTCAAACAAATATGTGGCGTATCAATTTTATAAAGCCGACCCGCGAAGTTGCTGAACATTTCGGCTCCATACTGGAACCCCTATTTGTTCGCTTTCGCCATAACTCTGAGCAAGCCAAAGCACTGGGCACGTTGCGCGACACCCTCCTCCCCCGTCTAATCTCCGGCCAATTACGCATCTCCGACGCACTGACTGAAACTGAAGCGGAAGGCGGTTGACCATGTTTGCAAAGCTCTTCAGTGACTATCTGGTATTTGTCGATGAAAGCGGCAGCCCGTCTATGGGGAAAATTGACCCGGACTTTCCATTGTTGGTGTTGGCTTTCATGATCGTTCGCAAGGATGAATACGTGCAACAAGTTGTGCCAGCTGTGCAGGCATTCAAGTTCCAGCACTTTGGGCATGATCAGGTCATCTTGCACGAGCGGGAGATTCGGCGCGATCTTGGGTCGTTTGCGTTCCTCAAGACCCGTGCGCTCAAGCAGGCCTTTCTGGACGAACTGACGGCTATTGTTGAAAAGGTGCCATTTCATTTGGTGTCGGTGGTTATCCGCAAAGATTTGCTGCAAAAGCGTTACACCCAGCCCGAAAACCCCTATCACTTGGCCTTGCAATATGGGCTGGAGCGCATCAGTGCATTTCTGCACTCCCAAGGAGAATGGAAAACCGGGGCAAGCGGAAACGCCAAAGTGCACTTGGTGGTGGAGCGGCGTGGGCGCAATGAAGACGATGAACTGGAACTGGAATTTCGCCGCATCTGTGATCGTGGCAACTACAACCAGGAGTCGTTCGCGTTTGAAGTGGTGTTTGCCGACAAGCAATCCAACTCTTCGGGATTGCAATTGGCCGATTTGATGGCGCGACCAATGGGCATGTCGGTGCTCAAGCCAGAGCAGGCCAACCGTGCGGTGGATGTGATCAAGCGCAAGTTGGTTCAGGTCAATGGCCGTGCAGCAGGGTGGGGCTCTAAGGTCTTTCCGTGAGCACAAAAACAAAGGCCCCCGACAACCGCCGGAGGCCAATGCCGACCGAGAATCCCCAGTCCGTGGGCGAATTATTGCACAAAGGATAGATATGAAAATGCCCCTCAGCAAACTCGAGCGCGTCCCTCTGAGCGAAGCCTGGAAGCACGAAGCCAACGACTTCACGCCTTGGCTGGCCGAAGAAGACAACCTCAACACGCTGGCCGATGCGCTGGGTCTGCCCGACCTGAAGCTGGTAGCAACTGAACAAACCCAAAAGCCGCAGCCTCCGAATTGGCAGGACATATCCACCAGCCGCGCGGGCTGAAGTCCTATTTTCAACTCGAACACATCGCACGCCCATCATGTTAAAAAAAATGAAAATTTTTTACATGACAAAGCCCTCATGTTAAAAATCTAAACATGACCGAAGACCAACTCGAACAAGAAGCCCTAGGCTGGCTGGCCTCTGTCGGTTACGCACCACTCAACGCCCGCGATCTGGACAACCTGGACCCGCGACTGGCCCGTGCCAGCAACCGCGAGGTGATTTTGTCGGTCAGTCTGCGGGCAGCCATTGACCGACTCAACCCCGCGGTGCCTGCCGCCGCCCGCGAAGACGCGTTTCGGCAGGTGCTCGATTTGGGCCAGCCTGCTTTGCTGTCGGGCAATCGGGAGTTTCACCGGGTGTTGGTCACAGGTGTGCCGGTGCAATACCAAAAGGAGGGCGAGACGCGGGGCGACTTTGTTCGCTTGGTCGATTGGCAGGATATCAGCCGCAACGAGTGGCTGGCGGTGCAGCAGTTCACCATCAAGGGGCCGCGCCACACGCGCAGGCCCGACATCATTTTGTTCATCAACGGTTTGCCGTTGGTGCTGGTGGAGCTGAAGAACCCGGCCGATCTGAACGCCGACATTTGGAAGGCTTACGACCAGATCCAGACGTACAAAGAACAGATTGCCGATGTGTTCACCTTCAACGAGTTGTTGGTGATCTCAGACGGCACGGACGCCCGCATGGGTTCGCTCTCAGCCAATGCCGAGCGCTTCATGCAGTGGCGCACGATTGACGGCGTGGAACTGGACCCGCTGGGCAAGTTCCAAGAGATGGAAACTTTGGTGCGCGGCGTGCTGGCCCCGGCCTATTTGCTGGACTACCTGCGCTTTTTTGTGCTGTTTGAGGATGACGGCACCTTGGTCAAAAAGGTGGCGGGCTACCACCAGTTTCATGCGGTGCGTGCCGCAGTCGAACAGGTGGTGACCGCTGCCAGCACCGACGAGGCCACGCGCCGTGGCAAAGGCGGAGTGGTGTGGCACACGCAAGGCAGTGGTAAGAGCATCACCATGACTTGCTTTGCGGCGCGCGTGATGCAAGAGCCCCGGTTAGCGAATCCGACCATCGTGGTCATTACCGACCGCAACGATTTGGATGGGCAGCTGCTCGGCGTGTTCAGCCTGAGCCAGGACCTGCTGCGCGAGCAACCCCAACAAGCCACTACGCGGCAACGGTTGCGCGAGTTGCTGGAAAACCGACCTTCGGGCGGGATCATTTTTGCGACGATTCAGAAGTTCATGCCGGGTGAAGATGAAGACACTTTCCCGTGCTTAAGCCAGAGGCGCAACATTGTGGTGATTGCCGACGAAGCGCACCGCACGCAATATGGTTTTGAAGCCAAGCTCAAAACGCGCAAGGTCAAAGATGGTGCAAGCCATGCGGTGGCCTATGTCACGGGTGACGGCCAGAAGGTGGCTAGCACCGCTGACTTTGCGCCGCCCGAGTACAACGCCAAGTACCAGGCCGGTTACGCGCAGCACCTGCGCGACGCGTTGCCCCAAGCCACATTCGTAGCCTTCACCGGCACCCCCGTGAGCAGCACAGACCGCGACACGCGAGCGGTGTTTGGCGAGTACATCCATGTGTACGACATGCAGCAGGCGCAAGAAGACGGCGCCACGGTGGCCATTTATTACGAAAGCCGCTTGGCCAAGCTGGGCCTGAACGAGGGCGAACTCAGCCACCTAGACGAAGAGGTCGACGAGCTGGCCGAGGACGAAGAAGAAAGCCAGCAAGCCAAGCTCAAGAGCCATTGGGCCGCTTTAGAAAAAGTGGTGGGTGCCGAGCCGCGCATTGCCAGCGTGGCGGCCGACCTGGTCGCCCACTTTGAAGAACGCAACAACACACAAGAGGGCAAAGCCATGATCGTGGCCATGAGCCGCGAGATTTGCGTTCACCTGTACAACGAGATCACCCGCCTGCGCCCCGAATGGCACAGCGACGACCCGGAGCAGGGCGCCATCAAGATCGTGATGACTGGCAGCGCAAGCGACAAAGCTTTGCTGCGCCCGCACATTTACAGCAGCCAGACCAAGAAGCGCTTAGAAAAACGCTTCAAAGACCCGAGCGATGGCTTGAAACTGGTGATCGTGCGCGATATGTGGTTGACCGGTTTTGATGCGCCTTGCGTGCACACCCTGTATGTGGACAAACCCATGAAGGGCCACAACCTGATGCAGGCCATCGCCCGCGTGAACCGGGTGTTCAAAGACAAGCAGGGCGGTTTGGTGGTGGACTACATCGGCATTGGCGAAGACCTCAAAGCCGCCATGAAGGAGTACACCGCTAGCAAAGGCCGGGGCAAGCCCACCGTGAATGCGCGCGAAGCGCTGGCCGTGTTGCTGGAAAAAATGGACGTGCTGCGCGCCATGCTGCACGGCTTTGACTACGCCGACTTTCTCAAGGGCGGGCACAAGACCCTGGCAGGAGCGGCCAACCATGTGCTGGGCCTCAAGTCAGACAAAGAGCGTGACGGTAAAAAACGCTTTGCCAATCACGCGCTGGCCATGAGCCAGGCGTTCAGCTTGTGCTGCACTTTGGACGAGGCCAAGTCGCTGCGCGACGAAGTCGCTTTCATGCAGGCGGTCAAAGTGATCTTGACCAAACGCGAGGTGAGCAGCCAGCGGCGCAGCGACGAAGCGCGCGATTTAGCGATTCGCCAGATCATCAGCTCAGCGGTGGTGTCGGGCGAGGTGGTGGATATTTTTCAATCGGTCGGTCTGGACAAGCCCAACATTGGCTTGCTCGACGATGATTTTTTGGCGCAGGTGCACAACCTGCCCGAAAAGAATTTGGCGGTGGAGTTGCTGGAGCGATTGCTGCAAGGCGAGATCAAAAGCCGGTTTGCCAGCAACGTGGTGCAAGACCGCAAGTTCAGCGACTTGCTGGCCGATGTGATTCGCCGCTACCAAAACCGCAGCATCGAAACCGCGCAGGTCATGGAAGAGCTGATCGCCATGGCCAAGAAGTTCCGCGAAACGGCCAACCGGGGCGACCAGTTGGGATTGCGCGAAGACGAGGTGAAGTTTTACGACGCGCTGGCCAACAACGAGTCGGCCGTGCGCGAACTGCAAGATGAGACCCTCAAGAAGATCGCGCAAGAGCTCACGCAGAGCTTGCGCGAGAACCTGACGGTGGACTGGTCAGAGCGCGAAAGCGTGCGAGCCAAATTGCGGCTGATGGTCAAGCGCGTGCTCAAGAAATACAAATACCCGCCAGACCAGCAAGATGGGGCGGTGCAATTGATTCTGGAGCAGGCGCAGGCGCTGGGTGAGGCTTGGGGTGATTGAGCCCATTATTCAATTTTTTGCAACAAGCAGCGCGCTGCTGCGCATTGTTTACAAAGCCACGCAAGCCTCCTGCAAAAAGCGCAGGTCTTCGCCTTGCAAATGCGGGCTCAGGCGCTCCAGCACGGTGGCATGGTAGTTGTTCAGGTAAGCAGTCTCTTGCGCGCCTAGCAAGTCTTTGCGCACCACGCGGGTGTCTATAGGGCAGAGGGTGAGCGCGTCGAAGCGGTAAAACTTGCCGTGCTCGGTGGCCGTGTGGTCTTCGCACAATAAGATGTTTTCTATGCGTATGCCATAGCGGCCGGGCAGGTACACGCCGGGCTCATTGGTGACCACCATGCCGGGCAGGATGGCTTGGTCGATCATGCCGGGGCTGATGCTGTGTGGGCCTTCGTGCACATTGTTGAAGTAGCCCACGCCATGGCCGGTGCCGCAGGCGTAGTTCACGCCCTCGTTCCACAGCGCCTGGCGTGCCAGCACGTCCAGTTGCAGGCCGCGCGTGCCGTGCAGAAAAATAGCCGCGGACAAACGCAACATACCTTTGAGCACCAAGGTGAAATGCCGCGCCTGGTCTTCGCTCACGGGGCCACAGACCAAGGTGCGGGTGATGTCGGTAGTGCCGTCGTCGTACTGGCCACCCGAGTCCAGCAGAAAAAATCCTTCGGGCTTGACCTGTGTGTCCACTCCGTCTTTCAAGCCGTAATGCATCATGGCCGCATTGGGGCCATAGGCCGGTATCGAGGTGAAGCTCAGGCCGCGAAACAAATCTAGTTTTGCGCGCTCGCCATCGATACGGTCAGACAAGATGCGCTCTGTCAGTTGACCCTTGCCCACGTTTTCGTAAAACCACCGCAAAAAGCGCACCATAGCCACACCGTCGCGCACAAAGCAGTTTTTCCAGTGGCTGAGTTCGCTGGTATTTTTCACCGCTTTGAGCAGCACCGAAGGCGCGCGCTTTTCCACGAGTGTGCAGCCTTGGGCGCGCAAGGTGGCAAAGGTGAGCGTATTGCTTTGCGCCGGGTCCACCAGTACGCTCTGTCCGCGAAGTTGGGTAAGTGCTGCAAAAAAACTGTCATAGTCTTGCAGTGCAACACCTTGCTCGGCCAGGCTCGCGCGCAAGCTCGGGCTAAACCGCGCCAGATGGGCGTACAGCACGGCTCGGTCTTCGGTCAGCACCAAATAGGCGTGAAAGTAAGGGGAGGTGGGCACATCGCTGCCGCGCAAATTGAGCAGGTAGCCGATATCGTCCAGCGCATTGAGCACATGCGCCTGCGCACCGGCTCTGCGCATTTCGGCGCGCACTTTGTTCAGCTTGTGCGCAGCGCTCTCGCCTGCATATTCCAGCGCATGTGCAAACACCGGCTCCATGGGAAAGCCGGGTCGGTCGGTCCAGACGGCGTCGACGACATCATGCTCGGTGACGAGCTTGACGTTTTTGGATTGAAGCGTGCCTTCTATATCGGCCATGGCCTTGGCCATCATGGTCGCGCCGAAAAAACCCAGGCGTGCGCCGGGCGCCAGGGTTTCGGCCAGCCACTGGTTCCAGGGCAGCACATCGGGCTTGCCCTGGTACACAATTTGAATTTCGGTGTTTGCCAATTCCTGCTCGGCCTGCAGCCAGTAACGACCGTCGGCCCAGATATAGGCGCTGTCTTTGAGTACCACCATGGTGGATACCGAGGCGGTAAAGCCGGACATGTATTCCCGTACTTTCCAGCGCAGCGGCATGTACTCCGAGTTGTGCGGGTCAGAGGAGGGGAGCACCCAGGCGTCGAGCTGGTGTTTTTCCATTTCCGCGCGCAGGGCGCTAAGGCGTTGGGCAATAAGTGTCATGGCGGCGGGCTGGAAAGAAATAGAACGATTAGGTGGTGGGACGCGCGCAAATTGAAGGGATGCGCACGGACTTAAAAAACCGCGTGGTCGCCGCGCTCCAAGGATGCGCCTTCGCGCACCAGTGTCGCATAGCAATCCCATAGCGTGTGCGTGCCGGCCGAAGGCGTGGCATCGGCATCGTAGCGGCAGGCCTGCGCATCCCAGACCAACATGGACTCGGTGGCGTAGTAGCGACCAATCCGCGCGAATTCGGCCTTATCGGCCAGGGGCGGGATGATGCGGCCCAGCAGCGACAGCACGCCGATGATGGCATCCATCATGTCCACCGGCACATGGGTGTAGCGCGGTGGCTTGCCCAGCAACGCGAACAACTTTTCTCCTTGTTGCAGCGGCGTGATGGCAGGCCCCGGCCCACCTATGGGCAAGATGCGGTTATGGCATTCCATATCGTGCAGACAGCGTGCCAGGTAGTCACCCAGATCGTCGTCGCTAATCGGCTTGCATGCGGTCAGCTGGCCGTCACCAAAAAGTAAAAACGGTTTGCCTTTGCGTACCCGCTCAATCTGCCCGCACAGCGATTTGAAAAACGCGGTAGGCCGCACGATGGAATAGCGCATTCCCGATTGCACCAAGGCCTCTTCAAAGGCCAGCTTGGCGCGTTGAAATACCAGTAGCGGCTTTTGCACACAAATCGCCGACAGCAATACAAAGTGCTGCACGCCCGCCTCTTGCGCTGCCTGGAGCGCATGCAGATGGGCCTGGTGGTCAATTGCCCAGGCGTCCTTAGGATTGCCGGTGCGCGAGGCCAGGCAGGAAACCAGTGCATCAAAGCGCTCGCCAGCAAAGCCGTCGCGGCGCAGGGACTGCGCGTCGGTAGCGTCGCCGGTGCGCAGCAGCGCGCCGGGCAATCGCGTTGGCCAGTCCTGCACTGGCCGTTTGCCGCCTACCCCGGCGTGGGGTCGTATCAGGCAGACCACCTCGTAGCCTTGGCGCAGCAAGGCGCGTACCGTAGCTTGCCCAATCGTCCCGGTGGCTCCGAGTACAAGCACCCGCTGCTTGGTTGGAGTGAGCATGGTGTGGGGGCCGACCGGGATGGTTTGCAGTTGAAAATGAAAGGCGCTCAGTTCGCCCGCGCCACCCACACCGTGGCGCCCTGCGGGCCATAGCGCTCGGCATGCGGAACATCGCGCGCAAGACGAAAGCCTTGGCCCGCCGGGATATGGCGCGTGCTGCCATCGACCATTAGCCAGAACTCGCCGCGCACTACGCGCGCACTGACGGCAAAGGCGTGGGTATGGGTATCGAGTTCCAGGCCCGGTGCCCATTCGCGCACCAAAATTTCATCAAAGCCTTCATCCAGGGCTTGGGCGGTGAATGTTTCAAGCGTGGGTTCCAAGGGCAATCTCCATGAAGGGCTTCGGATGTTAGTGGCCTGGGCGCGCTGTGTCGCGGGCCGCCTGCATTGTCAGGGCACCAGGGTCAGAAACAAAAAGCTGGCAAACAAGACCAGGTGGATAGCGCCTTGCATCACGTTGGTCCGGCCCGAGCCCAGGGTGATGCTGCCTACCAAGAAGGTCAGCGCCAATAGTGTCACGTCCTTGGTCTCCAGGCCCAGCGTCAGGGGCAGGGGCAGCAGCACGCAGGCCAGTACCACCAAAGGAATTGTGAGGCCGATACTTGCCAGGGCCGAACCGATGGCCAGGTTCATACTGGTTTGCAAGCGGTCGGCGCGTGCGGCGCGTATGGCCGCCCAGGTCTCGGGCAGCAACACAATCAGCGCAATAACGATACCCACCACCGTTGTCGGCGCGCTGTAAGCTTTGACCACGGCTTCAATGGCCGGTGACAGCAGCTTGGCAAAACCGACTACGCACACCAGGGATAGCAGCAAAAGAAAAAAACTGATGCGCGTTTGCGCCAGGCCGGGTGGCTGCGCATGCACCGATTCATCATCCGCGCGTTCCATGGGTAAGAAATAGTCCCGATGGCGTATGGTTTGGATAAACACAAACACCAGCCACAACGCCAGCGAGGACAGCGCTACAAAAATGAGTTGCGCATCGGTGTAGGTGCCTTCGGGCGAACTGGTGGTGTAGAGCGGCATGATCAGCACCATCACCGCCAGCGTGGCCAGCGCGGCAAAGCCCGAGCCGGTGCCTTCAATGCGAAACAACTGCTCTTTGTGGTGCAAACCGCCTAGCAACAGGCAAATACCGACCACGCCATTACAAGCAATCATGACTGCCGAATAAATGGTGTCGCGTGGCAGCGTGGCACTGGCTTTGGTGCCGGCCAGCATCATGGAAAGCACCAGCGCGGTTTCAATTACCGTAACGGCCAGCGCCAGCACCAGCGTTCCAAACGGTTCGCCCAGCCGATGGGCAATCACCTCGGCATGGTGTACCGAAGCAATCACCGCTAGCAACAGGGCCAGCACCAGCCACAGGGCTTGCAGGCCAGGAAGCGACGCCCCTGTCACGCCATATAAAGCCATTGCACTCGCAATGGGAATGAAGATGGGCCAGCGATTCCAAATATTTTTGTAGTTCATCAGTAATTGTGCCTCCGCGTGAAACCCACCTATTGCCCTGACTCGGTGTGGTGGCTCTCCGATTATCGAAACAATAGTAAATCAATTATGTCCGCCTCAATAGGAGAAGCCGCCATGTCCATACTATCGATCGCCCGTTCCGCCTTGGCCCAACGCGGTGCCTTGCGCAAGGCCCGCCGTCTTGCCTACGCGCGTGCCCAAGCCCAGCAGGGTCTGGCGCGTAATTCGCTCGTATGGGCCTTTGGCCTGCTGCTGATCGCCTTTGCGGCGGCCTGGGACTAAAAAGTTATGCGGCCTGCAAATTAGTTGCAGGCCACGCAAGCACAATAGCCTGGTGCACCCAACCCTTGGTGCGCAAAATGCCATCGGCCCGTAGCGCCAATCTACATTGCGCCCAGCACACTAGCAAGTATGACGTCCAGCCCTGTTCCTTCTTCCGCATGGGCTGCCAATGGGGCGTGCATGTTGTCCATGCTGGTTTGGGCAATGGGCCTGCCCGCTGCCAGTCTGTTACTGGGCACGGTACCGCCGCTGCCCTTGACATCGGCGCGCATGCTGATGGCGGCCGCTTGCTTGTTGCCCATTTGGTGGTTGATTGAAGGCCCAGAGGCGCTGCGCAAGGCGCCCTGGTGGCAAGGGATTCGCGTGGGCGGCTCCACCATCGGGCTAGGGGCTTTTTTGATGGTGGTCGGCCAAGGTATGACCGATGCCGTTACGGTGGCGGTTATTTCGGCCTCGATGCCGGTGGTGGGCATCGCCATCGAAGTGCTGCTCGACGGCCGCAAACTCAGCCGGGGCTTGGTGATCGGCGTGGCGCTCAGTTTGCTTGGCGGTGTAATGGCGCTCGGTGGCGGCAATCAGCAACTCGCCTTGGGCTTGGGCGCCCTTCTGAGTTTTGCCTCGGTGCTGGTCTATACCTTGGGCTCGCGCATGACAGTGACTTCCTTTCCCGACTTAAGCCCCCTAGGCCGCACCACGGTCACCTTGACGGGCGCTGCGGTGCTTACCACCGTGGCCGCCTGCGTAGCCGCATTGGCCGGTGCGCCGCCGCCGCAATGGGCCGCGTTGGGTTGGCCTGAGCTCGGCGCCTTGGCTATTTTTGCCATTGGCGGACTGGCCATCAGTCAGGTGCTGTGGATACGCTCGGTAGGGCACTTGGGCATTGCCTTATCGTCATTGCATATCAATGCGACGCCTTTTTATGTGATGCTGATTTTGTTTGCATTAGGCGGCGCATGGAACTGGACGCAGGCCGCTGCCGCGCTGCTAGTTGGCGTCGGGGTCTTCATCGCGCAGGGCGTCTTTTTCAAAGCGCCAAGTGAAGTGCCAAACCAAGCCCCCGTTGAACGCTAATCACCATGGACTATGGTGTGGTCTGGTGACAAGGAAATGTCACTGCGCGGCCGCCTTAGCCGCTCCCGAAAAATCACCGGCGTGTACCTGCACCAAGCGGCTCCAGTCCATGTACTTGCGGATGGCCGCATTCACTTCTTCTAAGCTGGCAGTTTCGATTTTTGCTAAACGTTGCGCGGTGTAGTCCATGGTGCGCCCGGTACTGAGTTGGCCAAGCAGGGTACCGCTTAATGCACCGTCCTGTGCCAGCGAAATTTTGCTTGCTTCTAGCATCGATTTTTTTGCGTCAACCAGCTCTTGTGCGGTTACGCCATCGCGCACCAAGCGCTCGGTTTCTTCGCGTACGGCGGTCTGCAAACGTGCCAGGTTTTGCGGCGCATGGATAGCTACCAGAATCAAATCGGCCACCGGCTCAAAACTGCTGGCCGATAACTGGCTGCCGGCGGAATAGCTGATGCCTTCTTTTTGCCGCAGACGCTCCTCTAAGCGGTTGTTGGAGCCGCCGCCCAGCACGCGATTGCCCAGGGCCAAAGCGACAAAGTCGGGCGCATCGTCGCGCACGCTCAGCGGCAGGGCTGCCAAATACATGGCATTCGGTTTGTCCGGTGCCGCCAGCATCATGCGTGCAGGCTCGGCGCTATAGGCGTTTTTCGTCAGGCGCGTATAGGGTTTGCCGCTGCGCCAGTCGCCCCAGAGGGTTTGGCTTTGGGTTTGCACCGCATTGGCATCGAAGTCGCCCACCATGGCCAACTTGGCGTTACTGGCTCCGTAAAAAGCTTTGTAAAACCCTTGTACGTCTTGCACGCTGGCAGCGCGCAAATGGGCCAAAATTTCATCAAAGCTCAAGACTTTGCGCACATCGCCCGCGGGGTAGTTATCCAGCGCCTTGCGCAGGGCTTGCGAGGCCATGGCCTGCGGGTCGCTGCGTTGCGACTCAATCTGGGTGATGCGCTCCTTGCGCAGCAGTTCAAACTCGGCAGGCAGCAGCATGGGCGCGCGCGCAATGTCGCGCACAATGTCCAGCACCTGGGGTAGATGCTGACGCACCGTCTCAAAACTAATGTTCACGCTGGTACCACCGCCGTCCACGCTGATCTTGGCCTTGAGTTCATCCAAGCGGCTGCTCAATGCCGCGCGGCTCAGCGTACCGGCGCCGCGCATCAGCATGCGCGCCGTCAGCCCAGATACTGTGGCCTGGCCTTGCAGCGACTGGGCATCGCCAAAGTCCAGTTGCAATTGGCCACTCACGGTTTGACCACGGGTTTTTTTACTCAAAAGCGCCAACTGCATGCCCCCGGGCAAGGTGCTGCGTAACGTGCGTTTGCCGATATGGGCGGGGCTGGCATCAAAGTTTTCGCCCGCGTCCACTGCCGCCCGGCCCTGGTAATTGGCCAGGAGCGCCGCTACATCTACCGACTCAGGTATGACGCTGCGCTCAGGCGCGGCGGTGGGGATGAACTGGCCGAAAGTGCGGTTGCTTTCTTTGAAATAGTTTTCCGCCACGGCTTGCACTTGCTGCACGGTCAGGGCCTCCAGGCGGTCGCGCTCCAAAAAGAACAAACGCCAGTCGCCGCGCGCAATATTTTCAGACAACTGCATCGCCAGGCGCTGCGGGTCGTTCATGGTGTCGTCAAAGCCGACCATCAAGCTGGTTTTGGCGCGCTGCAACTCCTGTTGGGTCACCGGCTGGGATTTGACATTTTCCAAAGCCACTTGCATTGCAGCGCGCAAGTCGGGGATGGATTGCTCTTTGCCGAGCTCGGCCATGAACAGGATATAGCCAGGTTCGGTGAGCATGAAATTCCAAGGCGCAATCGACACGGCTTTGTTTTTCTCTACCAATTCTTTGTGCAAGCGCCCATTGGGCGTGTCGGCCAATATCTCGGACAGTGCTTGCATGGCCACCGCATCCGGGTGGCTGGCCGCTGCGGTGTGGTACATCACGCCCGCCAGTTGCGTATCGCCCACGCGCTTGACGCTGACTTCGCGCGCACCCTGTTGCACCGGGTCACGGGTGTAGGTTAGCGGCAGGCTGCGCGCCGGTTTGGCGATGGCGCCGAAATAGCGCTCCACCAGCGCCAAGGTTTTGGCCACGTCCAGCTTGCCCGTAATGATGAGCACTGCATTGTCCGGCTGGTAGTACTGGCGGTAAAAGGCTTGCAGGTTTTCAATGCGCACATTCTCCACATCGCTGCGCGCACCGATAGTGGACTTGCCGTAGTTGTGCCAGTCATAAGCCGTGGCCACCATGTATTTCCACAAGGTGCGCCGGGGGTTGTTCTCGCCCATTTCCATTTCATTGCGCACCACGGAAAACTCAGTCTCCAGATCTTTGCGCGCAATAAAGCTATTGACCATACGGTCCGCTTCCATCTCTAGCGCCCACTGTAAGTTGTCGTCGTTAGCGGCAAAGGTTTCGAAGTAATTGGTGCGGTCGTAGGACGTGGTGCCGTTAAAGCGCATGCCGCGTTTGCCCAGTTCTTGCATCACGTTACCGCGCGAGGGCGTGCCCTTGAACACCAGATGCTCCAGCAAATGCGCCATGCCGGTTTCGCCATAGTTTTCATGCCGGCTGCCCACCAGGTAGGTGATGTTCACCGTGGTGGTTGGCTTGGAGGCATCGGGGGCGAGCAGGACGCGTAAACCATTAGGCAGGCGGTATTCGCTCACACCTTCGACTTGGGTGTACAAGCTACTGGCCGTGCTAGCCTGGGCGCTAAAGGACGTAAACAGCCCATTTGCAGCGATGACCAAGGCCAGGGTAAAGGCGTTGCCGGGAATACGCATAGAGATTCCTTTTGAGGCGCGTGACTGCACCAGAGGGATAATTTTGGCATACACGGTCGTGCGCTCTGGCCCCAAAGAGGCTATCTGGAGCGGGCCTGTAACCGCGGGCGCCTCTACCCTAGAATCCGCCCAGCTTTGAAATAGCGCTTCCCAGCCAAGTGTCGGCCTGGTGCCCATCCCATCAATCGCTGACGTTTTCCCCCTTGAGTTATTCCCAACTTATGAAACGACTCCTCCTCCTTTTGTGCATCGTTTCCGTCTTGGCTGCCTGTAAGAAGTCGCCTGATGCGACTGGAGATGTCGGCTTACCCGCAGCGCCTTTGCTGATTGCGCCTGAGGACCTAGTCAACGTAACGGACGGAGCAACGGGCGGCGGCTCGGCGATTTCGGGCACGATCGCTGCCGAGCGCAAGGCAGATCTGCGCGCCGAGGCCTCGGCGGTGGTGCTCGAAGTGCTCAAAGACAACGGTGATGTGGTACGCCGGGGCGATTTGTTGGTTCGGCTGGACGAAACCGCTATCCGCGACAGCCTCAACGCCGCCGAAGACAGCGCCCGTAATGCCGGCTTTCAATGGGAGCAGGCCAAGCGTAATCTGGAGCGCCTGCAAACCTTGCGCGCCAGCGGCATGGCGAGCCTGCAATCCATCGATGACGCAGAAATCCGCGCTAACTCAGCGCAAAACGAGGTCTCGGGCGCCAACTCGCGCGTTGCACTGGCGCGTCAACAGCTCCAGCGCACCCAGGTGCGTGCGCCATTTGACGGTGTTATCGGTGAGCGTAAGGCCTCCCCTGGCGACACCGCCTCGATTGGTAAAGAACTGCTCAAGGTGATCGATCCCGCCAGCCTGCGCTTGGTAGGCCGCGTGTCTGCTGATCAGGCCGGACGCGTGAAGCTGGGCCAAGCGGTGCGCTTTCGCGTCAATGGCTATGGCGATGAGAGCTTCGAAGGCAAAGTCACCCGCATTGATCCCACGGCCAATGAGGCTACACGCCAACTTGAAGTGCTGGTTGCCTTTACCGGTCCGGCACGCCCACGCGTGGCCGGCTTGTTTGCCGAAGGTCACATCAGCAGCGGCGCAAATGCCCCAAGTGGCCCGGTGGTCGATGAATCGGCGCTGCAGCGCCTGGGTGATGCCAGTTTTGTCTGGCGGGTCGATGCCGGCGCGGTGCGTAAAGTCGCGGTCACTTTAGGCGCCCGTGATGCCCGCAGCGGCCGGTATGCGGTGCAGGCCGGTGTGCAAACCGGCGATCGGCTGCTACGCAATCCGGGAAGCGGCTTGAAAGACGGTCAGACCATTAGCCTGGTGGCGGTACCGGCGCAGGCCAAGGCCAGCGCGGCGGCATCGGGGCTATAAACATGTTTTTATCGGATTTCAGTATCCGCCGCCCGATTGCAACGGTGGTGCTCATCCTGGGGGTGATGGCCCTGGGCCTGATGGCGCTCAATAAATTACGCGTCAATCAGTTTCCCGATATCGAAAACCCTGGTCTTTTTATCTCTATCGCCTATCCGGGTGCCTCGCCCGACACGGTAGAGCGTGAAGTCGTTAACCGTTTGGAAAAGTCACTCCAAAGCGTGGCCGGTGTGGAAAAAGTCTGGTCCACCAGTGCTGAAGGCAACGCCCGCTTTGATATGCAATTTGCTTTCAGCAAAAACATGATCGAAGCGGCCGACGAGGTGCGCGGAGTGATTGCCTCGGTGCGCTACAAGCTGCCCGTCGAGATGCGCGAGCCGGTGATCCGTCGCTACGATCCCTCTGCCCAGCCCATCATCAACTTGGCCTTGTCCAGCAGTAGCCAAAGCCATGCGCAAATATCCCGATTGGCAGAAGACGTGCTAGCCGACAAGTTGCGCGCTTTGCCTGGTGTGGCCACGGTGACGGTCTCAGGCTCGCTCAAGCGCGAACTTTCGGTGCTGCTGCGTTCTGCCAAGCTGCGCGAATACAACGTATCGGTGGGTGAGGTGGTTAACGCCATTCGCGCGCAAAACGCCAATGCCCCCGTGGGCAAACTGCGCGGCCCCTATGAAAACGAAAGTATTCGCCTGGTAGGCCGCATCGCCGAACCGCAAGACTTTACGCAAATTGTTGTGAGGCGCATGGGTGCCCAGCTGGTGCGTCTGGGCCAATTGGGCACAGTAGAAGACGGCTTTGCCGAACTCGATGGCCTGAGCACCCGCAGCGGCAATCCCAACGTGGGCCTGTTCGTGACGCGCGCGCGCGATGCCAGCACCGTATCGGTAGCCAAGGCCGTGCGCGAGGCAACCAAAGAATTCAACGCGCAACTGGCCAAGGACAGCCCCGGCACGCTGCTCGAAATTACGCGCGACGGTGGCAAAGATGCGCAAAACAGCCTCAATAACGTGATCGAATCGCTGGTGCTGGGCGCGGGCCTGACCATCGTGGTGGTGTACGCTTTTTTGAACTCCTGGCGCTCCACCCTGATTACCGGACTGAGCTTGCCCACCTCGGTTATTGCCGCATTCATCGGTGTCTGGTTGTGTGGGTTTACGCTCAATTTCATGTCCTTGCTCGGTTTGTCGCTGGCTATTGGTGTGCTCATTGACGATGCCATTGTGGTGCGTGAAAACATCGTGCGCCATATGCAGCGCGGCTCGGACAGGCGCACCGCCGCCTTGGAAGGCACCGCAGAAATTGGACTGGCGGTGACAGCAACCACCCTGTCCATCGTTGCGGTATTTTTGCCGGTGGCCTTCATGCCCGGAGGGGCCGGTGAATGGTTTCGCCCTTTCGCCTTGACCGTGGCCTGCTCGGTCATGGTAAGCCTGGTCATTTCTTTCACCCTGGACCCCATGCTGTCTGCCTACTGGGGCGATCCGCCAGACCACCTTACTGCATCTAAAGGCCCGGTGGGGCGCAAACTACAAGTCTTCAATGACTGGTTTGACCGGCAGGCCGATCGTTACGCCGCTGTGATTGCCTGGGCTTTGCACCACCGGCGCGCCATGGGGCTGATTGCCCTGGGTTCATTGATTGCCGCCATGGCGCTGCATATGCGCTTTGGTGGCTCGGCCTTTCTGCCTGCCGCCGATTCGGGCAATCTGATGATTGATGTGCGCACCCCCGCTTCCTCCTCGCTCGAGTACGCGCGCCTGAAGATGGAGCGGGCCGCCGAAATTGCCCGCACCTTGCCCGAAACGCGCCAGACCAATAGCAATATTGGACCCAATGGCGGGCGCATCTATGTGGATCTCGGCCCGCGTAAGGACCGACGCCGCAGCGCCAAAGAAGTGGCGATCGAACTGCGCGAGAAAATCCGCCCGCTCATTGGCGCTGAATTCACCGTGTTTGACGACCTGGGCAATGGGGCGCGCAAACCGGTGCAAATCGAATTCACGGGACCGGACTCCCGCCGCTTACTGGAAATCACCAACCGCTTCATGGAAAAACTCCGCCAGGTACCTGGTGCGGTGGATGTGGGCCTGTCCGAGCAAGACCCGAGCAAAGAGCTGCGTATAGAGCTCAACCGGGGCTTGGCCAACTCCATGGGCATATCGGCCAATGATGCGGCCCAGGCCCTGCGCGTCGCATTTGCGGGCGTGGAGGTGGGCGACTGGGTGGATCCGACCGGCGAAACACGCGACGTGGCCGTGCGCCTGCATCCCAGCGACCGGCTATCGCGTGAAAACATCGAGCGTTTGCCCATTGCGATCGCTGGCACCGGCGAGTTGGTGCCTCTGGAACAAATTGCCACGATCACGATGGGTAAAGCACCTTCTACGATTTCGCACAGTGATGGCAAGCGGGTGGTGACGGTGGCGGCCAATGTGCAGGGCCGCTCCAATGGTGAAGTGACCGCCGATGCGATGAAGCTGGCCCAGGCTATGGACTATCCCCCCGGCTACGGCTTGCAACTGGCTGGTGCTGGCCAAGACCAAAAACAGCTGTTCACCGAAATGCTGATTGCCCTCGTGAGTGGTATCGGTCTGATGTACCTGATTTTGGTCGTCCAATTTAGTTCTTTCACCGCGCCCTTGGGCGTGATGTTGTCGCTGCCCTTGTCGCTCATTGGCGTTGTCATTGCCTTGCTGCTCACAGGCGGAACGCTCAATCTCATGAGCTTTATTGGCATCATCATGCTCATGGGTTTGGTGGCAAAAAATGCGATTTTGTTGCTCGATGCGGCGCGCAAAGAAGAGGCTGGCGGCGTTGCCCGTGAGGACGCTTTGATGCATGCGGGCCGGGTGCGTCTGCGCCCGATTTTGATGACCACTTTTGCGCTGATCGCCGGCATGATGCCGGTGGCGCTGGGGCTGGGTGAGGGCGGCGAGTTTTACCAGCCACTGGCCGTATCCATCATCGGTGGAACTATTACGTCGACTCTTCTGACTTTGCTGGTGGTGCCCAGTTTTTACGACAGCATTGAAGGCGCTAGCGAACGTATGCGGGCCAAGATCCGGGCGCGCAGTGTCCGCTTTCACCCATCCTTGGCCTTAGTGCTGACCATGCTCGAAGCACTGTCTACTTTGTTGCTTCTGCGCTTTGTATTGCGCAGCTTGGCAGGCGGCTGGGTCTGGATGCGCAAGCGTCCAGGGGTCTGAGCCGACCGCAATTCCAATGACAATGTTGCCAAAGTGGGCGCGCCTTGCGCTGCACCCTAGAAAGTAGAGACTTCCATGCAATTTCGTACCTGGGCCCAGCGGGCTTGTGCCATCTTTTGGGTAGGCCTCACCGGTCTGAGCATGGTGACTTGGGCCAGCGCCCTCACCACGGATGCCTCTAGTGTTTCCGTGGCGCAGCGGGTCCGCAGTGTGGAGGGCATCACCGAATACCTGCTGCCCAACGGCCTGCGGGTGCTGCTGGCGCCCGATGCCTCCAAGCCCACCACCACGGTGAACATTACCTACCTGGTAGGTAGCCGGCACGAAAACTACGGTGAGACCGGCATGGCGCATTTGCTGGAGCACATGGTGTTTAAAGGCACGCCCAGCCAAGGCAACATCATGACTGCGCTGGGAAAGCGCGGCATGGATTTCAACGGCACGACCTATACCGATCGCACCAATTATTTCGAAACCTTTCCGGCATCCGAGAGCAATTTGCGTTGGGTCTTGCAGATGGAGGCAGACCGTATGGTCAATAGCTTCATCGCACGTGCCGACCTGGATAAAGAATTTTCAGTCGTCCGCAATGAAATGGAGGCGGGTGAAAACAGTCCCCAGCAGGTGCTGATGCAAAAAATGCTGGCCAGCAGTTTTGACTGGCACAACTACGGCAAAGACACTATCGGTGCGCGCAGCGATGTGGAAAACGTCAAGATCGAAAACTTGCAAAATTTTTACCGCAAGTACTACCAACCGGACAACGCAGTTTTGGTGATCGCCGGGGCTTTCGATGTGGCGCAGGCGCTGTCCATGGTGGAGTTGGCCTTTGGCCCCATACCGCGACCTGCACGCGTGCTGGAGCCGACCTACACGCGCGAGGCGCCGCGCGACGGCGCGCGTGAGCTCACGGTGAACCGCGTGGCGGACAGCTATTGGTTGGCTGCGCTCTACCTGGTATCGGCTGGAGCGCATCCTGATACCGCTGCACTTTTCGCGCTGGGCGAGATATTGGCCTCGCCACCCGCTGGGCGCTTGCATACCGAACTCGTCGAGCGCAAAAAGGCGTCGCAAAGCTATGCGTGGACGATGGACTTTGCCGAACCCGGTTACATGATTTTCTGGCTCGAGTTGGATAAAGGCCACTCCATGCCCCAGGCACGCCAGGCCATGCTGGAGCAGCTTGAAGGTGTGGCGCGCAAGCCTATTACGGCGGCCGAATTGGCGCGCGCCAAGGCTTCTCTGTTGAGCGAAATCGATAACACGCTCAACAACGCACAAAGCTTAGCCATCGCATTGTCTGAGGCCATAGCCAAGGGCGACTGGCGCCTGTTTTTCCTGCAACGCGATCGCATTGAAGCACTGACGGTGGCAGATGTACAAAGGGTGGCGCAGCACTATCTGCAAAGCAGTAACCGCACCCTGGGCCAGTTCGTCCCGGTAGCCCATGCCAAGCGCGTCCTTATTCCGCCGACGCCCGTTCTGGCCGATATGCTGGCCGATTACCAAGGCAAGGCCGCGGTCACCCAGGGCGAAGCCTTTGTGCTCACCCCTGCGACGATCGAAGAGCGGACCTTGCGTACTACGCTGCCCGGCGGTACGCGATTGGTACTGATTCCAAAAAAGACGCGCGGCCAGACGGTTTCGGGTCAGATCGTGCTGGAGCTGGGTGACGAAAAATCGCTGGCCGGGCGTGCCAGCGCCATCGAGATGGCGGCCAGCTTGCTCACACGCGGTGCCGGACGGCGCAGCCGCAGCGACATCAGCAGCACATTGGACCAGCTCAAAACCAAGCTGTCGGTCAGCCAGCAAGGCCAAAATCTGGTGCTGCAGTTTGATACGGTGCGCGCCAGCCTGCCCGCGCTCATGCCCTTGCTGCGCGATATTTTGCGTGCGCCCACGTTTTCGCAGGCCGAGTTTGAGCAGGCGCGCAGCCAGGCTCTGACCTTTGTCAAATCCCAGCGCAGCGACCCCGATGCCTTGGCGTCCAACGCCTTGGCGCGTGGCCTCAACAATTTTGGGCGCAAGGACATTCGCTACGCCCGCAGCTTTGAAGAGACTATTGCGGATCTTCAAGCCCTGCGTTTGCCGCAGGTCAGGGTTGCATATGCCGATTTGGCGGGCGCCGCTTCGGCTCACTTCGCGCTGGCCGGTGATTTTGACCCGGCATGGGCACAGACTGCCGTACCTACGCTGTTTGCCGGTTGGGATGGCAAAGTGACTTTTGAGCGTTTGCGCAAGCTAGCGCCCGAGCCCCATGCGGCCACCTTGCAATTAGAAACGCCCGATAAAGCCAACGCGGTGTACATGGCAGCCTTGCCGCTTAAAGCGCAAGACACCTTGCCCGACTACCCAGCGCTTTTGCTGGCCAATGAAATTTTGGGTGGTGGCACACAGTCGCGCTTGCTCGAGCGTTTGCGCCAGCAAGAGGGCATCAGTTATGGCGCAGGCAGCCAGCTGCGGGTGTCGGCCTTGGAGCCAGCCGGGCAATTGACCTTGTGGGCGATTTTTGCGCCCGAGAACCGCACCAAGGTGGAGCAGGCTGTAGCTCAGGAACTCATCGAGTTGCTTGCCAGCGGAATCACCGAAGCCGAACTGCAGGACGCGAAGAAAAGCCTGGAGCAGCAGCGCCTGACCAGCTGGGCCCAGGACAGCGCTCTGGCCCAGTTGCAATTGGTCAATGGACGGATCGGGCGCAATATGGCCTTTTATGACAAGTTGTATTTGCAGATAGCCGCCACCAGTGTGCAGGAGGTGAACGCCGCAATGGCCCGCTGGATCTCGCCCGCGCAGCTTTTTCACGTCTACGCGGGCGATTTTGCCACCGCCAAAAACAAAGCCGCAACCGGCACCCGGCCCTGAACGGCAATCGCTGCCTGGTGCTTAAGCCGCCGGTCGAAACTGCAGGCGCGGTGCTGCCGCCAAAAGCTGGCGCGTGTAATCGGACTGCGGCTGCGCGTACAAAGTGGCTGCATCGCCTTGCTCAAGCACTTTGCCTTGGTGCATCACCAGCAGCGTATCGGCCATGTGGCGCACCACGTCCAGATCGTGCGAGATAAACAAATAGCTCAGCGCCAATTGGGCCTGCAGGTCTTTGAGCAGGTTGAGCACCTGTGCCTGCACCGACACATCCAGCGCTGAGACTGCCTCGTCGAGCACCAGCACCTGCGGCGATAAGCTCAGGCTGCGTGCAATCGCAATGCGCTGGCGTTGCCCGCCCGAGAACTCAAAAGGGTAGCGCCCCATGCTGCTGGCGGGCATGCCCACCTGGTCGAGCAGGCGCTGCGCGATCAGCTTACGCCCCGCTGCATCCCCGCCCAGACCGTGCAGGCGCATGGGTTCATCCAAAACCTCGGCCACGGTAAAACGCGGATTGAGCGAGGCATAGGGGTTCTGGAAAACGATTTGTAAATGCCGCTTGTAAGGCGCAAATTCAGCCTTGGACAGCGCCAGCAGATTGCGCCCCTGCATGAGCACTTGGCCAGCGCTGGCCTGGTGCAGGCGCAGCATGGCCAGACCCACCGTGGTTTTACCCGAGCCCGATTCACCCACCAGACCAACCGTTTGGCCCCTGAACATGGAAAAACTCACATCCTCGACCGCCACAAACTGCTTTTTGCCAAACCAGGAGCCGCCCACATCGAAAACTTTGCGCAAGTGACGCACTTCAAGCAGGGGCGTATCGTTGGCCGCTGGCGCAGCGGGCGTCGCCACCTGGACGGGAAGTCTTTGGGCAGGGGCGTCGGTGGCCTCGGACTGTATCCAGTCGTCGATAGTTAATAGGCGTTGGCCCACGCGCTCGGGGCTGGGGCGGCAGCTGAGTAAGGCCTTGGTGTAGGCGTCTTGTGCTTGGGTAAAAATCTGTTGCACCGGGCCTGACTCGCGCACCTGGCCGTGGCGCATGACTACCACCTCGTCGGCGATCTCGCTCACCAAACCCAGATCGTGGGTGATAAAGAGCATAGCCATTTTGCGGCGCTGGCGCAGTTCGGCCAGCAGTTGCATGATCTGGCGCTGGACCGTCACGTCCAGCGCGGTGGTGGGCTCATCAGCGATCAGTAGCTCGGGCTCGCAGGCCAGGGCCATCGCAATCATGACGCGTTGCTGCTGGCCACCCGAGAGCTCGTGCGGATAGGCATTTTGGCGGCGCGCCGCTTCGGGGATACCTACTTCCTCCAGCAAAGCCTGCGCCCGACTGCGCGCTTGCTTGCGGCCCATGCCTTCGTGCACGCGCAGCATCTCGGCCAATTGGAAGCCGACGGTGTAGACCGGGTTGAGCGAGCTCATCGGGTCCTGGAAAATCATGGACATGTGCTTACCGCGGATGCGCTGCCAATCGCTCAGCCCCAGGCCCATGAGTGAGCGACCCTGAAACTGCAGCCGGGTCTGCGCACCGATGCGCGCGTTGTGCTGGGGCAAGAGCCCCATCACTGCGAGGGCGCTGACCGATTTGCCGCTGCCCGACTCGCCCACCAAAGCCAGCGTGCTCTCGCTGCGCAGGCTAAAGCCCACGCCGTCGACCGCGCGCACCGGGGCGCGCGAGGTGCTGACAAAGTCCACCGTCAGTTGTTCGACCTGGAGTAAAGTGGTCATGGCAGGCCTCTTATTGAACGACTTTGGGGTCCAGCGCATCGCGCAGGGCGTCGGTGAGCAAGGACAGGGCGGTGACAAACAAAGACATGGCCAGCGTGGCGCAAAGCAGCTGCCACCAAATGCCGACCAATAAATCGTTTTGCGCCTCGGTCAGCATGGTGCCCCAGGAGACGCCGTCCACCGGCACACCAAAGCCCAGGTAGGACAAGATCACCTCGGCCTTGATACAGGCCACCGTTAATAGCGAGTACTGCACCAGAATCACATGGCTGACGTTGGGCAGGATGTGCACAAACATGCGCCGCATATTGGAGGCGCCAATGGCATCGGCAGCGCGCACGTACTCGCGCTCGCGATGCTTCATAAACTCGCCGCGCATCAGGCGGTACATGCCGGTCCAGCCGGTCGAGCCCAGAATCACCACCACGGCCGCGCTGCCCTTGGTATTGAGCACCGCCGCAATCGCCAAAATCAGCAAAATGCCGGGGATGGCGTGAAACACGTTGTACAGCCAATTGCTCAGGTCATCGACCCAGCCGCCAAACCAGCCTGAAACTGCGCCCAGCAAAGCACCCAACACCGTCGCGACCAGCGCCGCAGCCAGGCCGACCAGCACACTCGTCTCGGCGCCTTTAATGGTTTTGCTCAGCACATCGCGTCCCCATTTGTCGGCCCCCATGGGAAGGTGCGTGGCCAGCACGTCGGGCTTTTCGCCAGCCGGCTTGACGGCCATCTGCGCCTGCGCCCACTCTTTAGCAATCGGGTCGAGCACATCGGTATGGCTGGGTGTGTAGTCGAGCACGTCTGCAAGCAGCTGTGATGGGCCGCCGCCCTCACTACTTGCGCCAGTCGCCCAACTTGGCGGCGCGTGGCCGATGGCCACCTCCTTTTCCCAGTCGGCTGCAACAAGGCCCGTGGCCGTTAACGCGACCAGGAGCAAAAAACACAACACGGTGCAGGCGCTCCACACACCGATGCGGTCGGCACGAAAGCGTTGCCAGGCTAAACGCCAGGCGCCGGGGCTGGCTTGAACAGAGTTGTCGGAGTGTGGGGAAAGTGTCATGGCGGCTCTTTAGCGCAACTGCACGCGCGGATCGGTCAAACGGTAGAGCAAGTCTCCCATCAGGTTAAACACCATGGTGGCCAAGGCTACATACACCGTGACTGCTTTGATCACCGGAAAATCACTGCGTTCCACCGCCAAAATAATCTCACGGCCCACGCCAGGTATGCCGAAAAACCGCTCCAGCAAAAAGGCTCCTAGCAGCAGGCCAGGAATGTTGGAGATGACAAAGGTAATGACCGGAATCAGCGCATTGCGCAGCACATGCACAAACATCACCCGTGCCTCGGACAGGCCTTTGGCGCGGGCCGTACGCACATAGTCCTGGTCCACCTCGTCGAGCACAAAGGTGCGAAACAAGCGGGTATGCGGCGCCACGCCCACCAATAAGCCGAGCAAGATCGGCAAAGGCGCGTAGGTGCTGAGGTTTTTCCACAGGCCGTCGCCCCAGCCTTGCACCGGAAAGAGGCCCCAGCGGTAGGCCAGCAGGTATTGGCCCACGATGATGAACACCAAAATACTCACCGACATCAAGAGCGTGAAAAACACCATCACGCCCCGGTCCAGGCGCGAACCGCGCACCCAAGACAAGCCCACCGCCAGCACCAGGCAGACCACGGTTTCGATCACCAAGAGCGGCAGCATCAAGGTCAGCGAGGCCGGCAAACGCGAGGCAAACAGCTGCGCAACCGGTTCGCCCGTGGTCCAGCTGGCGCCAAAGTCGAATGTGGCTACCTGTTTGACAAAAATCCACAGTTGTACATACAGCGGCTCGTTCAGGCCCAGCGCGGTGCGGATGCTCTCGATTTGCTCCTGGTTGGACATCAGCCCGGCCAGTACATAGGCCGGATCGCCACCCACCCAGTTGAACAAGAAAAACACCAGCAAAATCACCCCGGCCATCGTGGGCAGCATCTGCCACAGGCGTCGTGCGACGTAGGCGTACATATTTATTTCTCCCCGCCCGTGGTCGGGCGAATGTCCATGAACTTCCAGCCGTTGCTCACCAAGGGGTGCTGGCGGTAGCCCTCCACATGGGCATGGCCCAGGCGGGTGGAAATCCGGGTTGAACTCAGGCCGAGTGCACCATAAACCTCCATGATCCGGTACAAATTGCGCAGCACTTGCGTGCGCTCCGGTCCGTCAGGCAAGCGCTTGAGGCGTTCAAACTCTTGGTCGTACTCGGCGCTTTCAAAGCAGGCGTAATTGCTTTGCCCGATGGTTTTGGAGGACAGCAGCCCCATCACAAACTCCGCCTCTGAAGCGCCAATCCAACCCAAACCCCAAGACGAGAGCGAACAAGTCTTGCCTTGTTTGAGCATTTCGGCGAACTTGTCTTTTTTGACCTGCAGGCGGATACCCAGGCGGCCCATAGATTTTTTCCACAGCTCATCACGCTCACGGTCGATGGAGGAGGTAGATGAATGTATTGTGAAAATCAAAGGCTTGCCATCGGGGTGCGTGCGGTAGCCATGCGAATCTTTCTTGTAGCCGAACTGGTCCAGCAAGGCATTAGCCTGCAGCGGACTAAAGCGCACGATGCTGCGGTAGTCGGGGTCATGCCCCGGTATCACCGGCGAGACCATTTGCTGCGCCCGGATGGCCTGGCCCTTGCGGATCACACGGATTTCCTCGTCCACGTCAAAGCCCAAGATGATGGCCCGGCGCAGCGCGATTTTCTCGGGTGTGTAGCCGCCAACAACTGGGTCGCGCAGGTTGAAGAACTGGTAGGTGATGTCGGCCTCGACGGAGCGGTACATCTGTACACCCGCGCTGCTCAGGGAGGGCAGCAAATGGTTCTCGCGGTCGAGTGCCTTTTCGATAAAACTGGGCGGAACGGTGACGATGTCGATTTCCTTGCCGCTAAAGGCCAGCCACATGGACTGGGGTTCTTCAATGATGCTGATCTCCACGCGCCCTATCTGCGGCATGCTGCGCCCTTGCATCCGAGTGGCAATCGCGACGTCTTGTGCATTTTGCGCATCGGTCTTGAAATTCCATATAAAACCAGGGTAGGTCGGGTTGGCGCGTAGCGTGATCTTGGAGCCACGCACCCAGCTATCGAGCACATAGGGCCCGGTGCCCACCGGATGCGCCATGGTGCCCTCGGGCCCATAGGCCTCCACCACCTCGCGCGCCATGCCACCGGCGTAGGGGCTGGTGAGCAAAGTGAGGAAGTTGCGGTCAGCCCGTGTCAGTCGGATGTGCAAGGTGTAGCGGTCGCTGGCATAAATGCCGGGATGGCGCTGCTCGTAATTCATGCCCTCTTTGGCCGCCTGGCGGCGGGCGGCGGCAAAGCCCTCAATCTTGTCGTCCAGGTCGGCCACCCGGGGCGACTTGTTCTTGGGGTCGATATGGCGCAGCAAGGTGTAGACAAAGTCCTGCGCCGTCAACTCGCGCTTTTGGCCCTTGAAAGCCGGGTCGGCCGAAAAGTACAGCCCCTTGCGGATTTTGAAGGTGTAGAGCGTGCCGTCTTCCGTGACTTCGGGCAACGCCTGCGCGGCATCGGCCACGATGGTGCTGGGCCGGGCCATCCAGTCGTAACTGACCAGGGGCTGAAAAATACCCGAGTTCACGATGTTGGAGTACAGATCGCTCACGCGCACCGGGTCAAAACCCGTCTCGGCCGCCGGAAAGGCCATACGCAACACCTTGGCCGGATCGGCCGGATTGGTGCCGGCCTGGGCACTACCGAAAAACAGGCTGGCGATACAAGCCCATGTGGCAACCCAAGCGCGGGTCCAATGTGTCGGCATAGCAGGCAAAACCAAACGCAGCATGGGGGTGGGTCTCCGGGTAGGGGGCCAAGGCAGCGGGCATCATAAAGTAAGCCGCAGCGCATGGGTTTGGGTGCTTGGCCTTGGTGCAGCGCGCGCTATCTATTACAGTGGGCTGATGACGCACGCCAACAATCCCCTCCTGTCCTCTTGGGACACACCCTTCCAGGTACCGCCTTTCGCATCTATTGCGCCGCAGCATTTTTTGCCGGCATTTAATGCCGCTTTTGCCGCCCACCAAGCCGAGATCGAGGCCATCGCAGCCAACCCCGCCCCTGCCGACTTTGACAATACCTTGCTGGCCCTGGAGTCGGCCGGCCAGTTGCTGGCGCGCTGCCGCTCGGTGTTTTTCAATTTGGTGGCCTCGCACAGCTCGGACGCTTTGCGTGCGCTAGAGCGGGAAATTGCCCCCCGGCTGGCCGCCCACCAAGCCGCATTTTTTCTGCATGCCGGCTTGTTCGCCCGCATCGAGTCCGTCGCCCGCAACAGCGCCGCGCTGGACGCGCAAAGCCAGCGTCTGCTGTCGCGTTACCTACTGGACTTTGAGCGCGCAGGTGCCCGCTTGGCCCCAGCCCAGCGCAAGGAATTTGCGGCCAATGCCGAGCGCCTGGCCCGCTGCTTCACCCAGTTTTCACAAAACGTGCTGGCCGACGAGTCGGCTTTTCAGATGGTATTGCGCACACCCGAGGAACTGGCCGGGCTACCGGCTTTTGTCGTCTCCGCAGCGCGCCAGGCGGCTACCGAGCGGGGCGTCGAAGGCGCGGACGCCCACGTCATCACGCTGTCGCGTTCGTCCATCACGCCCTTCATGATGTTTTCCGAGCGGCGCGACCTGCGCCAGCACATCTGGCAGGCCTGGTGCGCGCGCGGTGAACACAGCGGCGCGCACGACAACCGGCCGCTGATGCGCGAGATCCTGCAACTGCGCTTAGCCCAGGCGCGCTTGCTGGGCTACGCCGATTTCACGGACTTTGCCCTGGCCGACACCATGGCCGGCCACCACGGCGCGGTGCGCGACTTGCTGATGCGCGCCTGGGAGCCGGCGCAGCGCAAAGCGCTGCAGGAGCGTGCCGCACTGGCTGCGCAAGCGAGCGAGGAAACCGGTGTGGCCTGGACCAGCGAAGACATTCAGACCTGGGACTGGCACTACTGGACCGAGAAAGTGCGCCAGCGTGCCTATGCGCTCAATGAAGCCGAGATCAAACCGTTTTTGCAACTCGAGCGCCTGACCGAGGCGATGTTTTATGTGGCCGGGCGCCTTTTCGGACTGCGCTTTGCGCCACGCAGCGATATCGCCACCTACCACGACAGCGTCAAGGCCTGGGAAGTGTGCGATGCCGATGGCCGCCATGTGGGCGTGTTCTTGGGCGACAACTTTGCCCGTAGCGGCAAGCGCTCGGGCGCCTGGATGAGCACCTACCGCGACCAAAGCGAGCTGCCCACCGCCGTGCGCCCGATTGTGGTGAACAACAATAACTTTTCGCAGGCCGCCGCGGGCGAGCCCACCTTGCTCAGCCTGGACGATGCGCGCACTTTGTTCCATGAGTTTGGCCACGGCTTGCATGGACTGCTTTCGCAATGCCGTTTCCGCCGCCTTTCGGGCACCAGCGTACTGCGCGACTTTGTCGAGTTCCCTTCGCAAATTTTTGAGAACTGGCTGCTCCAGCCAGAAATTTTGCAACGCTTTGCCACCCACAGCCAAAGCGGCGAGCCTATGGGCCAGGCATTGCTCGAGAAAATTTTGGCGGCGCAGACCTTTAACCAAGGTTTTGCTACCGTCGAGTACCTGGCCTCCGCCTTGGTGGATCTGGACTTGCACCAGCGCACCGATCCGGATGCGCTGGACTTGCAAGCATTTGAGCGCGACACTTTGCAGGCGCTGGCAATGCCATCGGGCATCGGCATGCGCCATCGCTTGCCGCACTTCTCGCATCTGTTTTCGTCCAACGGCTATGCCTCGGCGTACTACGTCTATATGTGGGCCGAGGTGCTAGACGCGGATGGCTTTGACGCTTTCTTGGAAAAAGGCGATGTACTCGACCCGGCTTTGGGCCAGTCCCTGCTGCGCCATGTGTATGCCGCAGGCAACCAGCAAGCGCCTATGCAAGCCTATGTTGCCTTTCGCGGCCGCCCGCCGGCGGTCGAACCCATGCTGCGCAAGCGTGGCCTACTCACCTCTGCCTGAAAGCTGTTGATGTCTGACAACGCCTACCAACGCGGCCGCCTGGATTTACCTTTTGTCGGCCACTGCACTTTTGCTAAATCCCCCGCCTGCGTGGACTGGAACGCGATTGATGCCGATGTTGCTGTGATCGGCGTGCCCAATGACATGGGTACGCAGTGGCGGCCCGGTGCGCGCTTTGGTCCGCGTGCCATCCGCGAGGCCTCCACCTTGTTTTCCTTTGGCCATGCCGGCGCCTACGACCATGAGGACGATGTGATGTACCTCACGCGCGACCAAGCGCGCATCGTGGATGTGGGCGATGCCGACATCGTGCACACCGATATGCACAAAAGCCATGCCAATACCGAATACGCCATCCGCAAAATTTTGGCCTCTGGCGCGATGCCGCTGGTACTGGGTGGTGACCATTCGGTGCACGCACCGGTGATCAAGGCTTTTGACGGCATGGGCCCTATTCATATCGTGCATTTCGACGCGCACCTGGACTTTGTGGACGAACGCCATGGCGTGCGCTACGGCCACGGCAACCCGCTGCGCCGCGCCTCTGAGATGGACCACATCACCGGCATGACGCAGCTGGGCATACGCAATGTCTCTTCCTCTAACCGCGATGACTATGACGCCGCACGGGCTGCCGGTTCGCAAATTTATTCTGTCCGCCAGGTGCGCAAGATGGGCGTGGCCGGTGTACTGGCCGCGATCCCCGAGGCAGCGCAGTACTACTTCACCATCGACATCGACGGCTTTGACCCGTCTATCGCGCCAGGCACCGGCACGCCCAGCCACGGCGGCTTTTTGTATTACGAGGTCTTGGAAATCATCGAGGCGCTGGTCAAGCGCTGCCAAGGCAGGATTGTGGGCATGGACTTGGTGGAGGTGGCCCCGGCCTACGACCCGACGGGCATCACTGCCATCCTGGCCGCACAGTTGCTGCTCAACAGCCTGGGATTTATTTTTCACCAGCGCCAACTGTCTAAGCAGGGCTAAGGCCCCCTGGTGTCGTAGCGCTGGCACGGCTGCCCGCCTGCTACCCCTGGCCAAAAAAGCCTTGACCGCTGCCCCCGGCCTGGCACTAGAATGGTTCGGTCAGGAGAGAGTCGCAAGACCGCCGAAGGCTGAACGCTCAGGCAAAAGGACTGACTAATCATTCTGTTGGAGAGAGGCAGCCTTTCGCGGCTGTCCACCGAAGGGGCAATGCGCCGGCATGGGTCGGCGTTGAATCTCTCAGGTAAAGCGGACAACAGGGTTCCCGGCTTGCCTTGCTTAGGGCAGGCCTTTTGTCTGGAGCCTTGTGTGTCTGAACCCCATCCCACCCCGCCCCCTGCGTCCTTGCTCCGCACCCCCCTCTACGATCTGCACCTGTCGCTGGGCGCCCGCATGGTGCCATTTGCTGGCTACAGCATGCCGGTGCAATACCCCGCCGGGGTACTGGCCGAACACCTGCACACCCGCGCCCAAGCCGGCCTATTTGACGTATCGCATATGGGCCAGCTTTTGCTATCGGGCTCTCAGGCGGCGCAGGCTTTTGAGCAACTGGTGCCCGCTGATGTCATTGGCCTAGCACCAGGCCGCCAACGCTACGGCATGCTGCTCAATGCGCAAGGCGGCATCCTGGATGACCTGATGTTCAGCCGTCGCGAAGACGGTATTTTTGTGGTGGTGAACGGCGCCTGCAAACAGGCCGACATCGCCCATATCCAGGCGTACATTGGCGCGCAATGCAGCGTCACCCCCATGCCCCAATACGCTTTGCTGGCATTGCAAGGCCCTGCTGCGGTGACCGCATTGCAGCGCCTGGTGCCCGGCGTGCAAGCCATGGTGTTTATGGAGGGCGCAAGCTTCACTTGGCAAGGCCATGCGCTCTACGTTACGCGCTCTGGCTATACCGGCGAGGATGGTTTTGAAATCTCCGTGCACCAGGACGGCGCGAGCGCGCTGGCCCAGGCCTTGCTGGCCCAGCCCGAGGTCATGCCCATAGGCCTGGGCGCGCGCAATTCGCTGCGCCTGGAGGCCGGTTTGTGCTTGTACGGCAATGACATGGACGCAGCCACCACACCCTTAGAGGCGCAGCTGATGTGGGCGATTCAAAAAGTGCGACGCGAGGGCGGCGCCCGCGCGGGTGGATTTGTGGGCGCTGAGGCGTTGTTTGCGCAGATGCAGCAGGGCGCCGACCGCTTGCGTGTGGGCTTGCGCGCGCTAGAGCGCATACCGGTGCGCGAGCCCGCCTTGCTGGAAGACGCCCAAGGCCAAAGCGCCGGTGCGGTGTGCAGCGGCCTCTTAGGTCCCAGCGCGGATGCGCCGATTGCCATGGCCTATGTGCCGCACGTTTGCACGACACTAGGCACACCGCTGTTTGCACTGGTGCGCGGCAAGCGCGTGCCTATGCAGGTCTGCGCCATGCCTTTTGTTCCCCACCGTTACCGCCGGGCTGCTTAGCCTATTTCGATTGCACCATTTCACTAACTTCATCTACTCGCCAAAAGGATAATTTATGAGCCTCCTCTATACCGCTGACCATGAATGGGTTTCCAATGACAACGGCAGTGCCGTGGTTGGCATCACGCACCATGCGCAAGACGCGCTGGGTGATGTGGTGTTTGTCGAACTGCCCGAAGTGGGCAAGACTTTTTCCCAAGGCGATGTCACTGGCGTGGTCGAGTCGGTGAAAGCCGCTGCCGATGTGTACATGCCGGTCTCGGGCGTGATCGTCGAAGTGAACGAAGCCCTGCGCGACAACCCGTCCTTGGCCAATACCGACCCGCAGGGCGAAGGCTGGTTTTTCAAGGTGCGCCTGAGCGACCCCGGCCAGCTGACCGCGCTCATGGACGAGGCCGCCTACAAGGCTATGACGGCCTAAGAACAGTCGGTATTTGTCCGTCATCGCGATGAACGAAGCGACGCGGCGATTCATAAGCAGTGTTTGATTCACGAGGAAAGTAACTATGACTAGCTATACCGCCACTTCCTGGAGCACCTTAGAAAACCCGCAGGAATTTATCGCTCGGCATATTGGCCTGTCGCAAGAGGACGAGGCGCACATGTTGTCTACTATCGGCGAAGCCTCGCGCGAGAGCCTTATTGCAGGCATCGTCCCGGCCAATATCCGGCGCAGCGCGCCCATGGATTTGCCCCCGGCCATCGGCGAAGCTGCAGCCTTGGCCGAACTACGCGCCATGGCCGCGCACAACCGGGTGCTCAAAAGCTTTATCGGCCAGGGCTATTACGGCACGCACACACCGGGTGTGATTCTGCGCAACATCCTGGAAAACCCGGCCTGGTACACCGCCTACACGCCTTACCAGGCCGAGATCAGCCAGGGCCGCATGGAAGCGCTGGTGAACTTTCAGACCATGGTGTGCGACCTGACGGCTATGCCGATCGCCAACGCCTCCATGCTGGACGAAGCCACCGCCGCTGCCGAGGCCATGACCCTGGCCAAGCGCAGCGTGAAAAATAAAGGCAACACCTTCCTAGTGGGCGGCGACTGCCATCCGCAAACCATTGCCGTCATCCAAACGCGCGCCGGGCCTTTGGGTATTACCGTGAAAGTGGTGAATTCGCCAGCGGCTTGGTACGAGGCGCTGGCGCAAGACGACTACTTCGCCGCCATCAACCAATACCCCGGCAGCACCGGCTGGCTGCAAGACTGGCAGCACGACGCCGACATGGTGCATTCCAAAAGCGCTGCTTTGGTATTGGCCGCGGATTTGCTGGCGCTGACGCTGCTCAAACCGCCGGGCGAAATGGGCGCCGACATTGTGGTGGGCAGTACACAACGCTTTGGCATGCCCATGGGCGCCGGTGGCCCGCACGCAGCCTTCCTGGCCTGTCGCGATGAATTCAAACGCTCTATGCCGGGCCGTTTGGTGGGTGTGAGTGTGGATGTACACGGCAAACCGGCCTACCGCCTCGCCTTGCAAACCCGCGAGCAACACATACGCCGCGAAAAAGCCACCTCCAATATTTGTACCGCCCAAGTGCTGCCCGCCGTGGTGGCCAGTATGTATGCGGTCTACCACGGACCACTCGGCCTCACGCGTATCGCGCAGCGCGTTGCGGCCTATACAGCCACGTTGGCCGCAGGCCTGTCCAGCCTGGGCTGCGCGCCTTTGTACGACAGTGCATTTGACACTTTGACGATTGACACCGCAAGCGCTGCCGCAGCCCAAGCTATCGCCACCAAAGCCGTCGCAGCCGGGGCCAATGTACGCGTGTTGCGCGGCACTTGTATCGGGGTCTCGCTGGACGAAACCAGCACGCGTGAGGACGTGGTTTTGCTATGGGGCGTTTTTGCAAAAAACGGGCAGGCCTTGCCGCAATGGGATGTACTGGCACCAGTGCCCGGCTCACTGATTCCGGCAGCGCTGCGCCGTACCAGCAGCTTTCTGACGCATCCAGTGTTTAACAGCTACCACTCCGAGACCGGCATGCTGCGCTATTTACGTCGCTTAAGCGATAAAGACCTGGCGCTGGACCGCAGCATGATTCCGCTGGGCTCGTGCACCATGAAGCTCAATGCCACCAGCGAAATGATTCCCATCACCTGGCCCGAGTTTGCACATGTTCACCCGTTTGCCCCGGCAGACCAATTGCAGGGCTACGCCATGCTGGACGAACAACTGCGTGCTTGGTTGTGCCAGGCCACTGGCTACGCCGGTATCAGCTTGCAACCCAATGCCGGCAGCCAGGGAGAATACGCGGGCTTATTGGTCATCCGCGCTTACCAAGCCGCGCAGGGCCAAGGGCACCGCAATATTTGTCTGATTCCGTCGTCCGCGCACGGCACCAACCCGGCCAGCGCCCAAATGGCGGGGCTGGATGTAGTGGTTACCGCCTGCGACAGCCACGGCAATGTGGACATGGACGACTTGCGCGCGCAGTGCGAGAAACACAGCGCCAATCTGGCTTGCGTCATGATCACCTACCCCAGCACCCACGGCGTGTTTGAAACCCAGGTCAAAGACTTATGCGCTTTGGTGCATAGCCACGGTGGGCGCGTGTATGTTGATGGCGCAAACATGAATGCACTGGTCGGCGTAGCCGCGCCAGGCGAGTTTGGCGGCGATGTCAGCCACCTCAATTTGCACAAAACCTTTTGCATTCCGCACGGCGGCGGCGGCCCCGGCGTGGGGCCAGTCTGCGTGGTGGAAGATTTGGTGCCTTACTTGCCCGGCCATGTCAGCACCGGCGCGCTGGGTACGCATATCGGCAGTATTTCGGCAGCGCCTTTGGGCAATGCAGCGGTATTGCCGATCAGCTGGATGTATTGCCGCATGATGGGCGAGGGCGGTTTGCGCCACGCCACCGAAGCGGCCATTTTGGCGGCCAACTACATCAGCCAGCGCTTGCATGACCATTACCCCACGCTCTACGCCAGTGCCAACGGGCGCGTGGCGCATGAATGCATTTTGGATTTACGCCCGCTCAAAGAAAGCTCGGGCATCAGCGCCGAAGACGTAGCCAAGCGCCTGATCGATTATGGTTTTCATGCGCCCACGCTCAGCTTCCCGGTGGCCGGTACGCTGATGGTCGAGCCCACGGAAAGCGAAACCCGCCAGGAGCTAGACCGCTTTATCGATGCCATGATCGCCATCCGCAAAGAAATTGCGCAGGTGGAACAAGGCCGCTGGCCGCGCGACAACAACCCGCTGGTGCGCGCGCCGCACACCGCCGCCAGCGTGGTGCACAGCGACTGGGATAGGCCCTATACCCGCGAGTTGGGCGCCTTCCCGCTGCCCGCTTTGCTCTTACAAAAATACTGGCCCGCCGTGGGCCGCGTAGACAACGTCTATGGCGACCGCCATCTGTTTTGCAGCTGTGTGCCAGTGGCGCAATATGCGGCCTAGTATCCAAAATTTCGCACCGCGGATTTCAGTGCACTGTGTTCCGGTGCATGAGCTTCGCTGTGCATGTGCGCGCATGGTGCGCTGGCTAGCAAGCGCCGCTTCGCTTTGGCGCTGACGCCTGCTCAGGCAGCCTGGCGCAAGGCGCAGCGCGGGCAATTGCTGGCGGCGCGCAGCGCAGCATCCGTGCAGGACCGCACCGCGTGGGGCGCGATCCTCAATACCTTGCTGCGCGAAGCGCTGGATCTGCCAGCGCCATGGGTGTTGGGTCTATGCTGGCCCTACCGCGCCGAATTTGATGCCCGAGCGCTAGCGGCCCACCTGCGCGCGCGCGGTGTGCGTAGCGCCTTACCGGTGGTGCGCGGCCCGGGGCTGCCCTTGGAGTTTCGGCACTGGTGGCCTGGCGCGCCCATGGACAAAGGCGTGTACGACATCCCGGTACCGCGCGCTAGCGAAGTGCTGGTGCCTGATGTGCTGCTGGTGCCGCCTGTGGGTATCGACGCGCAAGGCTATCGCCTGGGCTTTGGCGGCGGCTACTTTGACCGCACGCTGGCCGCACTCGCGCGCAAGCCAGTATGTATTGCAACGGCATTTGATATCTCGCGAATTCCTAGCCTAGCGCCTCAGGCGCATGATGTGCGCATGGACTTTGTGGTGTCCGAAACTGGCATCACCCAATGCTTGCCCCAAGGCCTGCGCGCCATCGATGCCGCACAGTGCCGCCTTGCGGTGCAGCAATTACTGGCCGAGCGCGCCAATTCTTCGGATTGCACGCTTGAGTAGAGCGTGTCGTATAGTGACAATGGTGGGTCGCTAAACCGGCTGCTCCGACCAGAGCACAACCGTACATTGCGCCACAGCAGGCCCCAAACAGGGCTTTGCGTGTGCGACGCAGGCGCAGCACTTTTGCATAACGAACGGAGACACCCATGCTTTCAGACATCGAAATCGCCCAAAAAGCCACTATGAAGCCCATTAGCCAGATCGCCGCGGGCCTGGGTATTCCGGACGATGCGCTCGACCCCTATGGCCGCTACAAAGCCAAGGTGTCGCTGGAGTATGTGGACAGCCTGAACGACCGCCCCGACGGTAAACTGATTTTGGTCACCGCCATCAGCCCCACACCGGCGGGCGAGGGCAAAACCACCACCACCGTGGGCTTGGGCGACGCGCTCAACCGCATCGGTAAGAAAACCATTATTTGCCTGCGCGAGCCCAGCCTGGGCCCGGTGTTCGGTATGAAGGGCGGCGCGGCCGGCGGCGGCATGGCGCAAGTGGTGCCCATGGAAGACATCAATCTGCATTTCACCGGCGACTTCAATGCCATCGGCCTGGCCAACAATTTGTTGTCCGCACTCATCGACAACCATATTCACCATGGCAACGCTTTGGGAATCGATGTGCGCCGCATCACCTGGAAGCGCGTCATGGACATGAACGACCGTGCCTTGCGCGACATTACCGTGTCCTTGGGCGGCCCGGGCAACGGCTATCCCCGCCAGGACGGTTTTGACATTGTGGTGGCCTCGGAAGTCATGGCGATCTTTTGCCTGGCGACCAGCATGAAGGACTTGAAAGAGCGCCTGGGCAATATCGTGATCGGCTACACCCGCGATCAAAAGCCGGTTTGCGCGCGTGACCTCAAAGCCCACGGCGCTATGACGGTGTTGTTGCGCGAAGCGCTCAAGCCTAATCTGGTGCAGACGCTGGAGAACAACCCGGCCTTTATCCACGGTGGCCCGTTTGCCAATATCGCGCACGGTTGCAACTCGGTGCTGGCGACCAAGATGGCGCTCAAACTGGGCGACTACGTGGTCACCGAAGCCGGTTTTGGCGCTGATTTGGGTGCGGAAAAATTTGTCGATATCAAGTGCCGCAAATCCGGGCTGCGCCCTTCTGCGGTGGTGCTGGTGGGCACGATACGGGCGCTCAAGTACCACGGTGGTTGCGACCTGAAAGAACTCAACACCGAGAACCTGCCGGCACTAGAGCGCGGCATTGCCAATTTGGACCGCCACGTCAACAACATCCGTAACCACTACGGCTTGCCCTGCGTGGTGTCCATGAACCAGTTCACCGCGGATACGCCGGCCGAGTTTGCATTGCTCAAAGACAAGCTGGCCTATTTAGGCGTGCCGGTGTTGTCGGCCCGCCATTGGGCCGATGGCGGCGCCGGCGCCGAAGAGGTGGCGCGTGCAGTGGTGGCGCTGACCGACAAGCCCAGCAGTGGCTTTAAGTTTGTTTATGAAGACGACGCGACTTTGTGGGACAAGATGAAAGCCATCGCAACCAAAATCTATGGCGCCAGCGACATCAGCGCCGACGCCAAAGTGCGCGCCGAAATCAAGCGCCTGCAAGAAGCCGGTTACGGCCATTACCCCGTGTGCGTGGCCAAGACGCAGTATTCCTTCTCCACCGACGCTTCGCGCCGCGGCGCACCGGCGGACCACACTGTCAATATCCGCGAAGTGCGCTTGGCCGCAGGTGCCGAGTTCATCGTGATGGTGTGTGGCGATATCATGACCATGCCGGGCCTGCCCAAGGTACCTTCGGCGGACCACATTGATATCGATGACGCTGGCAAAGTGGTCGGCTTGTTTTAATCCGGCATGCGGGCCATCCGGCTGCGGATGGCCTGTTCAGGGGTTTTAGGTGCTGGTCTCCATGGACCTACCGAGAATACGCCCGAGTCCAATCCTGGGTGCGCATCAGCAAGCAAACCGGGCTCTAAGCACAGTGAAAGGTTTGAATACGGTTTGAAGCCTGAGCCTTTTACCTTAGGGGCTGCCTTGATCCGTCCTGGGCATCAAAAGCGCTGCAAACACCTGCACCGTCTTTTGATCGCAGCTCACACCATGCGGCAAGTGCACATTCATGGCAAAACCGTCAAAGGCCATTAAAGCGACTGCGGCCATGGCTGCTGCCTCGGCGTCATTGATTGCGGCGCAGGACTGCATCCAGCGCGCCACCCGGTTTTGAAATAAGAGGCGCAGGCGCGGGCTGTAGTCTTCTGATCCTGCGCTGGTGGATACCGCTTGCATCACATTGTTGGCAAAGCCATTACTGGCCCGCGGCAAGTCGCGCCACAGCGCGAACAAAATACGCTCCATGCGTTTGTGCGGGTCTTTGACCCGCCGGATCGAGGATTCAAACTTGTCCAGACAGTCTTGCAGCCAGGGCTCGTACAGCGTAAACAGAATATCGATTTTTGAGCGAAAGTAGCTATAAACATTGGCCGTCGAAAAGCCGGCGCGCCGCGCAATGGCAGGGATCGTGGTGTCGCTGTAGCCTTGCTCACTGAACAATTCAAAAGCCGCCTGCAAAATGGCATGCCGGACTTCCTCTTTTTTTACCTGCGCCATCTGGTGTTCCTTGCTGTGATGCGGCCTTTGGCAAGCGTAAGCGTCAGCCCATGCCCACTGTTTGGCAGCGCAGACAAGCGTTTTTGGCCCGCTGCCGCGCCTGCGCGATAGTACTGCGCAGCGCAGGAAATAGCTTGCTGCGACGCACCAAAAAAAGTTCAAAAACATATGGTATTCGCTATTGACACCTGCGGAACATGTTCATAGACTGGATCGAAGCCACCTGCTCGCGCCGGGATGGAGCTGCAGTTTTTCGTGTCCATCAAAGGAATTCGTATGCAATCGGCTGTTCGCACCCCCTTGGTAAATCCCGGAAAACTGACGTATTTGTTTCGCAAGCAGTTCGAACTGTGCAAAGTCGGTCCCGGCCAGACGGTGGCTGTGGTCAGCGACCTGGGCACCCGGCCCGAGTACATCCAGGCCGCTTTTGCTGCCGCCGAGGAAATGGGCTTTGACATTTACGAGATGCGGGTGAACATGATCCCCGGCTGGACCAAGGTGGGTGTGCCCACCATCGGCCAGTGCAAGGGCACCTTAGAGGCGCTGATGGTCGCCGACATGATTCTGATCTTCCATATTCCCTTGTTCGCCGCGTGGCTGAAAAAGGTGATGAACAACGGGGTGCGCGTGCAGATGGTGATTGATTCACCGGACGACTTGCTGAATTTGCAATCCCCGCCCGGGCTTAAAGATGCCATCATGTATGCCCACGAGGTGTATGAAAAAACCCAGCAGGTGCACGTGACCAGCAAAGCGGGTACCGACTTGCGCTATCGCCGCGGCGAGTACCCGGTGATGAGCCAGTACGGCTTCGCTGACGAACCGGGCCACTTTGACCATTGGGGCGTGGGCCTGATCCATACCTTCCCCAACGAAGGCAGCGCCAACGGGCGCGTTGTCATCATGCCGGGGGACATCATCATCCTGCCTTACTGCCGCTATGTGCAAGACCCGATTCACCTGGAAATAGAAAACGGCCATGTCACCAAAATTGAGGGCGGGCTCGACGCCATGCTGATGCGCGACTGGCTGGACGAGGGCAAAACCGGACCCGAGGACATGGACCCGTTTGCGGTCTCGCATCTGGGTTGGGGCATGAACCCGCAGTGCCGCTGGGACAATATCGCGCTCAATGGCGATATCCCAGAGCACAACCGCGCTGGCGCGCGCAGCTTCCCCGGTAATTTTTTGTTCTCTACCGGCCCCAACAGCCAGGGCGGCGGCAAACGCACCACGCGCGGCCATTACGACGTGCCGATGCGCCATTGCACGATTTCGCTCGACGGGAAAGTGGTGGTGGACGAGGGCCGCTTGGTGGACCCCAAGATGATCGTCCCGCGTGTGCAGCGCTGAGTTCGGCCCTGTAGTTCAAGCACTGAGTTCCACATGTTGATCGAAGGCCAATTTGACATCGACGCACCGCCGCAGGTGGTGTTGCAGCACTTGTTTGACGTGCGCCTGATGGCCTCGTGCCTGCCTGGCTGCGAAAGCTTGCAGCCGGTGGACGACAAGCGCTACCGCACGGTGATTCAAATCGGGCTGGCCGGTATCAAAGCCCGGTTTGAATTGGAAGTGGAAATTACCCGGCAGGAAGCCAATAGCATTTGGGCTGTTACGCGCGGCGAAGAGGGCGGGCGCGCCAGCATGCTGCAGGCCGAAAGCCAAATCACCTTGCATCCCCAAGGCAGCGGTACCCGCGTGCAGTACCAGTCTGAAGTCAATGTCACCGGCAGGCTGGGGCGCTTTGCGCTAGGCATGATGCGCAAGCAAGCGCAAAACCTGGGCGAGCAGTTTGCCCGCAATTTGCAAAAGGCTTTGCAGTCCTTGATGGACACTCAAGGCCTGGTGCAAGACGCACCCGCTACTTCCTAGGAACGCGTATGTTGCAAGGTTTTTTTCTCCCTGAAACCGTGGACCAAGCTACGGCATTGATGGCCCAGGACCCCGAGGCCAAACTCATGGCCGGTGGTGCAACCTTGGTCGCTATGCTCAACGCCCGCGTGATCGAACCAGCGGCGCTGATCAGTTTGTCGGCGATCCCCGAAATCCAGGGCATTTCGGTATTGCCCGATGGCCGTATCCGCATCGGCGCTTTTACCCGCCACCGCGAAACGGCGCAATGCGCGTTGCACTTGGGCGCCGCTGTGGTGTTGCGTCATGCTGCATCCCAAATTGCCAATGCCACGGTGCGCAATATGGGCACCATTGGCGGCTCTATCTCGTTTGCCGACCCTGGCTTGGACTATCCGCCTGCCTTGGTCGCCGCCCAGGCCGAGGTGGAGATTGCTGGCAGTGGTTCGCGGCGCATGGTCGCTGCCCAAGATTTCTTTCAGGACTGGTATCTCACCGCGCTGGAGCCTGGCGAAATGGTCACCGCCGTCGTCCTGCCCAAGCCGCAAGCGGGCGCCCATGGTATCTATATCAAGCATGCGCGAGTCGCAGGTGACTACGCCACCGCTTCGGTCGCGGCCTGCGTGTCGGCCCTGGGCCGCATCCGGGTGGTGGTAGGTGCGTGCGGACCGGTGCCTATCCGGGATGACGATGCCGATACGCTGCTCAGCGAGGATCGCAGCGAAAGCGCGCTGGCGCGTGCGGGCGCGCTATTGCAGGCGCGCGCCGATCCTTTGGATGATGTGCGCGGCAGCGCCAACTACCGGCGTGCCCTGATACCCCGCTTAGTGCTGCGCGCCATGCGTCAACTCGCAGTACCCACGGGAGCTTTGCAATGAGCGCGCCGCGTCAAACCTTGCAACTGCAAGTCAATGGTGCCGAGGCTGAGGTGCGCGTCGGCCTGCACGACAGCTTGCTCACCGTGCTGCGTGACCAATTGCAGTTGACCGCTGCCAAGCGCGGTTGCAACCAGGGCGTCTGCGGCGCCTGCACCGTGGTTCGCGACGGCTATCCGGTGCGCGCGTGTTTGAGTTTGGCGCACGGCTGCACCCATGCCGATATTGAAACCTTAGAAGGGCTCAACCAGCAAGCGGCCATGCAGGTATTGCAAAAAGCATTCGCCGCAGAGTCTGCGTTTCAATGCGGGTTTTGCACGCCCGGGATGTTGGTCAGCGCACACGCTTTGCTCAAGCACACCCCCCAGCCGGATGCGGACCAGGTGCGTGCGGCCATGTCGGGCAATCTGTGCCGCTGCACCGGATACGCCCCTATCGTGGCGGCCGTGCTGCTAGCGGCTGCACAGTTGCGCGCACGGGAGCTTGCACCATGAATACCTCAACCAAGCAAGCCGATGCACTGCCCGAAGGCGCAGTAGGCCAGTCGGTCATCCCGCTCGAAAGCGACGAAAAACTCACCGGCCAGGCCCAGTACATTGCCGATATGTACCGGCCTGGCATGCTGCACGGCGCGCTCTTGCAAAGCCCGCATGCGCACGCACTGATCGAGGGCTATGACCTGAGCGCTGCCCAAGCGCTGCCCGGCGTGCGCGCCATCGTCACCGGAATGGATCTGGACCCGTCACACCGCATGGGCGCCTTTATCAAAGATGAGCCGGCCATGGCCTTGGGCAGGGTGCGCTATTGCGGCGAAATCGTGGCGGCAGTGGCTGCCGATACCGAAGCCATTGCACGCCAGGCCGCCCGGCTGATCAAGGTGTTTTACCAGGTGCTGCCTGCTGCGCTGGAGCCGGCTCTTGCTTTGCAGGACGGTGCGCCGCTGGTACATGAGAACACCGACAGCTACATCAAAGTATTCGATGCGGGCACCCAGGGCAATTTGTGCTCGCGCACCTCTATGCGCGAAGGCGATGTGGAATCGGCCTGGGCGCAGTGCGATGTGGTCGTGGAGGCGATCTACCGCACGCCCGGTCAGGCACATGTATCGCTGGAGCCCTGCGGCGCATTGGCCGAGATCGATGCTTCCGGACGGATCACGCTGTGGTCGGCCAATCAATCGGTGTTCCGGGTACAGGCCAATGTCTGCGAGGCGCTGGGCCTGCCCATGACCAAATTGCGTTGCCTCACGCCGCGCATCGGCGCAGGCTTTGGTAACAAAATGGAAGCGCATGTGCAGCCCGTGGTCGTGCTGCTGTCGATGAAGGCGCGCAGGGCGGTCAAGCTCATCCTCAGCCGCGAAGAAGACTTCGAAACCGTGCGCGCGCGCCATCCGGCCACCATCCGGATGAAGACCGGTGCGCGCCGCGACGGCACCTTGATCGCCCGCGAAACCGAACTGCTACTGGACGGCGGCGCCTATGGCGACGACAGCCCCGGTGTGCTGGGCTACGCCTTGCTGATGAGCTGTGGCCCCTACAACATCGCGCATGTGCACGCCCATGGCCGCGTGGCCTACACCCACAAGATGCGCTTTGGCGCCTTTCGTGGTTTTGGCGTGCCCCAGGTGACCTTTGCCTCCGAGCAGCAAATCGATGCGATTGCGCGCGAGCTGGGAATGGACGCCTTTGCTATCCGCCGTTTGAACATGAAGCGCGACGGCGACCGCTGGTTGGGCGGTCAATCCATTTTTTCCAATGGCCTGGCGCAATGTCTGGATGCCGTGGAGCAAGGCAGCGGCTGGAAACAGCGCCCGGCGCAAGCGGGCGGCCAGGCGGCCACTGCGGACACCCGCACCGGCATGGGGCTGGCTATCTCGGCGCACATCAGCGGTTTGCTGGCTACTGGCGCCATCGTGCGGATGCTGGAAGACGGCACGCTGCTACTCAATACCGGCGCCGTGGACATCGGCCAGGGCAGCAACACCGCGCTGGCCCAAATGTGTGCGCAAGCGCTGCAAGTACCCATGGACCGGGTGGCTATTGCCAGCCCGGATACCGATGGCTCGCCCTATAACTGGGGCACAACCGCCAGCCGTGTGACGTACATGACGGGGCGCTCGGTCGTTGCCGCTGCCGGCGAAGTGGAAAAGCAAATTAAAAAATACGCTGGCGCGATGATGGAATGCGCACCCGAAGATATCGAGCTGCGCCAGGGCGGCAGTGTTGGCATCAAAGGCGTGGCAGCGGCCAGTCTGAGCTTTGCCCAGGTATCGGGCTATGCGCACTGGGCTGCAGGCGGCCCCATCATCGGTACCAACAGCTGGGTGTTTGACCAAAAAACCGTGGACCCCAAACGCGCCGTTGTCTTGGGCTTGCCCTTTGCCAATATCGGTGTGTTTAGTTTTGTGGCGCAGGTGGTCGAGGTTGAGGTGGATACGCAGAGCGGCAAAGTGCGGGTGCCGCGCGCCTGGACGGCCGCGGACGTGGGGCGGGCCATCAACCCGGCCATGGTGCGTGGTCAGATCGACGGCGCACTGGTGCAAGGCATGGGCTATGCGCTGACCGAAGAATTGGTGTGGGACGGCCCGCGCCTGGCCAACCCCAGCCTGATGGATTACAAAATTCCCACCATGGCGGAGGTGCCGCAATCGCACGAAATCTATGTCGTCCAAGCGCAGGAACCCACCGGCCCCTACGGTGCCAAGAGCGTGGGCGAATTGGGTATCAATGCGGTGGCTGCCGCCGTCGCTAACGGCATCGTAGAAGCCACGGGTGCCCGCCTGACACAGCTACCTTTGAGTGCCGAGCGCGTGTACCAGGCGCTCTACCCGCAGGACTTTGCGTGAGCCTCGTGGACCACTATCCGGCCCAAGAGCCCATGTCGCCCCTGGGCGCGGCCTACCAGCAAAAAATACTTGCGCTGGGAGCGGGTTTGCGCGGCCACAGCCATGCTTATGGTCCCGGCCCTAACCAGACGCTGGAAGTCTTTGCCAGTGCATTCCCTAGTGACGCGGTACTGGTTTTTTTCCATGGCGGCGGCTGGACCAACGGCTACAAAGAATGGATGTATTTCATGGCCCCCGCCTTGCAGGCGGCGGGTATTCATTTTGTCAGTGCCAGCTATCGCCTAGCGCCAGCACATGTGTTTCCTGCTGGTATGGACGACTGCGCCGATGCGCTGGCCTATGTGTTGCAAGGCCGGGTCGGCGTGCCGATACCTGATGGCGCACCGGCGCGCGTGTTTGTGGGCGGGCACTCGGGTGGCGGGCATTACGCGGCATTGCTGGCGGTCACCTCTGCCTGGCGCAGCGCGCGCGGCCTGGCAGCGCAGCCGCTAGCCGGTTGTCTGCCGGTGTCGGGCGTATACCTCCTAGGCGAGGGCAGCGGCCTGTCGCAACGTCCGCGCTTTCTGGGGCCAGCCGTGGACGCTGCGCATGATGCGCAAGTGGAGCGCAGCGCATCGCCCCTGCACCTGATAGAGCCTGCCGCCTGCCCGCCGTATTTCATGGCCCATGGCGAGCGCGATTTTCCGCACCTCATCGCCCAGGCCGCGCAAATGCGTGCGGCACTGCGAGCGGCCGGTGTGCCCACGGAGTTAGAAATTCTCGAAGCATGTGACCACTTCGAGACCAGCGTCGCTTGCGGCGATGCCACCCGTCCCTGGGTGGCACGTGCGGCGGCATGGATGCACGGTCCTGGTCGTTCAACTTTTTCCTGAAGCACTGGAGTAATGAGATGAAATTTTCTTTTTCAAACCGCCGGGCCTTTGTCAGCGGAATTACGGCAGCATTGCTCGCATTGACGGCGGGTATGGCCTCGGCGCAGGCGGACAAACCTTTGCGCATCGGCTTTTCTATGGCGCGCACCGGCATGTTGGCCAACGCCACGCCTTCGCAAATGAATACGTATGAACTCTGGCGCGATCAGACCAATGCCAAAGGCGGCATGGATGTGGGCGGCGTGCGGCGTAAAGTGGAGTTTGTGGTGTTTGACGACCAGTCCAAGCCAGAGCAAGCGGTGCGCATCTACGAAAAGCTGATTACCGACGACAAGGTCGATTTGTTGCTGGCGCCCTGGGGAACGCCGTTTCACCTGGCGATTGCGCCGGTACTCGAAAAGTTCAAATTCCCCATGGTCGGCAATACTGCTGCATCGGTGGCACTGCGCCAGGTCAAACCTGGCTACATCTGGTTTCCCACCTCGGCGATTCCTGACCGCATCGGTGCGGAGCTGACGGCGATGCTGAAAACGCAAAACGTGAAATCGGTCGCGGTCTTGTCCAACGTACTGCCCTTTACCAAAGAGATCAAGAATTTCCTGGAGCCTGAGCTAAAAAAGGCGGGTATTGAAATCAAAGTCTCTACCGAGTACCCGCCAGATATCAGCGACATGACCTCCACGCTGACCCAGATCAAGCAGGCTAATGTGGACGCGGTGCTGGCCCTGGCCTACCCCGGTGACTCGGTGCTCTACGCCAAGCAGGCTAAAGAGTTGGGCCTGAATCAGCCCTTCCAGTTTGTCGCCATCGGGCCGAGCGATGCTTTCTTCCCCAAAGCTGTCGGCGCCGCCTCTGCCGAAGGCGTGGTGACGATTGCCCACTGGTCGCCCCGTGCCGAGTGGAAGGGTTCTCAAGCCTTTTATGACGCCTACGTGAAAAAGTTTGGCGAAGACCCGGACTACCTCAATTCCGCCCTAGCCTGGATGTCTTTAGAAATTTTGGAGACTACCGTGGCCAAGACGGGCTTGGACAAGGCGAAAATGCGCGACATGATCAGCAGCAGCACCTTTGACACCATCAACGGTAAAGTCAAGTTTGAGGGCGTGCAAAACGTGATCACACCGACGGCCTTTGTGCAAACCCAGAAGGGCAAACTGCAACTGGTCTGGCCAGCGTCCATGGCCAGTTCCAAGTTCGAAGCCAAGAAGGGCTGGTAACGCCGACATGACGGTGCTCGAAACCCTGCTTTCGGGCCAGTTGTTGTTTGCGGCCCTGGTGACCGGTTCGCTCTATGCCTTGATTGCGCTGGGGCTGAACCTGGTCTATGGCACCATGCGCTTACTGAATGTGGCCCATGGGGAAGTTGTGATGCTGGGGGCTTATGCCGCTTATTGGGCCTTTAGCGCATTTGGCCTCTCGCCCCTGCTGGTAGCGCCCGTGGTGGCCAGCGCCGGGGGCTTGTTGGGCTATGCGCTGTACCGCGGTATTTTCAAAGGCTTGCTGGCCGATAGCAGCGCCGCCCAAGTGCAGCGCATGGAGAGCAATTCGCTGCTGCTTTTTTTCGGCTTGTCGATTGTTGTGCAAAACGCCACGGCTTTGGTATTCACACCCAATAACCGCGCCTACAACTACCTGGGCACGGTCTATCACTGGGGCTCGGTGTCCATGACGGGCAACCGCTTGGCTGCGCTGTGCGTGGCCGGCACTTGCTGCCTGCTGGTTGCTGTATTTTTAGGTCGTAGTGTTTTTGGTCTGGCGACGCGCGCGGTGATAGAGCGGCGCGAAGCGGCCTTTATTGTGGGTGTCAACGTGGACCGCGTGCAGTGGCTTAGCTTTGTGCTGGGTTTTGCGTCTGCGGCACTGGCTGGGGTGCTGGTATCCATGCTTGGCCAGTTCTCGCCCTTCTCGGGGTTCCCTTACACCATTGCCGGTTTTATCGTCATCATCTTGGGCGGGTTGGGCAATGCCATGGCCGGTTTGTTGGCCGCTTTACTGCTCGGTGTGATCGAGACCTATGGCGTGGCGCTGACCTCGGCCAATATGCGTTCCATGCTTTTGTATGGCGCATTTGTAGCGGCCTTGCTGCTCTTTCCCAACGGCGTGTTTGCGCGCCGCGCGGCGGCACGCTAGCCCTATGCGCGATTTGTTCCCCAACCGCTGGTGGACCGTTGTGTGGCTGTCCTGCCTGTTGCTGCTAGCGGCCTTGCCATTTATCGCCAATGATTATGTGGTCGGCATCGGCCTGAGTGTGCTGATGTGGCTGGCCCTGACCCAAAGCTGGTGCTTGCTGTCCAAAATGACCGGTTATGTTTCGCTGGGGCATGTGGTGTTTTACGGCCTGGGCGCGTATTTGGTGGTTATTACCTGGCAGCAGATCCCTTTGCCTGTGGCCATCGTCGGCGCCGGTGCACTGGCCGCTCTGCTGGCCGCACTGGTGGGTCTGCCCGTATTGCGGGTGCGTGGGCCTTACTTTGTGATACTGACTTTTGGTTTGGCCGAGCTGGTGAAGTACACCATCACCTGGGCCGAATCGGCCAGCGGCATGGCCAGCCGCATTTTGTTTGGCGCGCCGGATTTGCAGGTGATCTATTTCTCCATGTTTGCGCTGGCCGTCATTGCGGTGGTCATGCTCACCTGGGTGGGCAGTTCGCGCTTTGGTCATGGGCTGCGTTCCTTGCGCGAAAACGAGGAAGCGGCTGAAACCCTGGGCGTGCCGGTGGTGCGCTACAAACTGATTGCCTTTGTGCTGGGCGCGGCCATACCCGGCATGGTCGGTGGCGTGATGGCACTGCGCTCTACCTACTTTGTGGTCGGCCAGGTGTTTGACCCGATGATCTCGGTCACCGTCATCGCCATGGCCATTTTGGGAGGTGGCGACAACGCGCGCGGCCCTTTGCTGGGCGTGCTGTTTTTATCGCTCTTGTCTGAACTCTTGTGGGCTAACGCGCCCTTGCTGTACATGGTGATTTTGGGCCTGGTGCTGATCGTTTTTGTGCTGGTTTTACCGCAGGGGATCATGGGCTTGTTGGAGCGCAAAAAAACCCCGAGCGCCCAGATGCTGAAAGACGCTGCGCCTCCATCCCCCACACGTGGCGGTGCACCATGAGCGCCTTATTGCAAATCCAGGGCGTAGGCAAGCGCTTTGGCGGCTTGCAGGCGCTCGATCAGGTGTCATTCGAGGTGCAAGCCGGACAAATCGTTGGCGTGATGGGCGCCAATGGCGCAGGCAAGACCACTTTGTTTGCCTTGATTGCAGGCAACACGGCGCCCAGCACCGGCAGCATCCGTTTTGGTGGGCGCAGCCTGGCCGGACTGCGTGCCGACCAGATTTGCCGCTTGGGCATTGCGCGAACGTTTCAAATTGTTAAGCCTTTTCCCATGCTCACCGTGCTGGAAAACTTGCGCACGGCGGCGCTGTTTGGCAAGGCGCAGGCGCCCGATATGGCCAGCGCCGACACGGCGGCCTGGCAGGTCTTGGAAGAAGTGGGGCTGGCAGCTATGGCTTTGCAGCCCGCCCACACGCTGACCTTATCGGGTCAAAAGCGTCTGGAAATTGCGCGCGCGGTCGCCACCGGTGCGCAACTTGTGCTGCTGGACGAAGTGATGGCCGGTCTCACGCCTACCGAGGTGGCGCAGATGCTGCAAACCTTGCGCGCGCTGCACGCCACGCGTGGCCTGACGCTCTTGGTGATTGAGCATGTGATGCGCGCGTTGATGGAATTGTGTGAAGAAATTGTGGTGCTGCACCACGGCAGCCTGATTGCCCAAGGTAGGCCGGCAGACATTGCGCAGAACCCGCAGGTGCATGCCGCCTATTTCGGAGACAGCCCATGAACGTAGAGCCTATGCTGCAGGTTCAAGACCTGGCCGGGGGATATGGCGATACCGCCATACTGCATGGCGTGAATTTGCAAGTGCACAGCGGCGGCGCCACTGCCTTGCTGGGCGGTAACGGTGCGGGTAAAACCACGCTTATGAAAACGCTGGCGGGCCTCTTGCCGGTGCGGCGTGGACAAATTCGTTTTTTGGGCGAAGACATCAGCCGCCTCGATTGCGACAAGCGGGTGCTGGCCGGGCTGGTGCTGGTGCCCGAAGGGCGCATGGTTTTTCCTAGTCTGACGGTGCAGGAAAACTTGCGCCTAGGCGCTATCAACCCGCGCGCCCGTGTGCATTGGCAAAGCACGCTGGAGCATGTCTACCACGTCTTCCCCCGTTTGCTGGAGCGCCATACCCAATATGCGCTCACGCTATCGGGTGGTGAGCAGCAAATGCTGGCGATTGGCCGGGGCATGATGGCCCTGCCGCGCCTGATGTTGCTGGACGAACCGACTTTGGGTTTGTCGCCTTTGATGGCGCAGCATATTTTTGGCCTGGTGCAAACCATGGTGGAAGGCGGATTGACGCTGCTACTGGCCGAACAAGACGTGCGCAAAGCGCTGCAGGCCTCCAACCATGCTTATGTGCTGGAAAACGGGCGTGTGGTCATCCAAGGCGGAGCTACCGAAGTGGCCTCGGACCCCCGCGTGCAGTCCGCCTATTTGGGTTTATAAATTCGGGCGCAGCCAGTGCGCTTGCCGGTTAAGCGCAGGCAGTTAATGCGGATCTAAAAACCTGCGCCTGACAATGCATCGTCTGCCAACACCACCGCCTGCCCATGCGGCGTAGCTTTGGCAGCGCGGTCCCAGGCGGCTTGCACTTGGCTTAGTTGTGCCCGGCTGGCGGCGCCTTTTTGTACTGCCAATGCTTCCAGCGCGGCCAGCCAGTGGCGGTAATAGGTCTGGCCGGTATCGGGGTCGCCGGCTAGCTGGGCGGCTTTGATTTGCGCGGACAACTCGGCCGCCCATTCGGTCCAGCTGAACAGGCCGCGTGCATGCGCATCAATGGCCAGCGCAAAAGCTTGCGCTTCCCAAGGTTCGCGAAACACCGGGCCTTCGGCGTCGCAGGGCAGGGCGGGCACCAGGGCCAGCATCTCGGCCGGCGCGCTCATGCGGTGGCCTCTAGCAAATACGGTTCCCAGCAATCGACCAGTACCTCCAGCGTGGGGTCTGCATCCGCGCCCCACAACTCGGTGCCGCCAAAGCGCACGCCGTAGCACCAAGCGGCTTGCTCGCCTTGCCCATGGGCGTGCGTATCCGGAAACACAAAAGCGCCGTGTACCGCTACCACTTTGCCTGTCTTGCCGCGCGCATAACGCGGCAAGCGCGTGTGCGTGGCCGGGTGCATCACGCGGGTGCGCACCACATCACCCAGTGCAAAGCGCGCCGGCTGGTTTGCCTTGCGGTCATAGGGGCTGCCCGCAGCCAGCGCGGCTTGGGTTTGCGCTGCCGTCGCCGCTGGTTTCTTGGTCGGCACTGGCGGCACCAGCATCTGCGCTTGCTGCACTTCCTGCTTTGTCACAATACCGCGCTCGTCCAGCATATTTGCTAATGCGCGGGTCCAGATTTCGTAATAAGACACACCCAGGTACACATGCGGCGGCAGCGACTCGCGGGCGTGCCGGCCCATGTCCAGATTCCACTCGCCTAATGCGGCGCTGGCCAGCGTGATCGCCAGTGCGCGCTTTTCCCATTGCCCATGAAACACCGGCTCATTAGCCTCTGGACACACCGGCCCAAAACCCATCATGCCGCCCAGGTCTTGCGGGCCGTTCATGCGCCGGCTCCATCGGTGGCCGCAGCGCCGGGCGTATGGGATTGGGGCGCCATAGGTAAGCCTGTGCCGATCATGCTGTCGCGTGTTACCAGTTCGGCTAATTGCGCTTCGCTCCAACCTTCTGTGCCTGCCGGGCGCTGGGGTAACACCAGGTAGCGGATTTCTGCGGTGGAGTCCCACACGCGCACCGTTTTATCCGGTGGCAGCGTCACGCCAAAGTCGGTCAGCACAGCGCGCGGCTCCAACACCGCGCGCGACCGGTAAGGCGCAGACTTGTACCAAACCGGCGGCAGGCCGAGCACCGGCCATGGGTAGCAAGAGCACAGCGTACACACCACCATGTTGTGTACGCCATCGGTGTTCTCCACCACCTTTAAATGCTCGCCCTGTCGGCCCGAGAAAGACAACTCGGCCACGGCGGCCGTGCCATCGGCGAGCAGGCGCGCTTTGTAATCTGTATCCATCCAGGCCCGCGCCACCACTTGCGCGCCGCAGCGTGGCCCGATTTTGGTTTCGTAGGTTTCGACAATCAGGTCTAAAGCATCAGCGTTCACATAGCCCTTGGCCAGTAAGACGGTTTCCAAAGCGCGTACGCGGATGGCTGCTTCAGAAAGCTCTGAGCCATGGTCATGGTCGTGATCGTGATCGTGCGGGTGCTTGGGATGTGTCATGGCTCAATCATGGCATGGCTTGGGGCTTTCTGTCAGCCCTGCCATGTCTTGCGCCCGCTGTGCATGGGGGTCGCCCAGCTACAGCCGGCTCAGTCCGTTGGCATAAACGCCTCGTACGCTTCCCGGATGGGCTGCAATCATCAAAAAAGCCCGACCACTTGCGTGATCGGGCTCTTTCTTATCTTCAAACCTATGCCCCGCCGCATTGCTGTGGCGGGACTGCAGCTAGCCAAGCACTTACTTGGTGGAAGCTTCCCAGATAGCGTGCGAATAAGCTGCTTTGCCCGGGTCTTTCTTGATCACGGGCGAACTGCCGCTGGACAGCAGCACTTTGACCGTGCGCTCGAAAGCGGCAGGCTCCAGGTAGCCCATCTTGGCGGTGCCTGCGTTGGTGATCAACTTAGCTACGTTTTCCATTTGGCGCTTTTGCACCGCTGCATTGGCGCTGCCCGAGGTGTCGCCGGCGACGACGATCTTGGCTGCTTCAGCGGGGTTTTTCACCGCGTCGTTCCAGCCTTTGAGGCTGGCCTTCACGAACTTGGCCATGCGGGCCACAAAGGCCGGGTCTTTCAGGTTGGACTCCAGCACATACAGGCCGTCTTCCAGCGATGCGACGCCTTCTTTTTCATAAAAGAAGGTGACCAGTTCGCTTTCCTTCACGCCAGCGTCCACCACTTGCCAGTATTCGTTGTAAATCATGGTGGAGATACAAGCTGCCTGGTTTTGCAACAGCGGATCGACGTTAAAGCCTTGCTTCAAGATCTTGATGTCCGAGTCAGTTTTGTAACCCAACTTGGTCATCCAGTTGAGGAAGGGGTACTCGTTACCGCCGTACCAGACGCCCAGGGTTTTGCCCTTGAGGTCTTTGGGTGTGGACACGCCGCTGGACTTTTTGCAGGTCAGCATCAGGCCGGACTGGTTGAACACCTGGGCCACATTCACCAGCGGTACACCGGCTTCGCGCGCGGCCAGGGCCGAGGGCATCCAGTCCACCACGATGTCGGCTTGCTTGCCAGCGATCACTTGTGTGGGTGCAATATCGGGGCCGCCCGGCTTGATGGTGACATCCAGGCCTGCGTCTTTGTAATAGCCCTTGGCCTGCGCCACGTAGTAGCCTGCAAACTGGGCTTGCGGAAGCCACTTGAGTTGAATCGTCACTTTGTCAGCCGCATGGGCCGCGACCGCACCCATCGACAGCAATACCGCTGCCAGGGTGGTACTTAGTTTCAAACGCATCTTCATAGAAAAACTCCTAGGGTTAAGGACACAGGGGAAAAACAGCTCGCCCGCGAAGGGTAAGCCGGGGACGCAGTCTTGTCCACCCGGACAAGAAAACAATTTGACGCAGCCATCATTTTTTACCTCGCACCGACGGGTGCCAGAAGGCGGCGCGCTTTTCGATGGACACCAGCAGCGCATACACCGCCGAGCCGGTCACCGCCGCCACCGCTACCGCAGCCCAGACCAGGCCCATGTTCATGCGCGTGGCTTCGGTGGAAATACGAAAACCCAGGCCTGAGGTGGGCGAGCCGAAAAACTCCGCCACGATGGCGCCAATCAGCGCCAGCGTGGCATTGACCTTCAGCGCCGACATGAGAAAGGGCAGCGCCGTGGGCAGACGCAGCGACCACAGCGTGCGCCAGTAGCTGGCAGCGTAGCTGTACATCAGCTCGCGCTCCAGCCGGTCTGCTGCGCGCAGCCCAGCCAGCGTGGACACCAGCATGGGGAAGAAAGTCATCAGCACTACCACCGCTGCTTTGGACGGCCATTCAAAGCCAAACCACATCACGGCAATCGGCGCCACGCCCACCAGCGGAATCGTGCTGGTGAGGGACGCCAGCGGCAGCAGGCCGCGCTGCAAAAACGGCATACGGTCAATGGCGATGCCCACACAGAAGCCCAGGCCCGAGCCCAGCACCCAGCCCAGGGCGACGGCACGCACCACGGTTTGCACAAAGTCGGTTTGCAGCGTGCCCAGGTGTTCGCCAAAGGCAGCTGCGATCAGGCTGGGGGCGGGCAGCAGCACGCGCGGCACGTCCATGGCTACGGTCAGCAATTGCCAGAAATACAGCAGCCAGCCGCCAAACAACAGTGCCGAGGCGCTGGCGTAAATGCGCGGACCGTCGATAGCGGCTAAGCGGCGAATGCCGCTGACAGCCAGCAAGGCCACTACCAGGCTGGCACCCCAAAAAGCGATCTCTTTGGGCGTGGCCGGATCGGCGAGCGGTGAGATTAGCAAGGCCCAGGCGCTGACGATGCCAGCGAGCACCACCAACGCGCTGATGCGCAGATCAGGTGGGGAGCTTTGTGCGTTCATACTTGCCTGCGCTTTCCAAGCACCAAGGCTTCGAGTGCGCCCATGGCGGCGGTTAGTGCCAGGCCGACAAAGGCCGACATCACCAGCGCCGACCAGATTTGTACGGTCTGCCCGTAGTAGCTACCGGTCAGCAAGCGCGCACCCAGGCCCGCTTGCGCGCCGGTAGGCAGCTCGGCCACCATGGCGCCGACCAAGCCCGCTGCAATGCCCACGCGCAGCGCCGGAAACAAAAACGGCAGCGCCGCAGGCAGGCGCAGCATCCACAAAGCCTGCCAGCGTGTGGCGGCGTAGGTGTGCATCATTTCGGTCTCAATCACCTGCGGGGAACGCAGGCCTTGCACCATGGCCACGGTGACCGGGAAGAAGCACAAATACATGGCGATCACCGCCTTAGGCGCCACGCCCGAAAAGCCCATGGTGCCCAAGATAACGAGCACGATAGGCGCAATTGCCAGCACGGGGATGGACTGTGATGCCACGATCCAGGGCAGCAGGGCTTTGTCTAAGGTGCGCGAATGCACGATGCACACCGACAGCACCAGGCCTAGCAGTGTGCCCATCACAAAACCGACCAAAGTGCTTTCCCCGGTCACGGCCACATGGAACAACAAATTGCGCGGCGAGGTCACCGGCCAGTCCACCAGGCTGCTGTAAAGGTCCAAGGCCACCTGATGCGGCGCGGGCAGCACCGGGCGCTGCACCGTCATGGTGGCGGCGACCAGGTCTTGCCAAGTCCATGCGCCTTTGGGTTCGAGCACGCGCTCGATAGCGCCCGGTGCATTCAGGTACACCGTCAGCGCATACCACAGGGCCAACGTGAACAGCAGCACCACCGCAATCGGCAGACCTTGTTCTGACAGGCGTTGACCCCAAGAGGGCGGCGGCGTGCTAGTCGTGGTGGCCATCGGCTAGTGCCTCGCGTACCTGGTGGGCCATGTCCATAAATTCGGGGGAGTCGCGCAGACCCAGGTGCCGCTCGTCGGGCAGGCTGGAGTCGATGACGCGCACGATGCGCCCTGGCCGGGGCGACATAACCACGATGCGCGTGGACAAATACACCGCCTCGGCAATCGAATGGGTCACAAACACCACGGTGCGGCGCTCGCGCTGCCAGAGTTGTTGCAGTTGCTCGTTGAGCCGGTCGCGGGTGATTTCGTCCAGCGCGCCAAAGGGCTCGTCCATCATCAGGATGCGTGGCTCAAAGGACAGCGCGCGCGCAATCGAAGCCCGCTGCTGCATGCCGCCCGACAGTTGCCAGGGATATTTGTTTTCAAAACCGGCCAGGCCCACGCGGGCCAGTTGCTCGCGGGCTATCGCATCACACTGGGCAGCGCTTTTGCCCTGGATTTGCAATGGCAGCTTCACATTGCCCAGCACCGTGCGCCAAGCAAATAGCGCCGGGGCCTGAAAAACATAGCCATAGGCGCGCGCCAGCCGGGCCGCATGCGGCGATACGCCGTTGACCTGCACCATGCCCGAGGTGATGTGCTCCAGGTCCGCAATCACGCGCAAAAGCGTGGTCTTGCCGCAGCCCGAGGGGCCGATGAGCGAGACAAACTCGCCTGGCGCAATCGTCAGGTCAATGTCGGCCAAGGCGTGGACTGGTGCCTGTTGGGGGTTGTATATCAGGGAAGCCTTGCGCACTTCTACGGCAGGAACCGAGGAAGGGTGGGGGGCGGAGGAAGCGGTCATTTATTAAGCAGTCTTCATTAAAAACGCGGAATCGAGCCATGCCGGTAGGCGGTACTGGCCGGGCGGCCCGCCATGTGCAATGTGCTGACGTGGGCTGGCGCCTGCGCCAGCAGTTTGCCACGCCGGTACACCCGCAAGCGCGTGGCGCGCAGGCGGATAGCCTCTACCGGGTCGCTAGCCTGTAGCAGCACCAGGTCGGCATGGCAACCGGCGGCGATGCCGTAGCCCTCCAGACCCAGGGCGCGCGCGGGGTGGGTCGTCACTGCTTCAAAGCATTGGGCCATCGCCGCCTGGCTGGTCATCTGGCCTACGTGCAGGCCCATGTGCGCCACTTCCAGCATGTCGCCGCTGCCTAGCGAGTACCAAGGGTCCATGGCGCAGTCCTGCCCGAAGGACACGTTCACACCAGCGGCCAGCAACTCGGGTACGCGCGTCATGCCGCGTCGCTTGGGGTAGCTGTCGTGTCGGCCTTGCAAGGTGATGTTGATCAGCGGATTGGCCACCACATGCAGCCCGGCCTCAGCGATCAGGGGAATGAGTTTGCTGACGTAGTAGTTGTCCATGCTGTGCATGGACGTAAGGTGCGAGCCGGTGACGCGGCCTTGTAGGCCCAGCCGTTGGGTCTCAAAAGCCAGGGTTTCGATGTGGCGCGAAAGCGGGTCGTCGGACTCGTCGCAATGCATGTCCACGCGCAAGCCACGCTCGGCGGCCAGTTCGCACAAGCGTTTGACGCTAAGCGCCCCGTCCGCCATGGTGCGCTCATAGTGTGGAATGCCCCCGACCACGTCCACGCCTTTGTCGAGCGCGCGTTTGAGCGTATCCATGTGCTCCTGCGGGCCGCCCCTGCCACGCAAAACGCCGTCTTGCGGAAAGGCCACCAACTGCATGTCGATATAGGGCGCAACGCGCCGCTTCACTTCCAGCAGCGCATCGACCGCTAACAAGCGCGGGTCGCACACATCCACATGCGTGCGGATAGCCAGCAGACCTTTGCCCACGGCCCAGTCGCAATACGCCATAGCGCGGCCTACCAAGGCTTCGTGGGTCAGATGGGGTTTAAGTTCGCCCCACAGCGCAATGCCTTCGAGCAGCGTGCCCGAGGCATTGACGCGCGGCAGGCCGTAGCTAAGGGTCGCGTCCATATGAAAGTGCGCGTCGACAAATGGCGGGCACAGCAACTGGCCTTGCGCATCCACGGTCTCGTGCGCCGGGGCTTGCAGGCCGGGCGCCACTTCCACAATGCGCCCACCTTGCACCGCCACCGACATGCCGACGCGGCCATCGGGCAGGGTGGCGTTGTGGATCAGGAGGTCGAGCATTTAGCGTTCACCTTTACGGTAGGGTTTCATCAATGCTTGCGGATAGCTCGCCTTGCGTGCCACCAGCACCAGTGCCAGGATGGACAGCACATAGGGCAGCATCAGGTAGGTCTGATAGGGTAGCACCGCCGCCCCGGATTGCTGGAGACGCAGTTGCAGTGCATCAAAAAATGCGAACAGCAAGGCGCCTAACAAAGCTTTACCCGGCCGCCAGGACGCAAACACCACCAGCGCCACGCAAATCCAACCGCGTCCGTTGACCATATTGAAGAAAAAAGCGTTAAACGCAGACAGCGTGAGAAAGGAGCCAGCCACGCCCATGAAGGCCGAGCCCAGCACAATTGCACCAGTGCGCACGCCCACCACCGATACGCCCTGTCCCTCGGCGGCCTGCGGGTTCTCGCCCACCATGCGCACCGCCAAACCCACCGGTGTGCGGTACAAGACATAAGCCACTACCGGCACCGATACCAAGGCCAGCAAGGTCAGTGGTGTTTGCTCTGACAGTAGGGGTAAGCCAAGCCAATCCATTTCCTGGAAGGGTGTGATCGTCGGTGGAGTGGACACCTTGGGAAAACTCACGCGGTAGCCAAAATAACTCAGCGCTGTGGCTAGCAAGGTAATGCCCAGGCCCGAAACATGTTGCGATAGCGCCAGCACCACGGTCAGGAGGGCGTGTAACAAGCCCAGCACCGCGCCCGTAAGCGCCGCCACCAGCACACCGCCCCAAAGCCCGGCGCCTGCATAGACCGCCAGCCAACCGGTAAAGGCCCCGGCGACCATGATGCCCTCGATGCCCAAATTCAAGACCCCCGCTCGCTCGCACAGCAGCACGCCCAAGGTGCCCAAAATCAGCGGCGTGGCAATGCGCAGGACGGCCACCCAAAACGCCGGGTTGCTGAGGA
>CAMBFO010000004.1 GCA_945865675.1 Comamonas sp. lk
TTCGTTGGCACCACGTACTTGACGCGGTTGTCCTGGCTATCCAGGTTCAGGTCGATCATTCCCTTTTTGCGCAAAGCCTTTAAACGGCGATGCGCAGTAGTGGTCGAAATCTCGGGCAGCATCACCATGGCCTCCAGCACCGTAATCGGCTTGTCTTCGTGCCACGCGGACGCGAAGACATTGAGCATGCGCGACTCGACAGCGTCGAGTTGCGGAAAGCTCGGCAAGCTGCGGACAGCTTGCACCAAATTGAGGTACTTGGTGTACATCTGCGAAAAATTCGCTACCTTAGTTTTTGACATGATCGACTCCAACGGTTGAAATATGAATTTTTATTGAAGCATTTCAGTTCAACATCTGAAATTCAACAATATTCTCGCAAAAAATTAAATTTATGTCGAATTTCGCACAAGCTTAAATTTTTTGTGATTTTAAACCATATTTTTCAATAAAACAATATATTTACCAAAAAAGTTATTTGCTAGATGGAAAACTGAACATGGTTCCATCCCGTACGCCAGCGGAAGGCCAGCGTTGGGTGATGGTTTTGCGCTTGGTATAAAAACGCGCAGCATCGGGTCCATAGGCATGCAAGTCGCCGAATAAAGAGCGCTTCCATCCCCCAAAAGAGTGGTAAGCCACTGGTACCGGTAGGGGTACATTGACACCTACCATGCCCACCAAAATGTTGTCGGTGAAGTAGCGCGCGGCTTCGCCGTCGCGGGTAAAGATGCAGGTGCCGTTGCCGTATTCATGGGCGTCAATCATGTCCATGGCTTCTTGCAATGTTTTGACGCGCACCACGCCCAGCACCGGCCCAAAAATTTCTTCCTGGTAGGTCACCATGCCGGGTTTGACGTTGTCAAACAGGCAGGGCCCCAGGAAATAGCCTTGTTCGTGGCCCGGTACCTGTACGCCGCGTCCATCGACCACCAAAGTGGCGCCCTCGGCTACGCCCTGGTCCACATAGCCCTTGACTTTCTCAAAATGGGCCTTGGTCACCAGCGGGCCCATGTCCATACCGGCGGTGGTGCCGGGGCCGACTTGCATCTTGGCAATTTCGATTTTCAGGCCGGCAATCACCGCGTCTGCGGTGGCGTCGCCCACCGCGACAACCAGCGGGATGGCCATGCAGCGCTCGCCGCAGGAGCCATAGGCCGCGCCCATCAGTGCATTGACGGCGTTGGCTACATCGGCGTCGGGCATCACCACCGCATGGTTTTTTGCGCCGCCCAGGGCTTGCACGCGCTTGCCATGGGCGCAACCGGTGGCGTAAATGTACTCAGCGATGGCGGTGCTGCCGACAAAGCTAATGGCTTTGACGCGCGGGTCGGTCAGCAGCGTGTCTACCGCTTCTTTGTCGCCATTGACCACATTGAGCACGCCCGGTGGGAGGCCCGCTTGCAGCGCCAACTGCGCTACCAGGAGGGTGCTGCTGGGGTCGCGCTCTGAGGGCTTGAGCACAAAGGTGTTGCCGCATACCACCGCCATGGGCCACATCCACAAGGGCACCATGATGGGAAAGTTAAAGGGCGTGATGCCGGCAGTCACACCGAGCGCCTGAAATTCGCTCCAGGAGTCTATAGACGGGCCTACGTTTTTGCTGTGCTCGCCTTTGAGCAATTCGGGCGCGTAGCTGGCGTATTCCACGTTTTCAATGCCGCGTTGCAACTCGCCCATGGCATCGGGCAGTACTTTGCCATGCTCCGCGGTCACCAGGGCGCACAAGGCGTCAGCATGCTCTTCTAGCAGCACCTTGAGCTTGCTCATTACCCGCGCGCGCTTGAGCGGCGGCGTGTTACGCCACTCAGGGTAGGCGGCCTGGGCGTTGGCGATGGCTTGCTCTACAGTCAATTTGTCTGCCAGCAAGAGCTTTTTTTCAGCTTTGCCGGTGGCCGGATTGAATACTTCCGCGCTGCGGCTTCCGCCTAGGGTGAGTTGGCCGCCGATCAGGTGGCCGATAGTGGGCAATGGGGACATGGTGCGTGTGCTCTGGTTAAAAAAATGAGGTGTTAAAAAAGCTTGGCAGCGGCCCGGCCGCAAGGTGGTGAAGTATCGCAAATGCGCGCTAAGCGCCAAGCGCATGCCATTGGCAGTGGGCAGTGCAAAGGCCTGCCTGGGCAAACTTGGCACCCACCACCCAAGTGCCCGCCAGCCTAGTTTGAGGGAAGGCGGGAGGCCTAGCAGGGTGGACCAGGCCACGCAGCTGCGCTGCGGGTCCTACGACCGACGCGTACGGCCATGGGGCGCTAAGCAAGCGCGAGTGCAGCGGGCGCCTGTGCGCCTGGCAGCCTTGCGTCCTTAGTCGACCTCGTTCATCGATTCGCCCAAGGCATTGATCAGGCTGTCGATTTCGGATTTTTCTATGATGAAAGGCGGTGCCAATTGCATGGTGTCGCCGCCGTAGCGCACGTAAAAGCCTTTTTCCAGGCAGCGCATGGCAATTTCATAGGGTCGGCGCGCGGGCTCGCCGGGAACGGCAGCGATAGTGAACCCTGCTGCCAAGCCCACGTTACGAATGTCCGTGATGTGCTTGCTGCCTTTGAGGCTGTGCACCGCTTGCTCAAAATAAGGCGCCATGGCGGCCACGCGTTCAATCATGTTTTCCTTGACCAGCACATCCAGGGCAGCGATGCCGGCTGCGCAGGCCACAGGGTGCGCCGAATAGGTGTAACCGTGGAGAAACTCGAGCAAGTACTCCGGGCCGCCCGCGTCCATAAAGGTATCGTAAATTTCTTTCTTAGCCACCACCGCGCCCAGGGGCTGGGCGCCATTGGTCACTTGCTTGGCGATGTTCATGATGTCCGGTGTCACGCCAAAGGCAGCGGCTCCGGTGTAGGCCCCGCAGCGGCCAAAGCCGGTGATGACTTCATCAAATATCAGCAAAATATTGTTGGCGGTGCAAATCTCGCGCAAGCGTGCCAGGTAGCCTACGGGCGGCACCACCACGCCACCCGAGCCCGACATAGGCTCGACGATGACCGCGGCGATATTAGATGCGTCATGCAGCGTAATCAGACGCAGCAATTCGTCCGCCAACTCGACGCCGTGGGCCGGCATGCCGCGCGAATAGGTGTTTTGAGGCAACTGGGTGTGCGGCAGGTGGTCGGCCTCAATGCCCTGGCCAAAGGTTTTGCGGTTGGCACCGATACCGCCTACCGAAATACCACCGAAATTGACACCGTGGTAGCCTTTTTCGCGGCCAATCAGGCGCGTCTTGGTGCCCATGCCTTTGGCGCGCCAGTAGGCGCGTGCCATCTTCAGCGAGGTGTCGGCGCACTCCGAACCTGAACCGGCAAAAAACACGCGTTCCAAACCCTCGGGCATGAGCTGGGTGATTTTGTTGGCCAGTTCAAAGGACAGCGGATGCGCGTACTGAAACGCGGGGGAATATTCCATGGTGCCGATCTGGCGGCTGACCGCATCGGTGATTTCCTGGCGCCCGTGGCCCAGGCCGCAGCACCACAGGCCGGATAAGCCGTCGAGCACCTTTCGGCCATTGGAGTCGGTGTAATAAGCGCCTTTGGCGCTGACCATCATGCGCGGATTGGCTTTGAAATTGCGGTTGCCGGTGTAAGGCATCCAGTGCGCATCCATCCAGGCGCTGTCGCGCGGGTAGGGGGAGGTGGTGGTCACGACCGGTGCGTGGGTGGCGGTGTCATGGGGTTTCATGGCGGTCTCCTAGGTGGTAGAGGTCTACAAAAAATTCGCTGCGGCTTAGCGCGCCGCCCAGCATTTACCGGGGAAGGCACAGAAATCAGCTGTTGAGCAGGCATTGTGGCTTGCGCTCTTACTCTTATATAGCCACAATTATCGCTATTCACTTGCCTATTTATGAAATTAAATCCCCCTTCACGCCCAGCGCTAGGACAGCTCAGCGACATGGACTTGCGCTTGCTGCGGGTGTTCCGGGCGGTAGCCGACTGCGGCGGTATGGCCGCTGCCGAGCTGGAGCTCAACATCGGCAGCTCCACCATCAGCCGCCACATCAAAGACCTGGAAACCCGCCTGGGCTTGCGCTTGTGCCGCCGTGGCCGCGCCGGCTTTGCCTTGACGCCTGAAGGTCAGAAAATTTACGCGCAAACCACCCAGCTGCTGGCCGCTACCGACGCATTTCGCAGCAGTGTCGATGAGATTCACCAGCGCATGGGTGGCCAACTGCAAATAGCCGTGTTTGACAAAACTGCCAGCAATCCCAAGTCCCGGGTAGCGCAGGCGATTGCGCGCTTTCATGCGCGGGCGCCGGACGTTGCGCTCAACCTGCATGTGGCTACGCTTAACGCCATAGAGCGCGGCGTGCTCGACGGCCAGTTTCACCTAGGCATCATCCCCGGCCACCGTACCTCCAGCACCTTGCACTACGCACGTCTGTTTGACGAGCATATGTGCTTGTACTGCGGCCCCGGTCATGCATTGTTTGGTAGCGCGCACAGCAGCATGGATTGGGATGCGCTGCGCGCGCTGCCTTTTGCCGGCCTGGGCTACCACTCGCCCAATTTGCAGGTCAGCCAGCAATTGCGGCTGACGCGCAGCGCCACCGGTTTTGACCAGGAGTCAATTGCCACCCTGATTTTGTCGGGCCGCTTTGTCGGCTTTTTGCCCGACCATTATGCGCATAGCTTTGTGCAGCAAGGCCAGATGCAGGCCGTCCTCCCGGATGTGTTTTTTTACGACTGCGAGTTCTTCGCTATCACCCGCCGCTCACCGCAAGCCTCGCGTGCCACCCGCGCGTTCTTGCAATGCCTGGAACAGGCGCACGCGGCCTAGTGGCGGTCTGCGGTTGACAGCACCTTCCTAAGCGCCGAAAAACGGGAAACCGGTAATCGGGTTTTCGCCGTCCATGCGCGCGGCCAGGGCCTTGCCCGAGCCGGCCCCGTGCGTCCAGCCCAAGGTGCCGTGGCCGGCGTTGACCCACAGCCCGCGCACCGGCGTTTGGCCGATAAATGGAATATTGGTCGGCGTGGCCGGACGCAAGCCGGCCCAGAACTGCGGATGTCCCCCTACATGCGGTAATCGCGTGTCGCACATGCCGGGCCAGATTTCCTCGACCCGGCGCGCCAGCATCTGGCAACGCGCTTGGGACACCGCACTGTCAAGGCCCAGGTCATAGCCGCCTACCTCGATCGTGCCGGCCACCCGGATCTGGTCGCCCAGGCGGGTGATGGCAATCTTGCGCGAGTCGTCGATTACCGATACCGAAGGCGCCCGTTCGGGCCGCAATATCGGAAACGTGGCGCTATAGCCTTTGCCTGGGTAAATTGGCAAGTCCACGCCCACACGGCGTAGCAAGGGCGCGCTATAGGAGCCGCAGGCCACCACCACCGCATCGGCAGCTAGCCAGCGCACACTGCCGCCTGCGCTTGCTCCCTCAGTTGCGCCCTCATTGGCCAGCGGGCGCACGCCTACCCCGCGCACCGTGGCGCCCGTCACTTCCAGCCGCTCCAGGCGGTGGGAAAACAAAAACTCCACGCCGCGTGCCGCACATTCACGCGCCAAGGCCTGGGTAAACACACACGCATCGCCCGACTCATCGCTAGCGGTAAATGTGGCGCCCACGATGCGCTCGCCAAAGGGCGCCAGGCTAGGCTCCAGGCGCAGTAACTCGGCCGTGCTGATGACCTCGCGCTGTACGCCAAACTGCTGCATCAAGCGGGCCAGTTCGCAGGCGCCATCAAAAGCGGCTTGGGTAGCAAAAAAATGCGAGATGCCGCGCTCCAAGCGGTGGTAGTCAATGCCGGTTTGCCTTACCAAGTCTTGGAGTGCCGCATGGCTGTACGCGCCCAAGGCCACGATGTGGCCCACGTTGCGGTGGAAAGCCGCATCGTTGCATTCGGCCAGAAAGCGCAAACTCCATCGGTATTGCTGCCAGCCTTCGCCCACAGGCCACTGCGGCCTAAATAAAAGCGGTGCTTCTTTGCTAAACATCCATTGGAGCGCTTTCAGCGGCGCATCGCGGTTAGCCCAAGGTTCGCAATGGCTGACCGATATTTGCCCGGCATTGGCAAAACTGGTTTCCAGCGCCGCATCGGCCTGGCGTTCCACCACCGAGACACGGTGGCCGCGTTCGGCCAGGTACCAGGCGGTGCTGGTGCCGATGATGCCGGCACCCACCACAACAATATGCATAACAAAACCCCTTGTGTGCGCCCGCCAGGGATGCCGTCAATGGACGCAGATAATGAGGGCGCAGAACTTGAACCGTGTAGTCGCAAATTGGCCCGAATCGAATACAAAAAAACCCAAAGGCTAAAATTCAGACATGCCTTCCAAATCGCTGCCCAAAGTGTCGTTTAAAACCCAGATGCTACAGGCGCGCGAGGATGCCATCATCCAGACCGCCAGCGCACTGCTCGCGCAAAAAGGTTTTGAGGCCATGACGGTCGATGAAGTTGCCGCCACCGTGGGCATCGCCAAAGCCAGCTTGTACAAGCATTTCCCCAGCAAAGAAGACCTGGCGGCGGCGGCCATGGTCAAGCTGATGCAAAGAGCCCAAGACTATTTGCGCGAACTGCCGGTGCAAAACGCTATGGTCCAATTGCGGGCGGTGGCGCGCTGGACTATGGAGTTGCAATTGCTAGGCCAGATGCCCTCCCTGCCCAGTCGCAATTCCACCTTGCGCGCCAAGCTCATGGCCAACGCGCAGTACATGGATGGCCTGATTGAAGTGAGCGACCGCTTGGGCGCCTGGATTGAAGAGGCGCAAGCGCAAGGCCATTTGCAAACCAGCCTACCGCCCATTGCCGTGCTCTACACCTTGTACGCCCGCGCCTGCGACCCGGTGCTGGAGTTCTTAAAAATGGGCGGCCAGCACAATGATGCGCAAATTATCGACCTGGTCATGAGCACCTGCTTTGATGGATTAGCGGCCCGCTAAATTTCAATCACCGCTTGGGCGCGAAATTGTGCCTGTTCTTTTTTGTGGGCATAGCCCAGCGGATTGGCCACGACGCGGCAGCCCCGGTGCACATAGTCTTGCGCGAGATGCAAATGTCCATGCAGCCAGAGCGCGGCCTGCGGTAGCAAGTCATCGAGCGCATTGCAAAAACCGGCGGTGCCGGGTACCCGGCCATAGCGCGGGTCAGCGCTGTGCAGGCTGGGCGCAAAGTGCGTCACCACGATGGTTTTGCCTTCAAAGGCTTGTCCTAAAGCATGGCGTAACCAGGTCTGGCATTGCAGGCCTTCCTCGCGTATCGCTGCGGATAGAAAAGGCAGCCCATGGCGCTGCGTGCCGGTTTTCTTGAGGTAGTAGTCGGCGGCGCGAAAGGCTTTTTCGCGCGCTTTGGGGTCGGGTGCGCCACCCTCGTGAACGGCGAGCGCATCGAAATCGGTCCAGAGCGTAGTGCCCAGCAGACGCAGCGCCTGGCCATCGGCACTGCGGCCCGGTAGCATGAGCAACTCGCGGTCCAGCCAGGTAATGCCCAGGCGCACACAGCTCTGGCGCAATCGCGCTTGGCCGGCATCCAAATCGAGTTGGTCGTACTCATGGTTGCCCGGCACAAAATACACCGGCACCGGCCATCCGTGCAGCGGAGAAAACCGCGCCAGGCCGAAATCCGTGTCCTGTAATTTAGAGCCGTTTTGGTAGGAGCCAATATCCCCGGCCAGCACCAGAAAATCCGCCTCTGGGGCTGGGCGTGGCGCAAACTCGGGCTGCGATTCCAGATGCAAGTCGGAGAGCAATTGCAGCTTCATGCGGCAGCCCTCGGCGCGCGCAGGGGCACGGCCTGGGCCACGGCCTGTACCTGGGCGCGCAACCAGATTTGCGCGCTGTCCGCATCATGGCGTTGGTGCCAGAGCGCATCGCCATGAATCGGGGGTACCTGCAAGCATGGGCGGGCTTGTTTTTGCCGAGTCATTGATGCGCTCCCCTGCTCGATGCTTTCTTAGGCGCGCGCATTAGGTCAGGACGAGCCGTTCGGGGTCGCGCTGGGCTTGTAAAAAAGCCAGGCTATCGCGCGCCGGCATGGACAGCCAGTCTCCGTAGTGCTGTGGCGGCAGCACCACGACCATGCGCTTTTCCTCCCCCGGCTTGTGCATCAGGCGCATCACGGGATGCTCGTCGGCATTCACCGTCAGCATGGTGAAGCTGAAAATTTCTTGCTCCTGCGCACGCCAGCAAGACCACAAACCGGCCACGCCCAGCGGCGCACCGTCGGCGCTGCCAATGCGTGCCGCTACCGCCCGGCCGCTGCGCCAATCCGGTTCAAACAAGGCCTCAGCGGCAATGATGCAATGCTGGCCGCGCCGCCAGGCATCGCGAAAGCTGGGTTTTTCGAAGGCGGTTTCACTGCGCGCGTTATAGGTGTGGCGCGTCATGCGCAAGTCGGTAGACCAATGCGGCACCAGGCCAAATAAACCGGTTAGCGCCTGCCAATGGGGCGCAGTCGGGGGCGCTCCCGCCGGTGTGTTGCGGATAAACAGCGCCCGGTAGCCCGGCCACACATCGGCCTGGCCCGCGTCCTCGGGCAGGGCGGTGCCGAAATGGCGCTCAAACCGTTCGCGCCCCTGAATGCCTTGGTAATGGCTGCACATAAGCGCTATTGTCTGCCGGACGGCGATTGAGGCGGCCAAGGCTAAGAATCAGGCCATGCGCTGGTGACACCGCGGAAGATGGCTGCGTTTGCGGTGCGCGCCTGCGGGGGCGCTGCTAGTGCGCTTCAGGTAAGCTTGGGCCGCTTGGCGTAGGCCGCACAGCACAACCCAGGAGCCCCTCCATGAGCACTTCAGATACTGCAGGATTCGGCAAATTCGTGCCTGGTTTTGATTTTCTGCAAAACCTGGCCAAGGCCGCCGGTGGCGCGGGAGGCAGCCCATCGGCCATGCCTAATATGGCGCAGTGGCTGGTGCCCAGCCTCAAAGTCGAGGACCTGGAAAAGCGCATCGAAGAGCTCAAGCATGTGCAGTTCTGGCTGGACCAAAACGCCCGCGCCCTCAGCGCCACCATCCAGGCGCTGGAAGTGCAAAAAATGACCATGGAAACCTTAAAGGGTATGAACTTCACCATGGGCATGCCCGGCGCCGCGCAAGCCGCTGCCGCCCCCAAGCCCGCACCGGCAGCTCCCGCGGCACCGCCACCCGCGCCCGAACCAGAGCCCGCTGCCCAAGCGCAGACCGATGCCAGCAAGGTGATAGACCCGATGCAGCTATGGGGCGCGCTGACCCAACAATTCCAACACATTGCCAGCACAGCGCTGCAAGATGTGGCCAAGCACAGTGCGGCCGTTGTTGGTAGTGCGAAAGCCGCTGGCAAAACCGGCGCCACCAAATCAAAGGCCGCTGCTGCCAAAACCACAGGCAAAGCGCCACGCAAAACTACGGCGGCTAAAAAGAGCGTCAAGCCGCGGCGCAGCGCCACCTAAAACGGCGTATGCGCGCCCAGTCAATCAACTATGCAAACTTTTTCTTACGCGCACGCTACGCACCCCCAGTGGCAAAGCGCTAGCGCTCTGGTGCTGGCGCAGTTGCGCGGCCAGATGTCAAGCTCGCTGCATGCGGTGACGCCCACCTTAGCGCTGCTCTACATCACCGACCATTACGCGCAGGACGCGCAGGAAATCTTGGACCACTTGAGCGCCGAGCTGCCCTCGGTTACCGACTGGTCGGGCACAGTTGGCATTGGCATTGCTGCCAACAATGTGGAGTATTTCGACGAACCGGCCATGGCGGTCATGCTACTGGATTTGCCCTCTGACCAGTACCGCGTGTTTTCCGGTGTCTCGCCCCTCAGCATGGGCTTTGAAGCGCATACCGCTTTGGTGCACGCTGACGGCGCCACGGCGGATTTGCCCGAATTGTTGGCCGAAATGTCGGGTCGTACCGAAACTGGCTATTTGTTTGGCGGCCTGGCCAGCAGCCGGGGAAAGAGCGTGCAGTTTGCGCTGGCGGCCGATGGCAACCTGAGTGGCCAAGGCCTAGCCAAGGGCGTATTCAGTGGTGGCTTGAGCGGCGTGGCTTTCGGTCCTGAAATTGCCCTGGTATCGCGCGTCACCCAAGGTTGCAAACCAGTGTCGCGCGCCCGCGTGATTACCGAGGCACATAACAACTTGGTGCTCAGCCTGGACGGTGAACCGGCTTTGGATGCATTGCTCTCAGATTTATCGATTTCGCTGGAGCGGCCCCAGGAAGCCTTGCAAGCGGTACGCAACACCTTGGTCGGCCTAGCCAATCCGCCCACGGGCAGCGACAGCGCTGCGGTTCGTAAAACGGGCAACTTCGGCAGCGACGTGCTGGTCCGCCACATCGTCGGCCTAGACCCCGGCCACCGGGGCATCGCGCTGAGCGACCATGCGCGCGTCGGTGGACAACTGGCTTTTTGCCAGCGCAATGTGCAGGCTGCGCGCGCCGATTTAACGCGCATTTGCGCCGAAATACGCGAAGAACTCAGCCCAGAGGAGATGCTCGAGCCGCAGGCCGTCGGCGCCACAGCTTCAAGCGCTGGCGCGTCCGCGCCGGGGCAAAAAGGCATTGCCGGCGCGATATACACCAGCTGCACCGGGCGCGGCGGCCCCCACTTTGGTGGCGCAAGCGCCGAAATGCAGATCGTGCGCCACGCTTTGGGCGACGTACCCTTGGTTGGATTTTTTGCTGCCGGAGAAATTGCCCATCAGCATTTGTACGCTTATACCGGTGTTTTAACGGTTTTTACCGTAGATAAATAGGGTTTTAGCGCTTAGGCAATGCTGGCGCGTTGCAGGCGGTCGGCTACGCCGGCCCATTCCAGGCTCTGGGGTGTGGCCTCTACCCAAATTTCCTGTGCACCGGCCTGGTCGAGCGCGCGCAAGGCGGCAAACAAGTGCTGCGCCGCGCGCGTCGCGTCCTGGGGCATGGCGCGCAGCAGCAGTTGCGGCGCCTGGCCTTCTAAGCCGCCATGGGGCTGGGCCGCCGCGTGCGATGAAACGCCGGGCCGCGAGCGCATATAGACACCAATGCGCCCCGCGACCGCCTGGCGTTGCCCAGAGCCAGGCTGCAAGGCTTGTTGCAAGGCGGCGGTCTCCATCAGACGCAATGTGGCATCCGGCGCGTAGTGCGCGGCCAAAGTGCCCGAGGCGCGCGGCGCGGCCTGGCTGCTTGGCATCTCGTGCGCAAGGTAAACGGCTTGGCCGCAGGCCAGCGCCAGCGCTTCTAGGCTGATCGCCCCCGGGCGCAAAAGCACCGGCGCGCCGCGTGTGCAATCGACTATCGTCGATTCAATACCCACGTCGCAGGGCCCGCCGTCCAGAATCAGCAATGCGCCAGCGTCATCGGCGTCCCGCCCGGTGTTGAATTCGCTGTGGACGTGCTGCGCCGTGGTCGGGCTGACGCGTCCGAAACGGTTGGCGCTGGGCGCAGCCAGGCCCCAGACCACGCCGCCTTGCGCGCTGTGGCGCAGGGCGCGCAGCAGGGCTTGGGCGGCCGGGTGCGCCGGGCAGCGCAGGCCCACCGAGTCCTGACCGCCGGCAGCGGCAGCAGCCACCCCGTCGCGGCGCGGCAGTATCAAGGTCAGCGGCCCAGGCCAAAAGGCTTGCATCAGGCGCATGGCAAATTCAGGAATTTCGCGGGCGTAATAGCGCGCGCCGCTCAGGCCGCCGTCCATATCGGCCACATGCACGATCAGCGGATGGTCCGCTGGCCGACCTTTGGCCGCAAAAATCGCCGCCACCGCTTGGGCATGGTCCGCATCCGCTGCCAGGCCATAGACGGTTTCGGTGGGCAGGCCGAGCAAACCTCCTTGGCGCAACACCCGCTCACAGTGCGGCAGACTGGAGCTTTCATGGACTTGCAAAATCATGGGTATAAGCGGATAAATGGGCGCCAAAATTACGCAAAAGCTTTTAAAACGCTTCAATCCCCAAAATCCGGGCCGCCTCAAGCGCGCTGGCGCGCGCCGCGTGCGGGCTGTTGGCGGTCAGCGTCAGGTGACCCATCTTGCGGCCGGGCCGCGCCTGGCGCTTGCCGTACAAATGCAAATGCGCACCGGGTAGCGCCAGCACCGCGTTCCAGGGAGGGGTCGCCTCCAAGCCCGGGCCCCAGAGTTCGCCCAGGAGGTTGAGCATCACCGCAGCACTGTGCTGGCGCGGTTGCGTCAGGGGCAGGCCCGCCAGGGTGCGTACTTGCAGCGCAAACTGCGACTGGTCGCAAGCGTCTAGGCTGTAGTGGCCGCTGTTGTGCGGGCGCGGGGCGATTTCATTGACTACCAGGCTGCCGTCTTGCAATACAAAAAACTCCACGCACAGCACGCCCACATAGGAAAGCCCTTGGGCGATAGCGCGGGCTGCTTGCACCGCTTGCGCGGCCAGCGCCGCCGGGACATTGCCCTCAAATACTTCGGTAACTGCCAAAATCCCCGCACGGTGCACATTGCTTTGTACCGGGAAATGCACCATGGCGCCGTCCGCACCGCGCGCCAGGATGACCGAGCACTCCAAGGCCAGCGGCAGCATTTTTTCGAGCACGCAAACCTGCTGTTGCAGATCGGCAAAAGCCTGGCGCAATTGCGCCCGGTCGGCTACCCGCACCTGCCCTTTGCCGTCATAACCCATGCGCGCGGTTTTGAGAATGCCAGGCAGCAAATCCGCAGGCGCTGCCTCGAGATCGGCCCGACTCGCGATCGCGGTAAAGGGGGCGCAGGGCACGCCGCAGCGGCCGAAGTGGGCTTTTTCGGCCAGCCGGTCTTGCGCAATGGCCACAGCCTTGGCGCCTGGCGCAACCAGCCGCGTGGTGGCCAGCGTGGCCAGCGCGTCGGCGGGCACATTTTCAAATTCGGTGGTGATGCCGCTGCAAATGGCCGCTAGCTGCGCCAGCCCTTGCGGGTCCTGGTAGGCGCTTTGGATGTGGTGGTGGCTGACGCGCCCGGCCGGGCTGTTGGCATCGGGGTCCAGTACCGCCGTCTCATAACCCATGGCTTGGGCGGCATGCACAAACATGCGGCCTAATTGACCGCCGCCCAACACCCCCAGCGTCACCGGCCCGGTGCCCGGCCCGCGGGCCTGCGCCCCAGGTAACAGCCCAGCGCTTGCGCTCATAAGCCGACCAGTCCGTCAGACAAGCCTGTCACTGGCAAGCTCTGCTCGCGGGCAGCGCGTGTTTGCTCTGCGCGATAGGCATCCAATTGCTTGCCCAGCCCCGCATCGTGCGCAGCCAATAGGGCCACCGCAAACAAAGCTGCATTGGCCGCGCCCGCTGCGCCAATGGCGAAGGTGGCCACCGGTATGCCTTTGGGCATTTGCACAATGCTGTGCAGAGAATCAACACCTTGCAAATGCTTGCTCGGCACCGGCACGCCTAGCACCGGCACCGTGGTTTTGCAGGCCAGCATGCCTGGCAAATGCGCGGCACCGCCAGCACCGGCGATGATGGCACGCAGGCCCCGACCCTGGGCCGCTTGTGCAAATGCGAACATTTCGTCCGGCATGCGGTGCGCTGAAAGTACACGCGCTTCAAAGGCGATGCCAAACTGTTGGAGAATCTGCACTGCGTGTTGCATGGTGTCCCAGTCGGAACTGGAACCCATGACGACCGCGATAGGTGTGGTGCTCATAGGGTTGGAAACAGCGCTTGGCACCTGCGCCCGAGGATCAGGCGGCAGCCGTGCCGCAAGGCTAGAACCTTAATTTTACGTTTTCACCCCGAGTATCTTTTCATGATCAACGTCACCCTGCAAAATTTTGAAACCGAAGTCATAGCCGCCTCGCACGACATTCCGGTGCTGCTGGACTTTTGGGCTCCCTGGTGCGGGCCCTGCAAAGTGATAGGGCCGCTGCTGGAAAAGGTCGAAACCGATTACGCCGGGCGCTTCAAATTGGTCAAGATCGACTCGGACCAGGAGCAAGAGCTCTCCAAAGCCTTTGGCATCCGCAGCATCCCCACTTGCGTGCTCATGATCGCCGGCAAGCCGGCCGATGGCTTCATGGGCGCCGTGCCCGAAAGCCAAATCAAGACCTTTTTGGACAAACACCTGCCGCCCGAAGGCGCCTCCCTCACCGACGCCGAAGACGCGCAGGCCTTGTTGGCGGCGGGCGACGTAGAAGCGGCGCTGCACAAATTGCAAGAAACCCTGGCCGCCGACCCGGCTAATGACGATGCGCGCCACGAACTGGTCAAACTGCTGATCCACCACAACGCCCTGGAAGAGGCCAAGGCGGCGTTGGCCCCTGCGCTGGCCGCTATCCCCCGCCAGATCCGCTTTGACGCTTTGCACCATTTCTTGAGCGCCATCGAGTACGTGCATACCGACCCGCGTGGCAACTGGGAACTGGCGCAGTTTGACGAAGCCATTGCGGCCAACAAGCGCGACTTTGATACCCGCCTGGCCAAAGCCCGGGTCTTGATGGTGGAAGGCCAGTGGACCGTGGCCATGGACGAATTGCTGGAAATCATCATGCGCGACAAAGCCTGGGGCGATGCGGTACCGCGCAAAACCTTTGTGGCGATTCTGGAACTGCTCACCCCGCCCAAACCCAAGGGCGCAGCGCAAGACACGAGTAAGACCGCTGGCGGCATCGAAATCGCCGGCAAAGTCGTCGCTGAAACCGACCCGCAAGCGCAAATGGTGGCTACGTACCGACGCAAGCTGAGTATGGCGTTGAATTAGTATTGCGCCACTGTGGATGGAGTGCTTGGTAGCGGCTTCGCCACGCACTAACGCGCAGCCGCGCTAAGCGGTCAGCCGCTGAAATGCTTCTTGGTATTTCGCCGCAGTTTGCGCAATCACCGCGTCTGGCACGCGGGGTGCAGGCGGCGTTTTGCTCCAGGGTTTGCCATCGACTTGCGCGGCCTCCAGCCAGTCGCGTACAAACTGTTTGTCGTAGCTCGGCGGGTTGCTGCCTTCGGCATAACTCTCCAAAGGCCAGTAGCGCGAGGAGTCGGGCGTCAGCACCTCGTCCATCAGTGTGAGCGTGCCCGCATCGTCCAGGCCGAACTCAAACTTGGTATCAGCAATGATGATGCCCTTGGTCAGTGCAAAAGCGGCCGCCGCTTGGTACAGCGCGATGCTGATAGCGCGTATGCGGGTGGCCAGGTCCAGGCCTATCATGTCCACGGTTTGCGCGAAGCTGATGTTCTCGTCGTGTTCGCCTACGGCGGCTTTGGCCGCAGGGGTGTAAATCGGCGTGGGCAAGCGCGAGGCATTGCGCAGGCCCGCGGGCAAGGTCACCCCGCATACCGCGCCATGGGCCTGGTACTCTTTCCAGCCGCTACCGGCCAGGTAGCCGCGCACGACTGCTTCGACGGGCAAAGGCTGGAGCCGTTTGACCAACATGCTACGCCCTTGCACTTGCGCCACCTCATCGGGCGCCACAACGCTTTCGGGTGCTTCGCCGGTGAGGTGAATCGGGCACAGGTTCAGTCCCCGGGGGCCGAATTTGTCAAACCAGAACAAAGCCATTTGCGTGAGCAAAGCGCCCTTACCGGGAATAGGCTCGCCCATGATCACGTCAAAAGCGCTGAGCCGGTCGCTGGCGACCATCAAGATGCGGTCAGTACCGACGGCGTAGTTATCGCGAACTTTGCCGCGTGCCAGCAAAGGCAGGGAATGCAGGGTGGAGGTGTGCAAGGAAGAGGCCATAAGCCGCACTGTAGCGCAGCGCGGGCCGCGCCGTCAGTGCACTACTTGCGCCAGTTCGCCCTTGCTGTAACGGGCTGCAACCACGCTCAGCGTATCGCCTCTGACTTTCGCGCCCTGGCCTTCGCAGCCGAATTCGATATAGCGCGCTTTGACCAATTGCTTGGCTGCTTCGCGCGCCGGTTTGAGCCAGTCGCGGGCATCAAATTTGTCGGGGTTTTCGGCCAAAAATTTGCGGCAGGCGGCCGTCATGGCCAGACGGATATCGGTGTCGATATTGATCTTTCGCACACCGAATTGGATGGCTTTTTGGATTTCGGCCACCGGTACGCCATAGGTCTCTTTCATTTTGCCGCCAAAGGCATTGATGGTGGCCAGCATCTCCTGCGGTACGCTGCTCGAGCCATGCATTACCAGGTGCGTATTGGGCAGGCGGCGGTTGATTTCTTTGATGCGGTCAATCGCCAAAATATCGCCCGTGGGTTGGCGCGTGAATTTGTAGGCGCCGTGGCTGGTGCCAATCGCAATAGCCAACGCGTCCAGTTGGGTGCGTTGAACGAAATCTGCCGCCTGCTCCGGGTCGGTGAGCAACTGCTCGCGTGTCATGGTAGCGTCGGTGCCGTGGCCGTCCTCTTTGTCGCCCTTCATGGTTTCCAGTGAACCCAGGCAGCCGAGCTCGCCTTCCACGGTGACGCCTAGCTTGTGCGCCATATCGACCACCTGGCGCGTCACGTCCACGTTGTACTCGTAGCTGGCAATGGTCTTGCCGTCGCCTTCCAAGCTGCCGTCCATCATCACCGAGCTGAAACCCAGGTTGATCGCGCCCTGGCAGACTGCCGGACTTTGGCCATGGTCCTGGTGCATGACCACCGGGATATGCGGATAGGTTTCGATGGCCGCTTGGATCAGGTGTTTGAGAAAGGCCTCGCCCGCGTACTTGCGCGCACCGGCGCTCGCTTGCATGATGACCGGGGCGCCCACTTCATTGGCGGCCTCCATGATGGCCTGGACTTGCTCCAGGTTGTTGACATTAAAAGCAGGGATGCCGTAGCCGTGGGTGGCAGCGTGGTCCAGCAATTCGCGCATTGAGACGAGGGCCATGGGAGTTCTCCGGGGGGTTGGTAACCGCTTGGTAATTTGTACCGATATGCGATTCTATTGAGATTTGCGAGGCCTGCCCCCAGAGTGTGCCGCAAGGCTCCCCCGGTGCGGCAAACGCGCCACACAGCCGCATTTATGCGACGCGGCAAACCTTCATCATGTTGGTGCCACCCGGCGCGCCCATGGGTTCGCCGCAGGTGATGGCATAGACATCGCCGCTGGAAACAATGCCTAGTCTTTTGAGCTGTGCTTCGGCATCGTTCAGCGCGGTATCGCGGTCTTTGCTGCTGCTCATCAGCAAAGGGCGCACGTTGCGGTACAAGGTCATGCGGCGCTGGCTGGCCACATTGGGCGTGAGCGCATAAATTGGCACCTGAATCAAATGGCGGCTCATCCACAAAGCCGTCGATCCGCTGTCGGTCATGGCCACAATCGCTTTGGCGCCCAGGTGGTGCGCGGTAAATAGCGCGCCCATAGCGATGGACTGGTCGATATGGTCAAAGGTCTTTCCGATGAAGTCGGTTTCCAGCTTCACCGATTCGCCCGCTTCGGCTGCGACGCAGATCTGCGCCATTTCACGCACTGTCTCTAGCGGGTAGTTACCGGCAGCCGTTTCCGCTGACAGCATGACGGCGTCGGTGCCGTCAAGCACCGCATTGGCCACGTCGCTCACTTCGGCGCGTGTGGGCACCGGGCTGCTGATCATGGATTCCATCATTTGCGTGGCGGTGATGACAATCTTGTCAAACTCGCGAGCCATTTTGATCATGCGCTTTTGCAGCGCAGGAACTGCGGCGTTTCCCACTTCCACGGCCAAGTCACCGCGTGCCACCATGATGCCGTCCGAGGCCCGCAAAATTTCTTCCAACTTGGGGATAGCCTCAGCGCGCTCGATCTTGGCGATCAAGCCGGGCTTATGGCCGAACTCGGCAGCGGCCACGTTGCACAACTGACGCGCCATTTCCATGTCGGTGGCGCATTTGGGGAAACTTACCGCCACATAGTCGGCTTTAAAGGCCATGGCCGTGCGGATGTCTTCCATGTCCTTGGCTGTCAGCGCCGGCGCTGTCAGGCCGCCGCCTTGCTTGTTAATGCCTTTGTTGTTGGACAGCACGCCGCCTAGCTTGACGGTGGTGTGTACTTGCTGGCCCTGCACCTTGTCCACCACCATAACGATGATGCCGTCGTTGAGCAGCAGCACGTCGTCAGCCTTGACCTCTTGCGGCAGCGATTTGTAGTCCAGTCCAACGCCATGTACATCGCCCAGCTCTGTGCGGGCGGCATCCAAAATAAAGGCTTGACCATGCTCTAAGAAAACCTTGCCCTCTGCAAACTTGCCAACTCGGATTTTCGGACCTTGCAAATCAGCCATGATGGCTACTTCGCGCCCTACACGGTGGGCCACTGCGCGCACCATGGCGGCACGGTCGATATGGTCTTGCGCCGTGCCATGGCTAAAGTTCAGCCGCACCACATCCACGCCTTCGCGTATCAGGGCTTCCAACATGGCAGGGTCGCTGGAAGCGGGCCCCAAGGTGGCTACGATTTTGGTGGCGCGACGGATCATAGTGACAGCTTTCTCAATCAAACCGCTCTTTTCAAAAGGACCTTATTGTCCCACGGGGCGAGGCTTTGGGTTACAACACAGCATCAGGGGCTGGCACGCTGTCAATCACGCCACCGCCCAGGCATACCTCACCGTCGTAGAGCACTGCGGATTGACCGGGTGTGACCGCCCATTGCGCTTGGTTAAAGTCCAAACTAAATGCTGCGCCATCGCTGGCGCGCAGCGCGCAGGGGCTATCGCTTTGGCGGTAGCGCGTTTTTGCGGCCAGGGGCAGGCCGCATGCGGGGGCTTTGCCGGCGACCCAGCTCGCATCGGCAGCGCTGAGCGACTGCGATAGCAACCATGGATGCGCATGCCCTTGCACCGCCCACAAGGTGTTGGTCTGCATGTCTTTGCGCGCCACAAACCAGGGCGTATGTTCACCGCCGCCCTTTTGTGCGCCGCGCACCTTCAGGCCGCCAATGCCCAAGCCCTGGCGCTGACCCAAGGTATAAAAAGACAAGCCCACATGCTGGCCAATGGTGTGGCCTTTGGGATTTTTAATCGGACCGGGTTCTTTGGCGATGTAGCGGTTGAGGAATTCGCGGAACGGCCGCTCGCCGATAAAGCAAATGCCGGTCGAATCTTTCTTCTTCGCATTGGGCAGACCGATCTCGTCGGCGATGCGACGCACCTCGGTTTTGTGTAACCCCCCCACCGGGAAAAGGGTTTTGGATAATTGCGCCTGGTTCAGACGGTGCAAAAAATAGCTTTGGTCTTTGGAAGCGTCCAGCCCTTTGAGCAAGGCAAACAAACCAGTGATTTCATTGTGCCGCACGCGCGCGTAGTGACCGGTGGCAATGCAGTCCGCCCCCAGTCGGATGGCATGGTCTAAAAAGGCTTTGAATTTAATTTCGGCATTGCACAAAATATCCGGATTGGGCGTGCGCCCGGCCTGGTATTCGCGCAAAAACTCGGCAAACACCCGGTCTTTGTAGTCTGCGGCAAAGTTGACGTGTTCAATCTCCATACCCAGCACATCGGCTACTGCGGCGGCGTCGATAAAGTCTTCTTTGGAAGTGCAATAACCGGGGTCGGTATCCACTGCGTATTCGTCTGGCGCACGGTCGTCGTCTTCCCAGTTCTTCATGAAGATGCCGACCACCTCATGGCCTTGCTGCTGTAGCAGGTAAGCACTGACGGCGGAGTCCACACCACCGCTTAAGCCCACCACAATGCGTTGCTTTTTAACGTGCTTGAGTGTGGCGTGCATGTTCGGATTTTAGGCCTGCACCTGCAAGCGGCCCGCAACAGCAGCACAGGCGCAGCCAGGCGCATGTGCAAGTGCATGTTCTTTAGCTGCGCTGGCGCTTGCCGTACACGCCCGCGTGGGTGTGCAGCAGCTCCAAGGGGTAGCGCTGCCCGGCCAAATAGTCTTCTATGCATTGCCATACCAAGGGGCTACGGTGCTGCAGTGCGCTGGCGCGCACTTCTTGCGGTGTTAACCACAGTGTGCGCACAATGCCGGTATCGAGGACGCGCTGCGTATCAAAGGCGCCTAGCGCGCCACAAAACGCGAAGCGCACATAGCTCAGGTCCGCGCCACCCGGCCTGCCCGGTCCGTCGGGCAATTGCACGCGGGCCAGGTAGATGCCGACCAGTGCCTCGGGCGTGAAAGCAAACGCGGTTTCCTCCAGCGTCTCGCGGGCACAGGCTTGCGCCAGCGATTCGCCGGGGTCCAGGTGGCCGGCTGGGTTGTTCAGGCGCAGGCCTTCGGGCGTTAGCTCTTCGACCAGCAAAAACCGCCCCTCGCGCTCAATAATGGCCGCCACCGTCGTCGAAGGCTTGTAGCGCAATTCGTCCATAAGGATGCGAAGGCGGCTTGGCTGCTGTCGATGCGGGTGGCGGCAGCGGCGCTTTAGGCCCCGGCCGCGCTGCTTGGGGTGCTGGGGCTGGGGGCGGGCAAGGCATGCGCATCCGGCGCTTGCGCCTTGGGTCGCGACCCTTCGGTGGCGCGCTCGGCATATCTATTAAAGCGCCAGGCGCTGCCGTTCAGAGTGATGCGCCTCCAGGTGGCACGCTTCTCTGCGGGGCTCATTTGCGGCCAGTGTTGGACTTCCAAAAAACTGCGGCCGCAGCCTTTGCAGGTTTCGTCGCCCTGGCTGGTGGAGCAAATCGCGATGCAAGGCGTATCTGGCGTGCTGCCATACCAGGCCATCCAAGCCTCGTGCGCCGCACGCGGCATGCTGCGCTCGTCGGCCTCAGCCTCGCGGTAATAGACCAGCAAGGCATAAATCTCGGCCAGCGCGCGCGTGGGGCCGGACAGGGACACACCATCAGGCGAAGGGCTTTTGCCGCGCCAATAGTTGATAGCCGATTCGATATCGGTAATGTGAATGCCTGCCATGGGGGTGGATAGAGAAGAGGCGCGATGATAGCCTTACTGGCGGCGCACATGGCGCCAATTGCGTGCAGGGCGCGTCGGCCTTGCCTACGCCCTCTGGGCGTTAGCGTAGCTTTGTTATAATGAAGTTGCTGAAGGGGAGTAGCCCCCTGTTGTCGGGTCGTCAATACGGACACTTGCTGTCCCGGCCCCACAGATGCCAGTGCTTTGCGCGCTGCGCCATCGGGCAAGACCTTCGCCGCACGTGGACGGTTTCGTCCGAACGCGCGCGACAGGTGTCTTATGCCCGCTTCTGGGCCTCATTACAGGAATAATAAACCGTGGAATTCTTTTCAAATGCCTGGTGGTCCGCTTTGCTGGCTATCGTCTTGATCGACTTGGTGTTGGCTGGCGACAACGCCATCGTCATCGCCCTGGCTGCGCGCAACGTGCCCCAACACTTACGCAAAAAAACCATTCTTTGGGGTACGGCGGGAGCTATCGTTGTGCGCATCGTCATGACGCTGGGCGTAGTCTGGTTGCTGCAAATACCCGGTTTGATGCTGGTGGGTGGCTTGGGCCTGGTATGGGTGGCTTACAAATTACTGGCGGACCAAGGGGATGGTGGTCATGAAGAAGGCGGCGCCAACACCTTCTGGGGCGCCATGAAAACCATCATCGTGGCCGACGCGCTCATGGGCATCGACAACGTACTCGGCGTGGCCGGTGCGGCCCACGGCGCCATGGATTTGGTGGTGATTGGTCTGCTCATCAGCGTGCCGATTGTGGTGTTTGGTAGTTCGGTAGTGCTGCGTTTGGTGGAGCGTTTCCCCTGGATCATCGGCGTAGGCGCTGCCGTGTTGGCGCTTACCGCCGCGCAAATGATCGCCAACGAGCCTTGGTTGAAGGACTTCTTCGGCGCGGCCAAAGGTGAGATCGAACAGCAGCAGCAATTGGCGCGCTGGGGCTTGTATGCGCTGGTGACAGCGGGTGTTTTGCTGGCGGGTTGGCGCAGCAAGCGCCGTGCATTGCAAGCGGCGGACCCGGTTTAACGCACCAGGGCCAGGCCGGGGCATTCAATTAGCGTTGCTGGTTGGCTTGCTCGCGAAGCAGCTGCACGATCTCGCGCGCACGCGTGTCAACGATGGCCGCTTCAATATAGTCCGGCCCTTGGCTGCCCCATTGGCCCTTGCGCACCAGGTCCTGGGCGGCGCGCAAACGCCCCAGCGCCGACGTCCAGTCCTGCTGCAGCCCATCGGCTTGCGCTTGTGCGCGTATCGCTGCCACCGCCCGCCCTTGGGCTTCATAGGCAGCCCCCAAAGCGCGCCAGGCGCCTAGGTCGCGCGGGTGGTCCACCGTCCACAGGTGCAAAGCGGTGGCTGCGCGGGCCGCCTCATTGCCTCGTACCTGCACCTGGGCGCGCTGCAAAAGCTCTGCGCGGTCTAAAGACATCTCTTTGGTACTAGCAGCGCGCACCGGCGTCCTCAGACTGGCCTGCGCCTGAGGCAGCTGATCCTGGCTGAGCGCGATTTCCGTGTTGAGCAGGCGTACCAAGCGATCGACCAAGGGCGGCGCACCACCCATGCCCGCCAGTTGTGCAGCCAAGGTGCCGGCTTGGTCAAAAGCGCGCAGCTTGAGCGCCGCCACTGCTGCGCCATATAAAGCGGCTGCTTGTTGCGCCGGCGCCTTCGCCGCCAAGACCGCTGGCTGCACATCCGCTTGCCAACGCTGCAATCCATCGACACCGCTATCGGAGAGTACCCGCGCGCGCGCCGCCATGAGCAGCGCTTCCCAGTCGCTTTGCACTGCTTTGTTTTGGGCCTGCTCCGGGCCGATGCGGCTTTGCATATCGGCAATACGATCGGTGCTCAGAGGATGGCTGCGCAAATAAGGAAAGCCACCGCTGTCATTGTTACGGCTGGACTGCTGCAATTTTTCAAACATGCCGACAAAGCCTTGCGGTGCAAAGCCTGCTTCACTGGCTAGGCCAAAGCCGGTACGGTCAGCCTCGCGTTCCATGTCACGCGAGTAGTTCAAGCTACTTTGCATAGCAAGGCCCTGGCTGCCCATAATCAAGGCATTGGCCGCGTCGTAACCGCTGTTGGTGCACTGGTTGAGCGCATTGCAACTGGACTGGCTTTTACTCGCCGCAATCAGGCCCAAAATCATGCCGCCAATCATCCAGGGCGTTCGGGCCGCGTCTTTGTCTGTCTTACGGGCGAAGTGCCGCTGCGTTACGTGGCTCATTTCATGGCCCAGTACCGAGGCCAACTCGTCGCGGGTTTGTACGATTCCCACCATACCCAGGTACAGGCCGAAATAACCACCTGGTAGTGCGAAAGCATTGATGGCACGTTCGCGGGATAAGAGTATTTGCCAGGCGAAGATCTCGTCCAGTTCTGGCCGCAGGTCGCCGCGCGCGCGCGCGGCCCTGAGCAGCGGCTGCCACAGGCTTTGCACATAGTCGCTCAAAATGGCGTCATCGATATAGTCCGGGTCGCGGTACAGGCTGCGCACAATCGAGTCGCCCAAGCGCCGCTCGGCAGCGGGGGATATCTCCGTGCCATCGCCTAAATCCGGTAGGCCCATGCTTCGCGCAGCCAGCGGCGGCATGTCACTGGCGGCGCTGGCGCAAAGCCCCACGATCGGCCAACAGGCCGCAGCGCTGAGCCAAGTGGCGAGCAGCGTTCGAGAGAGGGCAGGCAATGGCGCGGTGCGGCGGCAGGTACGAGTCATACCCGTATGATGCACGGGAACCATGAACGCGCGGTAAATGTCGGCGTTTTTTTATTGGCGGCGCCTGCCGCTTTGCCAGCAAACCCCAGCTTGACTTAATCACCATGAGCAATCTCACCCATTTTGACGCCCAGGGCCAGGCCCATATGGTCGATGTGGCCGCCAAAGCCAGCACCCAGCGCCGCGCCATCGCCAGTGGGCGCATTCACATGCTGCCTGCGACCCTGGCTTTGATCGAGAGCGGCACGGCGAAAAAAGGCGATGTACTGGGCATTGCCCGCGTGGCAGCCATCATGGCAGCCAAAAAAACCGGCGAACTCATCCCCTTGTGCCACCCCTTGGCGTTGACCCATGTGTCGGTAGTTTTTGACATCTTGCATGCCGCCACCGACCCGCATGTGCAAGACGGCGTGCGCTGCACCGCCACCGTCGAAACCGTCGGCCCCACCGGCGTGGAAATGGAAGCCCTTACCGCCGTGCAGGTGGCGCTACTCACCATCTACGACATGTGCAAAGCGGTGGACCGAGGCATGGTGATGCACGACATCACTTTGCTGGAAAAGCACGGGGGCAAGAGCGGGAGTTTTGTGAACCGCTGATGGATAGCGGCTACCGTTTCGGTGCTAATTCCATCGCTGAAACGCTTGCCGACCTTGCTCAAAATAGAGGCCGACTTATTTTTTGTCTGATTTGCTATCCGGTGTGACAGCGTCTATGACGGCACCCGCAGCCTTTGCGGTGGTTTTGACCACAGTAGCCCCAACCGCAACGGCAGCGTCTGCCACCGCGTACACCGCGCAGCCAGTGCAGGAGAGGGAAATGAGTAAGGATAGATAAATGGTTTTCATAGGTCTTTCGCAGTGTGGCAAAGATGGGGCAGGTGAAAACCCGTGTCCCATAGCGCCATATTAGACCTCACCGATGGAGCGCAAAACTGCTAATTGACTTTAGGGCAATGCCAGTTGCACATGGGCCGCACGCCAGCGCTGGTAATCCTCTGGAAAAGCAGCGGCAAAACGCGGCGCGTACTGCGCGATCTTGTCTGCCCGTTGCAGCACGATGGCCGCATCGAGAATCTTTTCCACCACTTTGGCTTCGGGCGAAAAATGCAGCAGATGCTCACCTAGCTGCAGCAAATACGGCGCCGTCTGCTGGGACACCGGCGTGACCGACAGCACCGCAAAATCGATATGGCCGCTGAAAAACCAGGCGCCTTGTACTTTGTTATGGGTGTCTTCGCGGTAGGCGGGCGCGCGGTTTTCTGCGGCCATGTACAGCTGGCTCATGCGCCAGTAATTCCAAGACACCATAGCGCAAACCAGCGCAAGCAATGGGACGGCAAACCAGCGGGCGTACAGGGCAAGGCGGAGTCGCAAGCTTAGGCCCGCCCTGGGTGCGGACGCGGGCGTGTCGGCCACTGCGTGGCCGGGCGTCTGTTGCGCCGGGTAGGCGTGTAATACCCACAGGCATAGCACGATGGCCACCTGAAACGGCCCGTACCATAGCGGGTACTCCAGCAAACTGTGCAGCGCCACCATGGCCAGCAGGCCCCAGGCCAGTTGGCGCTGGGGCACCCGCTCGGCCCAGGGCTTGTTTTGCAGCAGCCACCATAGAAGCAGCGTGCAGATCAACAACGCCAGTGGCAGCCCCAGCTCCACGGCCAATTGCAAAGGTAGGTTGTGGGCATTGTCCAAAATGGCGCAAAAACGTACACCCGCCAGCGGCGTGGTGTACAGGGTCATGAAATGCGCAAAGTCCAGTTCGCCCCAGCCCCAGCCGGCAAGCGGTTTTTGCGCGATCAGGTCTAGCACGTTGCGGTACAAAGCCATGCGACTTTGGCAGCCCTGCGGCGGCTCGCGCATGCGTTCAAACACCGATCCGTCCACCCCCGCCGCAATCGGCAACCATACGGCTGCCAGCGCATAGGCCAACAACATAAAACCGACGGGAAACAGGCCATGCCAGCTGCGGCCCGATGCGCCCGCACCGGCTCGCCAGCACCAGGCAAGCCCCATCAGCAGTAGCAATTGGAGAAAGCCGGTGCGCGAACTCGATGCCGCCGAGGCAGCGCACACCACGGCCGCAGCTGCCAGCCATGCCAAGGTCTGCGCGGCGCTCATTTTTCCCGCCCGCGTGTGCTGCGCCCACCACCACAGCAGCACCAAGCCCATGCTGCATAAAGTAGCAAACTGGTTACGCTGGCGCAAATTGCCAAAGGCCTCACCCCGCCCGGCGTAATTCACCCAAGTCCCCAGCAACTGCGACTGGTCAAAGTACTGCAGCAGTCCCATCAGCGCACTCGCACCCGCTGCCAGCGCCCAGCCCGCCAGCAGCACGCGCCAGCGCGCTTCGCGGTCGGTAAGCAGGGTGATGAAACACAGCCCCAATCCAGCGGCCCCCCACCAGGCGACCAGGCCAGAGACGACGTTTACGGAGGGGCCAAAGTTAAATGGATTGAGCCAGGGGTAGGCCAGGCACACTATGGCGAGGCAGTAGGCAAAGAATTGGGGTAGGAGCGGCACGCGCAGAATTATCGGCTGGCTTTGGCAAGTCCAGCGCGGGGCGTTCTTTGGGCCTGCGATTTGGATGGAGCAATAAAAGCCAATACGCGCCGCGGCTGTTTATTGGTTTGGTCGAATTCGATATTAAGGATTCGTCGGTGCAGACGTGCTGGAGGTACAGGTTTTCGGCGCATGTTTCGCATCAGCATCAGTTTTGCAACTCCAAGTGCCGCTTACTACGCTGCCAGCGGTAGTGGTGTCTGCCGACCGATAGTATTGGAGGTACTTATCTTTTACCGCATTAGAGCCTTTGATTTGGCAAAGAATGCCAGCTTCCCCAGTGGTTTTAACTGTCGCAGTGACTGTCGCGCAGCGTTCGGTACCGCTCTTTAAGCCAATCTCACCCACAGTTGAAGTCGTATAAGTCAGCGCAGTGGTCACACCTTCCACAATCTTTGTTTCTACTTGATTTTTCGCAGACTGTATTTCAGCCAAGGCCGATGCCACTTGCGCCTTCGCAATATAGTCTTGGTACGCCGGCACCGCCACCGCTGCCAGAACTCCGATGATCGCGATCACGATCATCAACTCAATCAGGGTGAAACCCTTTTGCAGGCTATTTTTCATAAAGAACTCCCTATCAAAAAGTAAATAAGTAGATCTACCAGGGTCAATTGACAAACTCAGGCTTCAAAAAATTTCTGAGAATAGTTGTCAAATGGTATATCAAATGGGTACGGCAGGGGTTTTACGTATCGTCAAAAGAGATCAGCTAGTGCTGGCCAAGCATAGCCATTGCCCTTGTATCCCAGCACGGCGCAACCGGTCTGCACGACTTGCTGCCAAGTATTGTCGGTGCAGACTGCCCTGCCCTGCCCTGCGCCAGCGCTTAGGGCGCGGGTACTTCGTCCTTGTCATGGCGCTTTTGCAGTCAGCGTCCTAGTAGCAGCACCAGCGCTGCGCCCAGGGCCGGGCCGGCTTGGCGCAGCCAATGGGCGTTTTCAAGCAGCGGACCCAGCACTTTGTCGCTGACCACAGTTTCGCCGCCTACCCAGCCAATCAGCGCCGCGCCAAAAGTCACCACAATGGGGAAGCGCTCCATCAGGCGGATCATCATTTCTTCACCGGCATCGCCGCCGTCTTCGGCCAGCAATTGCACCGCGACCAGAGTCAGCACGATACGCAAGACCACTGCCGCCCCCGAGCCAAACAAGACGACCTGTTTTTGCTGTTGTGGCGGAAGGCTGCGCGCTGCCAGGGCAATTACGACGGCGTTATCGCCTGACAGGATGATGCTGATCCAGATGATTTTCAGCAGACCGAGCCAGAGCTGGGGGTTTAGTGTATTTCCATGCTTTTCTTACTTTGGCTGGCTTAGAGCATGGCTTTGAGTAGCTTGGCCATTTCTGACGGATTGCGCGTCACTTTGAAGCCACACTCCTCCATCACCGCCAGCTTGGCGTCCGCCGTGTCGGCGCCACCGCTGATCAACGCACCGGCATGGCCCATGCGCTTGCCCGCAGGCGCGGTGACACCGGCGATAAAGCCGACGATGGGTTTTTTCATATTCAGCTTGCACCAGCGCGCTGCTTCGGCTTCGTCGGGGCCGCCGATTTCGCCAATCATGATGACGGCGTCGGTGTCCGGGTCGTCGTTGAAGGCGCGCATGATGTCGATGTGCTTGAGTCCGTTGATCGGATCGCCGCCAATGCCCACGGCGCTGGACTGGCCCAGGCCGATTTCGGTGAGTTGCGCCACCGCTTCATAGGTGAGCGTTCCCGAGCGCGAGACCACGCCGATGCGGCCCTTGCGGTGGATGTGGCCGGGCATGATGCCGATTTTGATTTCTTCGGGCGTGATCAATCCCGGGCAGTTGGGCCCGAGCAGCAAGGTTTTCTTGCCCCCGGCGGCTTCTTTGGCGCGCATTTTGTTGCGTAATTCCAACATGTCGCGCACCGGGATGCCTTCGGTAATGCAGATAGCCAGGTCCAGGTCGGCTTCGACGGCTTCCCAGATGGCCGCTGCCGCGCCAGGGGGCGGCACGTAAATGACGGACACCGTGGCGCCGGTTTCGTGCGCGGCTTCTTTGACGGAGGCGTAAATCGGGATACCTAGCACCGACTCACCGGCCTTTTTAGGATTGACGCCGGCTACAAAGCAGGCTTTGCCATTGGCGTATTCCTGGCACTTTTCGGTGTGGAATGCGCCGGTTTTGCCGGTAATGCCCTGGGTAATAACGCGGGTGTCTTTATTGATGAAGATCGACATGGCGGTTTCTTTCTGACGGTGGCGTGGGCTTTAGGCGTGGGCTTGGACGGCGGCGACGACTTTTTGCGCCGCTTCTGCCATGGTGTCGGCGCTGATGATGGGCAGGCCCGAGTCGGCCAACATTTTTTTGCCGATGTCCTCGTTGGTGCCCTTCATACGCACCACCAGCGGCACTTGCAGGTTGACCGCTTTGCACGCGGCGATAACGCCGTGGGCAATGGTGTCGCACTTCATGATGCCGCCAAAAATGTTGACCAAAATCGCCTTGACCTTGGGGTTTTTCAGCATGATCTTGAAGGCCTCGGTCACTTTTTCTGGGGTGGCGCCGCCGCCTACGTCCAGGAAGTTGGCCGGCTCAGCGCCAAACAGCTTGATCGTGTCCATAGTGGCCATGGCCAGACCGGCGCCGTTGACCAAGCAGCCGATGTTGCCATCCAGGCTGATATAGGCCAGGTCAAACTTGGAGGCCTCGATCTCGGCCGCGTCTTCTTCGTCCAGATCGCGGTAGGCCACGATTTCGGGGTGGCGGTAGAGCGCGTTGGCATCAAAATTGAACTTGGCGTCCAGCGCTTTGATATTGCCATTGCCTTCCAAAATCAGCGGGTTGACTTCCACCAGGCTGGCGTCGGTGTCCATATAGACCTGGTAGAGCTTTTGCAGCACATCGACCGCCTTGGCGGTGGAAGCGGCAGGCACGCCAATGGCGTCGGCCAGTTTTTTGGCTTGCGCCTCCGTCAGGCCCAGGGCCGGGTCCACAATTTCGGTGATGATTTTTTCCGGCGTGTCATGTGCCACGCCTTCGATATCCATGCCGCCTTCGGAAGAGACGATCATGGCTACGCGCTGGCTGGCGCGGTCGGTGACGGCAGAGACGTAGTACTCTTTTTGAATGTCGGCGCCGTCTTCGATCAGCAAGCGGCGCACCTTCTGGCCCATCGGCCCGGTCTGGTGGGTGATCAGCTGCATACCCAATATCTCGGTCGCCAGTTGTGTGACTTCCTCAATCGAGCGGGCCAGCTTGACGCCACCGCCCTTGCCGCGGCCACCGGCATGGATTTGCGCCTTGACCACCCAAACCGGGCCGCCGAGTTTTTGCGCTGCTTCGACTGCTTCTTGCACCGTGAACGCGGGGATGCCGCGCGGTACGGGCACGCCGGCGTTGCGCAAGATTTCCTTGCCTTGGTATTCGTGGATTTTCATGGCTTTTCTCGTTTGAAACAGGTTGCGCGGTGACTGGCGTTACCGCGCGCAAACCGGGGTGCCACAGCGGGCAGCGCTAAGACGCGGAACTGTATCATGGTGCGGCGCGTCAATCTTGCCCCCTGCTTACGAGGCGCCTGTATCACGCGCGCCCCAGCCTTGCCCGCATTGAATGCCTTTTTAAAGCCCATGAAAAAAATCTTTATCGACGGCGAAGCCGGAACCACCGGCCTGCAAATCCGCGAGCGCCTGCAAGCCATGGGGCACCTCGAGATGCTGCGCATAGACCCTGCCTTGCGCAAAGACGATGCCGCCAAGCGCGCGCTGATGGCCCAGGCCGATGTGGTGATTTTGTGTTTGCATGACGATGCGGCTATCGCTTCGGTCGCCATGATCGATGCGCTGCGCCGCGACACCGGCAAGGCCCCGCGCATCATCGACGCCTCTACCGCGCACCGCACCGCGCCGGGTTGGGTCTATGGTTTTGCTGAACTGTGCGCCGGCCAAAGTGCTGCCATCGCTGCAGCAGACCGCGTGGCCAACCCCGGCTGCTACGCCACCGGTGCGATTGCGCTTTTGCGCCCCTTGATCGACGCGGGGATATTGCCTCCCGACTTCCCCGTGTGCCTGCCCTCGGTCAGCGGTTATAGCGGCGGCGGGCGGAGCATGATCGAAGCCTACGAAGCCGGTAGTGCCGCGCCTTTTGAGCTGTATGCGCTGGGTTTGCAGCACAAGCACATCCCCGAAATCATGCATTGCAGCGGCCTGACGCGCCGCCCGCTGTTTGTCCCCTCGGTAGGCAATTTCGCGCAAGGCATGCTGGTGCAACTGCCGCTGCATCTGGACAGCCTGCCGGGCCAGCCCAGCGCACAAGCCCTGCATGAAGCCTTGGCCGCGCACTATGCGGGCAGCCGCACGGTATCGGTGGAGCCGCCCACCGCCGACGGCAAGCTCGACGCCGTGGCTTTGGCGGGTAGCAATCAGATGGAGTTGCGCGTCTTCGCCAACCCAGTCGCCGGCCACGCCCTGCTGGTCGCCCGCCTGGACAATCTGGGCAAAGGCGCTAGTGGCGCGGCGGTGCAAAACTTGGAGCTGATGTTGGGGCTGTGAGAGGCTCAGTCCCCATCCGCATCAAAAGCCCCCAAAACCGGACTGCGCCGGTCACCAGGTTTTCAGGACAGCGGCATGCCAAAGCGCTCCCAGCGTGGCAGCCAGTTTTCTTTGAATGCCACCGAAAGTACCAGGTGGTGCGCGCGGCCCACCAGTAGATGTCGGGCCACGGGGCCGATGTAGCGAGAGTCGGCGCTGTTATCGCGGTTGTCCCCCATCATCCAGTAATGGCCTTCGGGTACCCGAAAGGCGGGCATCGAGCGCAGGGATGGCACGCTAGGCAACCATTGCCCCGCGTTGTCCCGCTCGCCTAGATGCTCACGCAGACGCAATGCGGGCAAAGGCGATGCCCCGTCGATGGGCTCTTGCACTTGAACACCCTCCGAGTACTGCGCCGCTTCGCCATTGATGATGAGCACGCCCTTACGCATCTGAACCGTGTCACCCGGCAGTGCGACCAGACGCTTAATCAAACGGGTGCCGTCTTTGGGCGAGTAAAAAACCACGATGTCACCTCTTTGTGGCTCACCCATTTGCACAAGGGGGATATTGGTCAGCGGGATTTTTAGATCGTAGGCCACGCGGTTGACCAGTACCACATCGCCTTCGAGCAAGGAGGGGCGCATGGAGCCGGAGGGAATCGGGTTCCAGTCGGCGATGGCGGTGCGAAAGAGCCCGAATAAAAACAAGAAAAGAATGAAGCCCCGGTTTTCGACCCACAACTTTTTCATCGCGCCAACTCCTATTTAGCTACACATTTGGAGAAGCTTATCTTAATCTTCATAGAAGGCGCCCGACATCACGCGGGCGATCGCCTCGCCGCCAAAGCCGCGACTGGCTAGAAAGCGCACTTGCTTGGCGCGTTCGGCTGGGGTGCTGGCGGGGCCGCCAAATTTTTTGCGCCAGACTTCAAGGGCGCGGGTCTGTTCGCTGGCGCGTAGCTGGTCTAGGGCCTGGGCCATGGCCTCGGGCTCCATGCCTTTGGCCTGCATTTCTTGGCGGATGCGCGCGCTACCGAGCTTGGCGCTGCGCCGGTGGACGAGCGAATCGACCGCGCGCTGCTCGCTTTGCAGGTCTTTGGCGGCGAGTTTGTCCAGTACGGCGGCCAACTCGCCGGGCGCCACTTCAAAGGGAGCGAGCTTGCGCTGCAGCTCAGCGCGCGAATGTTCGCGGCTGCTTAGCAGGCGCAGCGCGCGGCCGGTGAGGGAGGGTTTGGGGCCGGTGGCCATGGTTCGCGTCAAACAAGCGGGGCAAACTGCGAATAATCCGTCAGCGCCCCACCCTGCGAGGGCGGGGCGCTGATTGGGCTTTACGCAGCGACTTCGGCTTTTTTGCCGCCTTTGACTTTGGCCTCGGGCACTTCAGGGGTGCCCGCCAGCAGCGGGATGCCCAAGGAGTCGCGCACTTTGTTTTCGATTTCCGTGGACAGGGCGGCGTTTTCACGCAAGAACTCGCGCGCGTTGTCTCGGCCCTGACCGATTTTTTCACCCTGGTAGGCATACCAGGCACCGGATTTTTCGATGATGTGGGCGTTCACGCCCATGTCGATGATCTCGCCGTGGCGGCTGATGCCTTCGCCAAACAAGATGTCGAACTCGGCGGTCTTAAAGGGCGAGGCGACTTTGTTTTTCACCACCTTCACTTTGGTCTCGTTGCCGATGGCTTCGTCGCCTTTTTTGATGGTGCCGGTGCGGCGGATGTCCAAGCGCACCGAAGCGTAGAACTTGAGCGCATTGCCGCCAGTCGTGGTCTCGGGGCTGCCGAACATGACGCCGATCTTCATGCGGATCTGGTTGATAAAAATGACCATGCAGTTGGTCTTTTTGATGTGCGCGGTGAGCTTGCGCAGCGCCTGGCTCATCAGGCGGGCTTGCAGGCCGGGCAGGGAGTCGCCCATTTCGCCCTCTAACTCGGCCTTGGGTGTGAGTGCGGCGACCGAGTCGACCACGATCAGGTCTACGGCGCCCGAGCGCACCAGGCTGTCGACAATTTCCAGCGCCTGCTCGCCGGTGTCGGGCTGGCTGATCAGCAGGTCTTGCAGGTTGACGCCCAGCTTTTGCGCGTACTGGATGTCTAGGGCGTGCTCGGCATCGACAAATGCGCACTGGCCGCCTAGCTTTTGCATTTCGGCGATCACTTGCAGGGTGAGCGTGGTTTTGCCAGAGGACTCCGGGCCGTAGATTTCGACCACCCGGCCGCGCGGCAGGCCGCCAACGCCCAGGGCAATGTCCAGGCCCAGCGAGCCGGTGGAGACGACCTGGATGTCCTCGATTACCTCGCCTTCGCCCAGGCGCATGATGGTGCCTTTGCCAAATTGCTTCTCGATTTGGGCAAGCGCCACTTGTAGGGCCTTGGCTTTTTCAGCATTGGCGGCGAAATTTTTAACGGGTGCGTCCATGGCTATCTCCTGTGCATAAAGGGTGGGGTTACTGGAGCAAACCAACCTCTGGGGTTAACTACAGGCTGGATGCTTGAACAGTAGTTTATACGGATATTGAAACCTGTAAATAGAAATATTGGTCAGTTTGTATTACCATATCCGAAATGTCCGACACCCTGAACCTGACGCAAGATGCCTGGCGCTACAGCCATGTAGGCCATTGGCTGCGCTTGGCTTTGGAGCGCTTTGACGCGCGGGTGATGGCGCTGATGGCGCGCCACCCTGGTGTTTCCCTGGGTTTGTCCAATCTGGCGCAGCGCGGCCAGTTGACGGCGGCACATTGGCATATCAGCCGCCACCTGCCGCCCCAGGGCGCCCGCCTGACCGAGTTGGCGCAGCGCGCGGGTATGCGTAAGCAGGCTATGGCCACGCTGGTCAAGCAGTGCGAGGCCTGGGGCATGGTGTTGCGCGAAGGCGATGCGCACGACGCACGGGCGCGCCGCGTGTGTTTTACACCCACCGGCCTGGCCTGGCTCGCGGCCTACCAGGAGAGCGTGGCCCAGGCCGAAGCCGAGTTGCGATACGCCGTGGGTGAGGAGGTAGCTACCGTGGTGGCGCTGGGCTTGGAAGCCTACGGCGCTGCCGCCTAGAATGGGTTCACCAACGCACTGACCACACATAGCGCGCACAGCGCAAGGAGACAAGCATGCGTATATTGATCGCCGAAGATGATCAGGTACTTGCCGACGGCTTGTTGCGTGCCTTGCGTAACGCCGGCGCCGCGGTAGACCATGTGGCCAACGGCAGCGAAGCCGACGCGGCCTTGATGACCAATTCCGAGTTTGATTTACTGATTCTGGACCTGGGCCTGCCCAAGATGCACGGCCTGGAGGTGCTCAAGCGCTTGCGCGCGCGTGGCTCCTCGCTGCCGGTTCTAATTTTGACGGCTGCCGACAGTGTGGAAGAGCGCGTCAAAGGTCTGGATTTCGGCGCCGACGACTACATGGCCAAACCCTTTAGCCTGCAAGAGCTCGAAGCACGGGCGCGGGCCCTGGTGCGCCGCGGCATGGGAGCGGCCAGCAGCAATATCAAGCACGGTCCGCTGGTGTATGACCAATCGGGGCGGGTGGCGACCATCGACGGCAAGATGGTGGAGCTGTCGGCGCGCGAGCTGGGCTTATTGGAAGTTCTGTTGCAACGCACAGGTCGGCTGGTGAGCAAAGACCAGCTGGTCGAGCGCCTGTGCGAATGGGGCGAAGAGGTGAGCAATAACGCCATTGAGGTCTATATCCACCGGCTGCGCAAGAAAATTGAAAAAGGCCCCATCCGCATCGCCACCGTGCGCGGTTTAGGCTATTGCCTGGAAAAAATTCCGAATTGAAAGTCTTCCAAAGCGAGCAGCGATCGCTGTTCGGCGAAATTCTGGACTGGATGCTCACGCCCATCCTGCTGCTGTGGCCGATCAGCCTGGTTCTGACTTGGCTGGTGGCCCAGGGCATCGCTGGCAAGCCGTTTGACCGTGCGCTGGAATACAACGCGGGGGTGCTGGCGCAATACATCACGGTCCATCACGAGCAATTGCAGTTCTCCTTACCCCAGCCCGCGCGTGAGTTGCTGCGCACCGAAGACAGCGACACGGTGTACTACCAGGTGCTAGGGCCCCAAGGGCAGGTGCTAGCGGGTGATCCGGATTTACCAGCGCCCGTCCAGGATGAGCGCAACCCGGTGGGTGAAGTGCGTTTGCGCGATGTGACGCTGGCTGGTGTAGACCTGAAAGTCGCTTCGATGTGGGTGCGCCTGGACTTGCCGGGCCATCAGCTGGCGCTGGTACAGGTGGCCGAAACTATGGACAAGCGCGCCGTGCTGGCTACCGAGATCGTCAAGGGCGTGATGCTGCCGCAGTTTGTGGTCTTGCCGGTTGCGGTGCTGCTGGTGTGGCTGGCTTTGGCGCAAGCGATCAAACCACTCAACCGCCTGGAAGAAACCATACGCGCGCGCAAGCCCGATGACCTGAGCCCTCTGGACGCGCAGGCCGTACCCATGGAGGTGGTGCCGCTGGTGGCCTCGGTGAACGATTTGCTTTTGCGTTTGAAAGATTCCATTGCCACGCAAAAGCGGTTTTTGGCCGATGCGGCGCACCAGCTCAAAACACCGCTAGCTGGTTTGCGCATGCAGGCGGATTTAGCGCAACGCCAGGACGCCAGCGCCGATGAGCTCAAACAATCCTTGCGCCAGATTGGCCGCTCCAGTATCCGTGCTACCCACACCGTCAACCAATTACTCGCCTTGGCGCGCGCAGAGAGCAGCGCTGCCGTATTGGCCCATCAGCCCTGCGATATGGCTCGACTGACCATGGACGTGGTGCGTGACTGCGCGCCGCGTGCGGTGGAAAAACAGATCGACATTGGCTACGAAGGGGCACAGCCGGGCAGCGCGGGCGTGAAGATCAACGGCAATGCCACGCTCTTACAAGAGATGGTCCGCAACCTGGTGGATAACGCGATCAACTACAGCCAATCGCGCACCGATGTTGCCGCCGTGATTACCGTGCGGGTGCTGGCCGACGCGGTGGCCAAGACATTGACCTTGCAAGTGGAAGACAGCGGCCCTGGGGTGGCGTTGAACGAGCAAGAGTTGGTGTTCCAGCCTTTTTACCGCGCCCTAGGCAATGAAGCCGACGGTTCGGGTCTGGGCCTACCCATTGTGCTGGAGATCGCCAGGCAACACCGCGCCAGCGTGGGCTTGAGCGACAGCCGCCCCGGCCATACGCCCCCAGGGGCCTGTTTTACGGTGCGGTTTGTCGATGTACTGCCGTGAACGGCGTGGATAATCCGGCGTTTATTTAGGGGCCATGCATGAAGCAAGACAGTAGCAAGCCGACCCGCAAGCTAAAGCCAATCCCCGGCCTGATATTTGCCAGCCGCTGGCTACAACTGCCGCTGTACTTGGGCCTCATTCTTGCGCAGGGCGTTTATGTCTACCACTTCTGGTTCGAGCTGCTGCACCTATTGGAGGCCGCTTTTGGCAACCAAGCGGCCTTACAGGCCCTGGTCACTAACATGGGGTACCAGTCGGAGGTGCCGCTGACTGCGCTCAATGAAACGCTCATCATGTTGGTGGTCTTGGCGCTGATTGACGTCGTGATGATCTCCAACCTGCTCATCATGGTCATTGTGGGCGGCTACGAAACCTTTGTCAGCCGCATGCACCTGGAAGGCCATCCCGACCAGCCCGAGTGGCTAGACCATGTCAATGCCTCCGTGCTCAAGGTCAAGCTGGGCACGGCCATTATCGGCATCAGCTCCATCCATTTGCTCAAGACCTTTATCAACGCTGCCAACACCCCGCCCCACGTCATGATGTGGCAAACCATCATTCATGTGACTTTTTTGCTCAGCGCGCTGGCGATTGCCTACACCGACAAAATTTTAAGCAGCACCAACAAGGCCTCTCACTAAGCCTGTGGTGGCTTGGGCGGATTAAAACTGGTCCGGGTTTTTACCCTTAAATGGCGCGTAAAAAGCCTTGATGCGAACCATATCGGCCTCGATGTCGCCGGTGGGCTCAAATGCCGGGCCCAGGCCGCTGACCTTATTGCCGTAGTCCAGAAATGACATCACGATAGGCACTTGCGCGCCCAGGGCGATGTAATAAAAGCCGGTTTTCCAGTAGCGCACTTTGCTGCGCGTGCCCTCAGGCGGCACCACCAGTTGCACGGGCCCGTTTGCCGATTTCAGGGCCTCTGCCGAGGCTGCCACCAGATTGTTCGCGTTGGCGCGCTGCACCGCAATGCCGCCCAGCCAGCGCATCAGTGGGCCAAAGGGGAAGCGGAAAAGCTGCACCTTGCCCATCCAGTAAATATTCAAACCCAGCGCGAAGCTCACCATCAACATATAGGGCAAATCCCAGTTACTGGTGTGGGGCGCCGCAATCAGCACGCTTTTGTGCCCATTGGGCGGCAGTTCGCCGACAATTTTCCAGCCCGTGGCCTTCAAAAAGCTTATCGAAATGACACGTAATAGGGTGTTAACCACCGGTGTATCAAAAATTGTGCGATGCATCGGTGGCCTAATCGGTGTATTGAAAGCTAAGGGGGTGGAGCGACCTCGTGGTCACCATCGGGGCGGTGGGCGGGGTCCACATGGGTCATGAGATTGAGTACGCGGTGGCGCTGCATGACGGCCTGGCGGGCAGCTACAGCAATGTTGTGGCCCTCTTCGACGGTAAGCATGGCATGGACTTCGATGTGCGCGTCGGCCACTACCATATCACCCATCTTACGGGTGCGTACATCATGCACACCGGCCACGCCGGGCGTGTCCAGCAGGGTTTGGCGGATGGCCTGTACTTCATCCTCGTCCACCGCCCGGTCCATCAGGTCGTGCAAGGCGTCCCAGCCAAAGCCCCAGCCTATTTTGGCGACCATCAGGCCCACGATCAGCGCCGCAATCGGGTCCATGAGCGGGTAACCCATCAGGTTGCCGATCAAACCCAAAGCCACCACCAGGCTGGAAGCCGCATCCGAGCGCGCATGCCAGGCGTTGGCCACCAGCATGCCCGACTTAACGCGCTTTGCGACGCGCAGCATATAGCGAAACAAGAGCTCTTTTGACACCAGGGCCGCTAGCGCCACCCACAAGGCCGCCACATGGGCAGTGGGGATGGATTCGGGGGTTTGCAATTTACCCACTGCCGACCAGACCATGCCTACGCCCACAACCATCAGCAAGAGGCCCAGCGCCAGCGATGCCGCATTTTCAAAACGCTGGTGGCCGTAGGGGTGGTCTTCGTCGGCATCCTTTTGGCTGTGCCTTCCCGCCAGCAGCACCACAAAGTCCGACACCAAATCCGAGAGCGAATGGATGCCGTCCGCCACCAGGCCCTGGGACTTGGCCCCGATACCGACCACGATTTGCACAATGGAGAGCAGCACGTTGACGACCACGCTCACCCAGGTACTGCGCGACGCCGCCGCCGCGCGTTGCGCCGGTGTGTACGTGCTGTGTTCTGAGTCGTCGTCTATTTCGGTGAAGTTCATAGTGGCTTAACAAGCACCACAGCGACGGCCCGCAAAGGCTCGCCGCTCGGGGTTTCCAAGCTGCTTGCTGCGCCAGAGCTTAGCAGTGTTGCTTGACGGGGGCCTTTCACCCCAGGTGCTTGCCAACAATCCCCGCCAGTTCAAACATATTGATGCTGGGTTTGCCAAATACCACCTGCAATTTGGCGTCGGCCAGGATGGTGCGTTTGTCTTTGGGGTCTTGCAGGCCCTGGGCCTTGATGTAGTCCCACAGCTTTTTAACCACCTCGGGCCGCGACACCGCTTCACCGCCAATGACGGCCGCCAAGGCCGCACTGGGCGCTTTGCCTGCGGCCGTGCTGGCTTTACGCGGCGCCTTGGGCTTGGCGGTTTTGGTCGCCGCGCTTTTCTTGGCTGCAACGCTCGCTTTTTTGGCCGCCGCTTTCGCCGCAGGCGATGCCGCCACAATGCGGCTGCGCGCCGCAGCCGCTTTGGCCACTGCACCGGGGCGCGGCGGGAATTTACTAGGCGCAAACTCAAAATTCACTTTGCCTGCTTCAGCGTCCCAGGCCAGCATGGCCTTGAAGGCCCGGCGCGTGCGCATGCTGACAAACTTGTCCAGCAAATCGGTTTTGCCACTGGCCAGCAGCTTGCTCATTTGCTCGCGTGCGATCGGCTGTTGCAAGATGATCTGCCCACTTTTGAAGTCGCAGCTGGGAACGGTTTGCACCAGGCTGGCGACCGCATGGTCACAGACATAGTTTTTACCGTGTTCAAACACCAGGCCGCCGGATTGGGCACCGCACTTGGGGCAGCCACCCAGCGGCTCTTGCGCGCTGAAATCGGCGAGCTCGCCGGACTCTTGCCCCGCTTTGTCGTCGCCGAAGTCAAATTCAAGTTTGAAGTTTTTGCTGTCTTCATCAAACTTGAGCACGATCTCGGAAGTGAAAGGCCAACCCGCTTTGGAGCGAAAGCCATCGAGCGGACCGATTTTTTTCTCGCGCATGAATTGCTCTACTTCGGCCAGTTCAAAAGTGCGGCCTGCCGGTGTTTTGCCGAAGGAAAAACCGCAGCCCTCTTCGCTACCGGACTTGCCGGTGCAGGCGTAGCGGCGGTAGTTTTCTTTCACGATGCCGCCGCAATTGGGACAGGCGCTTTGCAAGGTGGCGTAGTCGCCGGGGATGGTGTCGCGGTCGTACTCTTTGGCTTTTTTCACCATGCGCTCGGTCATGGCGGCGATTTCGGCCATAAAGGTCGCACGCCCCATCTTGCCCTGCTCCATCAGCGACAGTTTGTATTCCCATTCACCGGTCAGTTCGGCCTTGGACAACTCTTCCACACCCAGGCCGCGCAAGAGCGTCATCAGCTGAAAGGCCTTGGCCGTCGGAATCAGCTCGCGGCCCTCGCGCAGCATGTATTTTTCGTTGAGCAAACCTTCAATAATGGACGAGCGCGTCGCGGGTGTGCCCAGACCTTTTTCGCGCATGGCTTCGCTGAACTCTTCGTCTTCTACGGTTTTGCCCGCGCCTTCCATAGCGCCTAGCAAAGTCGCTTCGGTGTAACGCGCTGGAGGCCGGGTTTTCAGGCCTTTGGCCTCGGCGCTGTCGGTGCGTACTTTTTCGCCGGGCTGCACCGGCACCAGGTTTTGGCCTTTGTCGCCGTCTTTGGCGTCATCGATTTCGGCGGCGGCTTCTTTGCCATAGACCGCCAGCCAGCCGGGTTCGACCAAGACCTTGCCCGTGGTTTTGAACTGGTGGCTTTGGTCGCCTCGTGTTACGGTGCTGATGCGCGTGGTGACTTGGTATTCGGCAGCGGGGAAAAACACGGCGATAAAGCGGCGCACCACAAAGTCATAGAGCTTTTGCTCGGCATCGGACAAGCCGCTGGGCGCTTCTAGCGTGGGGATGATGGCAAAGTGGTCGCTCACCTTGCTGTTGTCAAACACTTTTTTGCTGGGCTTGATGTAGTGCTTGGCGATCGCGGTGCGCGCAAATGGGGCCAGGTGGCCCATGCTGCTTTTGGCGAGCATGGCCATGGTGTCATTGACTGTGGGCAAATAGTCTTCGGGCAGGTGGCGCGAGTCGGTACGCGGGTAGGTCAGGGCTTTGTGCCGCTCGTACAGGCTTTGCGCCAGCGCCAGCGTGGTCTTGGCGGAAAAGCCAAAGCGCCCGTTGGCCTCGCGCTGCAAAGTGGTCAGGTCAAACAGGCCGGGGCTGCTTTTATTACTGGGCTTGCTTTCTTCCTGCACACTGGCGGGTTGGCCGCGCACCGCATCGGCAATCGCCTGGGCCTGTGCTTGCGACCAGAGGCGGTCTTCTTTTTTCTCGGCGTCGTCAGTATCTTTTTTATGCGCCGGGTCAAACCATTTGGCCGGGTAGCTGCCCGCCTGCGCGGCGAACTCAGCATGGATTTCAAAATAATCGCGGCTGATAAATTTGCGAATCTGCTCCTCGCGCTCCACTACCACCGACAGCGTGGGCGTTTGCACCCGGCCCACGGTGGTGAGAAAAAAACCGCCGTCGCGCGAATTGAAAGCCGTCATGGCGCGCGTGCCGTTGATGCCCACCAGCCAATCGGCCTCCGAGCGGCAGCGCGCAGCGTCGGCCAGGGGCTGCATTTGGGCGTTGGTGCGCAAATGCGCAAAGCCGTCGCGTATGGCTTGCGGCGTCATGGACTGCAGCCACAAACGGTTGACCGGCTTGCCCAAAGGCTTGGCACCGCCGGCGTATTGCTCAATCAAGCGGAAGATGAGCTCACCCTCGCGCCCGGCGTCGCAGGCGTTAATCAGCCGCGCCACGTCTTTGCGTTTGGCGAGTTTGACGACTGCGTTGAGCCGCGTCTTGGTTTTGTCCACCGGCTTTAAATCAAAGTGCGGCGGAATCACGGGCAGGTGCGCAAAACTCCATTTGCCGCGCTTGACGTCATAGGCCTCGGGCGCCTGTATCTCCACCAGATGGCCTACGGCACTGGAGACAACGTAGCTTTCGTTTTCAAAATACTCGTCGTGCTTCTCAAATTTGCCTGCGCTGCTTGTGAGCGCACGCACGATGTCCTGTGCAACCGACGGCTTTTCTGCAATGACCAAGGTCTTACCTGCAATATCGTTTTTCATATGACTACAATCCATTTCCTCGCGCACGCACGGGCGCGCACCCACACGGGCGCACACATGCGCGCCCATACGATCCACCATACCAAATTTTTCCGTGTCTCCAAAATCTGCCGCCTCGCCCCCTAAGCGCCGACTTGCAGTGCGCACCTCGGGCATCCACGGCAAAGGCGTTTTTGCATTGCGTGATTTTGCAGAAGGCGAAACCCTGATCGAGTACCTGGGTGAAATCATCAGCTGGGAAGAAGCGCAAATACGCCATCCGCATGACCCCGCCAATCCCAACCACACGTTTTACTTCCATATCGATGACACGCGTGTGATCGATGGCCTGCAACAGGGCAATGCGGCTAAGTGGATTAACCATTCCTGCGATGGTAATTGCGAAGCTGACGAGGTGCGGGGTCGCATCTTCATCAAAGCGCTGCGCAACATCCAGGCTGGCGAAGAGCTGACCTACGACTACGGCCTGGTGACCGACGAGCCGCTCACGCGCAAGCTCAAAGCCCAATACCCCTGCTGGTGCGGCAGCAAGCCATGCCGCGGCACCATGCTGGCCCCCAAACGCGCCAGTTGGCGCAAACGCTAAGCGGCCATGGCAGGCGGAGTACCCGCTGACAAGGCATTGCGCTGGCCGGCCGAAGCGGTCTGGGAGGCTGTGGAACCACTGCTGCTGGGCTTTAGCGTCGAGATCCTGCCCACCCTGCCTTCCACCAACACTGCGCTCATGGAGCGCGCACGCGCGGGCCGCGTCGATCCCATAGCCCTGGTGGCCGAGCAGCAAAGCGCAGGGCGTGGCCGCATGGGGCGGCAATGGCTAAGTGAGACGCAGGGCACGGGCCCGCTGCCCCTGACTTTTTCTATCGGCCTGCCCCTGGCGCCTCGTGACTGGTCGGGCCTGTCCTTGGCTGTGGGCCTGGCCGTAGCGCAAAGCCTGCACGCAGATATCCAATTGAAATGGCCCAATGATTTGTGGCTGCACGAGCGCAAGCTTGGCGGCATCCTCATTGAGACAGCCAGCATGGGCGCGCTGCGCTATGCAGTCATCGGCATAGGCATCAACATCGGACCGCGTGAAGCACAAGGCTTGCGCACCCCGCCGGCCTGGCTGCAAGAGCTCATACCGGATGCCGACGCGGCACAGGCATTCGGCCTGATTGCGCCGGCGGTGATCAAAGCGGTCTTGGATTTTGCCGACCAGGGCCTAGGCCTCTTGCATAGTGCCTACCGGGCGCGCGATGCGCTGCACGGGCGCGAGGTCCTGTGCAGCGATGGCCGCAACGGTGTTGCGCGCGGTGTGGATGCGCAAGGCGCTTTATTGTTGGAGACGGCGCAGGGCCTGCAAAAAATCAGCAGCGCTGAAGTCAGCGTGCGTCCTGCCTGAAGCCTAGCAAGGCGCTCCGCCCGCAGCCTAAGCGGGCAGCAGGGCGCTTGTTATGAACTTATTTACTAACCACGCGGACCATTTCCAGACACTTATTGGAGTAGCCCCATTCGTTGTCATACCAGCTGACGATTTTGATAAAGGTGCCGTCTAGCGCAATACTGGCGTCAGCATCAAAAATCGAGGTGCGTGCGTCACCCCGGAAATCGGTGGCCACCACTTTGTCTTCGGTGTAGCCCAGCACGCCTTTCAAAGCGCCCTCGCTTTGGGCCTTCATTTCGGCGCAAATCTCAGCCATGGTGGCGGCATGATTGAGTTCGCACGTCAGGTCCACCACCGACACATCGCTGGTAGGAACGCGAAACGACATACCGGTGAGTTTTTTGTTGAGTTCGGGAATCACCACGCCGACCGCCTTGGCCGCGCCGGTGCTCGATGGGATGATGTTTTCCAAAATACCGCGTCCGCCGCGCCAATCTTTGTTACTCGGACCATCCACGGTTTTTTGTGTTGCGGTGGCAGCATGTACCGTCGTCATCAGGCCGCGCTTGATGCCCCATTTGTCATGCAGCACCTTGGCCACCGGGGCCAGGCAGTTGGTGGTGCAAGAGGCGTTGGACACAATGCTTTGTCCGGCGTAGGTGCCGTGGTTGACGCCATACACAAACATGGGCGTGTCGTCTTTACTGGGCGCCGACAGAATGACTTTTTTCGCACCAGCTGCCAGGTGTTTTTCGGCGGTGGGCTTGTCCAGGAACAGGCCGGTGGCTTCAATCACCACATCGGCGCCGACCGCGTCCCACTTCAGGTTGGTCGGGTCGCGCTCTTGCGTCAGGCGAATAGTTTTGCCGTTAACGATCAGCGCGCCGTCCCTGACCGATACCTCGCCGGCAAAACGGCCATGCACGCTGTCATAGCGCAGCATATAGGCCAGGTAATCGGGCTCGAGCAAATCGTTAATGCCGACGATCTCGATGTCCGAAAAGTTTTGCACCGCAGCGCGAAACACCATACGGCCGATGCGGCCAAATCCATTGATTCCCACCTTGATAGCCATTTTTATTCTCCAAAAAGTAAAAAAATTTGCAAACTCAGCGCTTGCGCTGTAAAGCCGATTGCACCGTGTCAGCCACGTTCTCAGGCGTGAAGCCGAAGTGCTTGAACAGGGCGGGCGCAGGCGCAGATTCGCCGTAGGTGTCGATGCCCACTACCGCCGCGCAGCCGTATTTCCACCAGCCGCCGCTCGAACCCATTTCGACCGCGATGCGCGGCATACCGGCGGGCAGCACACTGGTTTTGTAGGCATCACTTTGCAGATCAAAGGTCGTGGTGCTGGGCATGGAGACCACGCGCACCGCAATCTTGCGTGCAGCTAGCAGGGCTTGCGCTTGCAGTGCGAGCTGCACTTCCGAACCGGTGGCAATCAGTACCGCCTGGGTTTTCTTCTTCATGCCGACTTCGGAAGGTTCGGCTAGCACATAGGCCCCTTTGTTGATGGCGTCCAGGCCGCAGGCAGCAGGAGCGGCAGGGGATTCCGCTTTGGGCGCGTAGCTGATGTTTTGGCGTGACAGGAGCAAGGCGGTTGGCTTGTTGCGATTTTGCAGGGCCACGGTCCAGGCCACGGCAGTCTCGGCGGTATCGGCTGGGCGCCAGACGTCCAGGTTGGGGATCAGACGCAAGGATGCTGCGTGCTCGATGGACTGGTGCGTCGGCCCGTCTTCGCCCAGACCGATGCTGTCGTGCGTAAACACATGGATGACGCGCTTTTTCATCAAGGCGGCCATACGGATCGCATTGCGCGAATAGTCGCTAAAAGTCAGGAAGGTGCCACCATAGGGGATAAAGCCGCCGTGCAGCGCGATGCCGTTCATGATGGCCGCCATGCCAAATTCGCGTACGCCGTAATTAATATGGCGCCCGCCATGCAGTTGTCCGTTGGCGTCGGCGCTTTGCACTAATTGCCCTTGTGCATCAAAGCGCACATTGGGCGTAGATTTGGTATTGGTCAGGTTGGAGCCGGTCAGGTCGGCCGAGCCGCCCAGCAGCTCGGGCAGGGCCGCGGTGAAATGCTCTAGCGCCAGTTGCGAGGCTTTGCGCGAGGCCACGGTTTCGGCTTTGGTGTGCGCTGCCAATACCGCGTCCACCGCAGTTTGTACAAAGCCCTTGGGCAAGTCGCCCTTCATGCGGCGCACAAATTCTTTGGCCAGGCCCGGGTGCGCGGCTTTGTAAGCGGCAAAGCGGGCGTTCCATTCTTTCTCGCGCGTACGCCCGGCTACTTTGGCGTCCCAGTCAGCATAGACCGCTTTGGGCACCACGAAAGGCGCGTGCGCCCAGCCTATGGCTTCACGGGTGAGTTTGATTTCGTCTGCGCCCAAGGGTTCGCCGTGGGCTTTGGCGGTGTTGGCGCGGTTGGGGCTGCCTTTGCCGATGGACGTTTTGCAAACAATCAGGCTGGGCTTGTCGCTGCTGGTTTTGGCTTGTGCAATAGCCCTGGATACGGCTTGGGCATCATGGCCGTCCACTTTGTCAATGACGTTCCAACCGTATGCGGCAAAGCGCTGCGCGGTGTTGTCAATAAACCAGGGCGTGACTTGACCATCGATGGAAATGCCGTTGTCGTCATACAAGGCGATCAGCTTGCTCAGCTTCCAGGCGCCGGCCAGGGCGCAGGCTTCGTGGCTGATGCCTTCCATCATGCAGCCGTCGCCCAAAAATACATAGGTGTGGTGGTCCACGATGGCATGGCCTTCGCGGTTAAATTGTGCGGCCAGCAGTTTTTCGGCCATCGCCATGCCCACGGCATTGGTGATGCCCTGGCCCAGCGGGCCGGTGGTGGTTTCGACGCCGGGCGTGACATCCACCTCAGGGTGACCCGCTGTTTTGCTGTGCAACTGGCGGAAGTTTTTCAATTCCGCCATGGGTAGCTTGTAGCCCGTCAGGTGTAGCAAGGCATAGATCAGCATGGATCCGTGGCCATTTGACAACACAAAGCGATCGCGGTTGGCCCAATGCGGATTGGTAGGGTTGTGTTGCAGATGCTGGCCCCATAGCGCTACCGCCATATCGGCCATACCCATGGGGGCGCCGGGGTGACCGGAGTTGGCTTGTTGAACTGCGTCCATGGCAAGCGCGCGTATCGCGCTTGCCATTTGCTGGGAATTGGCCATGAAACGACTCCGAGAGGGGCTGGGGGCATTGCGCCGGTCTGGCGCGCGAAAAAACATTTTAGCGGCGCATTGGCCGGCAGGACTTGAATGCTTGGCCAAGCTTAAGGCTGCGGTTTTAGCCGCGCCGCGCCATCGCTAGCGCATAGACTTGGCGCACGGCCTGGGCCAGTGCGCCTGGCGCAACGGGTTTGGCCAGCTGCAGGTCGGCTATTGCAGCTTGCGGATCCAAAGGATCGCCTTTCACGCGGGCCGACAAAATCAAAATACCAATAGCGGGGAACGATTGCCGCACACGCTTTGCAATCGCATATCCGTTTTCATGGGGAAGGTTCAAATCCAGTATTAGCGCGTCGGCAACCTGCGCTTGCAAGAGCAGATCCAAGGCAGCGCCATCGCTGGCGCTACGCACTGCAAAGCCCTCATCAAGCAAATACTCGGCAAGTGCTTCCCGGACGGCGGGGTTGTCTTCTACGATGATGATGTCGGCGAGCGGCATAGCACGAACTTGTGGTGTGGATCCCTACGCATGGCTTGCTTGTCAGGCACTTGTAGCCCCAGCGCTATCGACTGGCAAAGTGAACCAAAACACCACCTGTTCGGCTTCCAGGCTGAGTTGGATTGTGGTGCCAAGCCGCCAGGCCAGTTGCTGCGATAACCACAGCCCTAGACCGGTGCCAGAAATACTGCTAGTGGTGGGTGAGCGGTAGTAGCGTTCAAAAACTTTGGCCGGATCCGGATGGCCGGCGGGCCCTTTAACATTGCGGATGGCGAACTGGACCATGGGCGCGCCTTGCCCGCTTGCAAATTGGCTCACTTGCAAAAGGACGGGGCTGCCTTGCGCTGAATACTTCAGCGCATTACTCAGCAGATTATTGAGAATGATCTGTAAATAGCTTGCATCACTGTGCAAGCGCAGATCGTCCATCGGCTTTTCAATGCGCAATTGCAGTAACTCGGATTGCGCACTGGAATGCACCCATGCCTGGCCCATGACCAAGTCCAGGGTATCTGTCAGTAAAAAATGACTGAGCGACACTGCCATCACACCGCCCTCGTAGCGATCCGCCTGACTGCAGTTGTCCAAAACGTGCACCATGCTATTGATCGCCGTATGCATGCGCACATCCCAGGCTTGCTTACGCTCGGGAGCGATGTCCTTTTTCACCAACGCGCTGGTGCCCAATTGGACAACCGTCAAGGGAGTTTTGATTTCATGCACCAGCATCGAAATGAATAGCTGCTGCAAAAAGCGGATGCTGCTTTGTTCTTGCAGTTTTTGTACATTGGCCTGTCGCCTGCGGTCTTTCACTGATTGCGCCCTTTGCTGGCGCCAAAGCAGTGTCAACATCAAGCCAAAGGAGATCAGCGCCACGTTAATGGAGCGCAAGGGCTCGGCCCAGGCCAAGGGTATAGAGGACGCAAATAAATGGCTCCAGAGGCCCAGGTTGGTAGCCACCATAAGTAAAAACACGGCGACCAGTAGGTGGTTTAAGAAGCCTTTGCGCCAAGCGGGCGCTTGCAGCCACTGCCTCGCGCAATCCCAGCAAAAGCCGTAAAGCGCCACCGATAGCAAACCCACTGCAGCGAGATGGAACACGCCTTGCTGGGTGCTGTAGGCCAGGGCCGTCATCAGCAAGCTGCCCCCTAAGAGGGCAGAAAAGCCGCGCGCGTAAAGTAGCTTGAATCTCGGGGAAGCGAGCACCTTAGCGCTGGCATACAGTCCCGCACAGTCCAGGACCACCGTCATCGATGCATTGAGCTTGACAAAAGCACGCAAATCATCGCCCAGCAGGCCGGTAAAGGCGCCGCCCAGTTGTAAGTGGTAGAGCCCCGTAAGCAAGCCTAGCAAGCCCATCAGAAAAAAAGCCTTTTTCCCGCTTTGCCAGTACAGCAGGGTACTGGCTGCAAGCAGCAGCATAGAAAACGTCAGTTGCATTGCGTGCATGGCGCCGTCCGCAAGGCGCTGCTGCGCGAGTTCGCCGGCGTCTAAAACATCGGCTTCGAACCAGCCCATGCGATTACCGCTTACCCGGATCCAAATGAGAGCTTCGCCAGCGGGCACGTCAAACCCGCGTAGCAAGCGCTTTCCCGTACGAACATCCTTTGCGTTCAGGGTGGTCATCGCTGGGGGAACTGTTTGCAAAGCTGGGTTGCCGTCTGCCACAGCGGGGTACTGCACGCCGACCGAGAGATCTTCGACATGGACCTGGCGCAGCGCAAGGTAGAGGTCTTCCCTTTCATGGCTATGGACACGCAGGCGCACCCACAGGGTGCCGGCGTCCAAGTCGCGCCGTATTACTTTGTCCGCTGCTTGCCACGCGGCGCTGTCAGCTGGCGGCAGGATGCCGGTATTGAGCTTGTCCTGCCATTGCAGGCGCTCTGTCACGCTGGCAGCGTGCACGGCTGTGAATGGGCACACCAACAAAGCGGCAAGCAGGAGGTGGGTCCAAAGTTTCATCATGGTGAACGCGATTCTTGGCAAGTTCTGAGGTGCTGCAAGCGCTGCTAGCGCGTCCCGGCGTTCTAGGTGCTAACTGTAGCGTCAATCGCTCTGCGCCATGTTGGCCGCTATCGCAGCTAAAGCCCAGGCAAGCCCGGGCCGGCCGCCTTGTAGGGCAAATCATTGCAAAATGCGCCTGATACCACTTTCGACCCATTGCATGAGTACCTTGTTCTCCCCCTACACGCTGCGCGGCCCCGATGCCACACTGGTTTTGCCCAACCGCATCGTAGTTGCGCCCATGTGCCAATACGCTTGCACAGAGGGCCAGGCAAATGACTGGCATTTGATGCATTGGGGCAATTTGCTCAATAGCGGCGCAGCCATGTTCACCATTGAGGCCACAGCCGTCGTACCCGAAGGCCGCATTACCCCGGCTTGCCTGGGTTTGTGGGACGAGGCCACCGAAGCGGCTTTGCGCACCCATTTGCACCGCGCCCGCAAGCTCGCGCCCGAAGTGGCGGTGTGCATTCAGCTGGCGCATGCCGGGCGCAAAGCTTCCAGCGCGGTGCCCTGGGCCGGTGGGCAGTTGCTGGCGAGCGCGCAGGGCGGCTGGCCCACGCTTGGCCCTTCTGCACGGCCCCAATTGCCCCAAGAGCCGCCGCCCCAAGAAATGGACCGTGCCGCCATGGACCGGGTGCGTGATGCGTTTGTCCTGGCCGCCCAGCGTGCGCATGCCATGGGTGTCGACGCAATTGAAATCCACAGCGCGCATGGTTATTTGCTGCACGAGTTTTTGTCCCCGATCGCCAACCAGCGCCCTGACGCCTATGGCGGCAGTCTGGAAAACCGTATGCGCTTTCCGCTGGAAGTATTTGCGGCAGTGCGCAAGGCCTACGGCGGCGTGCTGGGTTTGCGCGTATCTGCCTCGGATTGGCTGGAGGGCGGCTGGGATTGCGCCCAAAGCACCGAGTTTGCTAGGCAGCTGCAGGCCTTGGGCTGCAGCTTTATCCACGTCTCCAGCGGCGGCGTGTCGCCGCAGCAAAAAATTGCGCTGGGGCCCAATTACCAGGTTGACTTTGCCTCGGACATTCGCAAAGCCGTGGGCATGCCCACCGTAGCGGTCGGCCTCATCACCCAGGCGCAGCAGGCCGAGGCGATATTGCAAGGAGGGGACGCCGATTTGATTGCGCTGGCACGTGCCTTTTTGTACCAGCCGCGCTGGGGCTGGCAGGCCGCTGCCGAGCTCGAAGGCCAAGTCGCCGCGCACCCGGCGTATTGGCGCTGCCTGCCGCGGCAGGCGCAATCGGTGTTTGGCAAGGTCAGTGTTGGCGGGCGCTAAGTCTTTGCGCGTGGCCCCGCGGGTACACGCCATGCTGCTGGCGGCCGGGCGCGGCGAGCGCATGCGCCCGCTCACCGATAACTGCCCCAAACCTTTGTTGGAGGTGCAAGGCAAAGCGTTAGCGCTTTGGCATCTGGACGCGCTGGCCCGTGCCGGCGTAGCGCGCACCGTGATCAACACTGCCTGGCTGGGCGGGCAGTTTGCGCCGCGCTTGGGTGCGCAGCACGAACCTCAGGGTGCCGCACCGCAAGCGCCCATGCCATTGTTGTATTCCCATGAAGGGCAGGATTTTGGTCAGGCCTTGGAAACTGCAGGCGGCATTGCGCGTGCACTGCCCCTGCTGTGCGAGGGCCTGGGCACCGACCCGATTTTTTGGGTGCTGGCCGGCGATGTGTATGCGCCAGACTTTGCCTTTGACGCCCAGGCCGTGGCGCGCTTTGCCGCCAGCGACAAGCTGGCCCATATTTGGCTGGTGCCCAATCCGCCGCACAACCCCCAAGGCGACTTTGGTTTAGGACTGGTCGATGCCAGTGACGCGCAGGCATCCGCATTGGCACTGAATGTGCCCGCCGATAGCCTTGAACCGCGCTCTACCTACAGCACCATCGGCCTGTACCGCTGCGCTTTGTTTGCGCCTCCTTGGTGCAATATTGCGCCGGGCAATCCGCAGGGCCTCAAAGCGCCGCTTGCGCCCCTGTTGCGCGCTGCGATGGACCAGGGCCTAGTGAGCGCCAGCCTGTACACCGGCCTTTGGACGGATGTGGGCACGCCAGAGCGCCTGCAAGCGCTCAACCATTCATCCACCTTGACACCTTCACACCTATGAACACCATGCTGTACCACAACCGGCGCACCCAGGTGGCCGCCCAGATCGGCCCGCGCGGCCTGGCCATCGTGCCGACTGCGCCCGAGCAGCCACGCAACCGCGATGCCGATTTCCCCTACCGCTTTGACAGCTACTTTCACTATCTGTGCGGCTTTGCAGAGCCAGGGGCCTGGCTGGTGCTCACCGGCACAGGCAAAAGTATTTTGTTTTGCCAGCCCAAAGACTTGGAGCGTGAGACTTGGGACGGTTACCGCCTGGGGCCGCAAGCGGCACCTATCGAGTTGGGCGTGGACGAGGCCTATGCACTGTCCGAACTGGATGCCCGTCTGCCCGCCTTGCTCGATGGTTGCGACAACGCCTGGTACCCGTTTGCCACGCATAGCGGCTTGGAAGCGCGTGTGCAAACCGCTTTGCAAAATCTGCGCGACCGCGTGCGTTACGGGACGCTGTGCCCCGGCGGGCAGCAAGACTTGTGCAGCGTGCTGGACGAAATGCGCTTGGTCAAAGACGCGCACGAGCAAGACACTATGCGCCGGGCTGGCCACATCAGCGCAGGCGCCCACATACGCGCCATGCAAACCAGCGCCCGCATGTTGCGCGCTGGCCAGGAGGTGCGCGAATACCACCTGGAGGCCGAGTTATTGCACGAGTTCCGCCGCCATGGGGCACAGTCGCCGGCCTATACCTCTATCGTGGCCGCCGGAGCTAATGCCTGCGTCTTGCACTACCGGGCCGATACCGCACTGGTGAGGGCTGGCGAACTGGTCTTGATCGACGCCGGTTGCGAGCTCGATGGCTATGCCTCGGACATCACCCGCACTTTTCCGGCCAACGGCAGCTTTACCGGACCGCAGCGCGCGCTCTACGAACTGGTACTAGCTTCACAAGTCGCGGCGATTGCTGCAACGCATGCTGGCGCGCGCTTTACCGATCCGCACGAGGCCAGCGTGGCGGTACTGGCCCAGGGTATGCTCGATGTGGGCTTGCTCGATAAAGACAAAGTGGGAACGGTGCAGGACGTGATTGAAAAGCGCGCCTATTTCCAGTTTTACATGCACCGCACCGGCCACTGGCTGGGGCGCGATGTGCACGACTGCGGCGCGTATACCGAGCCTTCGCAATTGGGTCACACCAGTATCCGCAAAGACGCGCTCACCGGCCAAGCGATTGTGGACCGGCCTGCGCGCATCTTGCGCCCGGGTATGGTCTTGACGATTGAGCCGGGCATTTATGTGCGGCCTGCGCCAGGCGTGCCAGAGCAGTTCCACCACATCGGTATCCGCATCGAGGACGATGCGATCGTGACCGAGCAGGGTTGCGAGTTGATCAGCCGTGGCGTGCCCGTCGAGCCCGATGCCATCGAAGCTTTAATGCGCGCCTAGACCATGGCGTGCAGGCAAACCCGTTTTTGTTGTGGCTTGCTGGTCTTGCTGGCAGCGCACTTGGGTGCGCA